>NZ_JBBCVW010000015.1:0-106641 GCF_037146215.1 Microbacterium sp. MMO-56
CGCCGGATCGCCCGCGGCTTCACCAACTACGACAACTACCGGCTCCGCATGCTCCTGATCGCCGGCGGACTTGACCCCCTCACCCCCACCTAGAATGCGCAGAGCCGGTTTCGGGATGGCGGTCGTGACGGCGCTGGTGGCGCAGAACACGCACGGGGTGCGCTCCGTGCACGTGCCCCCGGTGGCCTTCCTGGCCGAGCAGCTCGATGCCGTGTCCGACGATGTCGAGATCGACGCGGTGAAGATCGGGATGCTCGCCACGACCGAGGTGATCGAGACGGTCACCGGCTGGCTCGACCGGGTGCGGCCGCCCCTGGTGGTGCTCGACCCGGTGATGGTCGCCACCAGCGGCGACCGGCTCCTGGACGCCGACGCGGAGGACGCTCTGCGTCGGCTGGTCTCGCACGCCGATCTGGTGACCCCGAACATCCCGGAGCTGGCGATCCTCGCCGACGCACCGGTCGCCGTCACCTGGGACGAGGTGCTTGCGCAGGCGGGCCGGGTCGCCCTGGATCGCGGGGTGCGGGTGCTCGCCAAGGGCGGACACCTCTCGGGCGCCGAGATGCCCGACGCGCTCGTCGAAGCCGTCGACGGGACCGTCGTGGTGACGGAGTTCCCCGGCATCCGGGTCGAGACCCGGAACACCCACGGAACGGGCTGCTCCCTGTCGTCGGCGCTCGCGACGCGCATCGCCGCGTCGGGGGACTGGGTGCGCGCGACGCGGGAGTCGAAGCGGTGGCTCACCGAGAGCATCCGCCACGGCGCCGAGCTCGCCGTCGGAGCCGGGCACGGGCCGGTCAGCCACTTCGCGGGGTTGTGGGCCCGCGGCGGCACTGTGACTGCACCGGCTCCGGCCGAGGTGGAGGCGGAGTGGTGGGACGGGACCGCCGGCATCCGCGCCGATATCGATGAGCTGCCGTTCGTGCGCGGGCTCGGGGCGGGCACGCTGGATCGCGACGCGTTCCTGCGCTACCTCGCCCAGGACGCCCTCTATCTGCGCGACTACTCCCGGGTGCTCGCCGACGCGTCACGCCTCGCCCCCACCTCGGCGGAGCAGGCGTTCTGGGCCGGATGCGCAGAGGGCTCGATCGCCGGCGAGCTGCAGCTGCATGAGAGCTGGCTCACCGACGAGGCCCTGCGGTCGGCCGAGCCCGATCCCGTGACGACGGCGTACCTGAACCACCTCCTTGCGACCGCCGCGCGCGGCGACTACGGCGTGCTCGTCGCCGCGCTGTTGCCCTGCTTCTGGATCTACCAGGACGTCGGCGAACGCCTGCAGCGGCTCTCGCATCCGGAGCATCCCTACCGCTCCTGGCTTGACACCTACGCCGACCCCGCCTTCGCGGCATCCACCCGCACCGCCATCGACACCGTCACCCGACGAGCCGCTGCCTCCGACGGGGCGACGCGGGGCGCGATGTGGAACGCATTCCGGCTGTCCTCGGAGCATGAGCGGGCCTTCTTCGCCGCACCGGAGATCGACGGGGGCGCGGCGCCGAACGGAAGAGCACCCGATCGTGGTTCCGGAGGCGGTGCTGGCCGTGCCGGAGATGGGTCACGGGTTCACGCCCCGTTAGCCGGAGAATCCGAGACCTGCTGAGGGCTCGGGCGTCGGCGTTGCCTCGTCTGTGTCCGTGGTCCGTGTCACGCTGGCGCTGTGTGACGGCACAGGGAGGCAACATGTTCGGCGTCATCAAAGCGGTTCCCGAGGCGATCAAGACCTGGACGGAGAATCGAGAGCAGCTGTACAACCTGACGGGCTGCGCAGCGGCTGCGCTCGTCGTGGTTTCCCTGATGAATGGAAACCGCCCGCTGGAGTCCATCGCCGCGATTGCTCGCGGCTTCGGGCTCTCGCCGATCGCGGACTGGCTGACCGTCTCTGCTCCGCCGATCGTCGCGTCGCGCGTCGACGCCGTCAACGCCGTCGCCGTGTTCCTCGTGATGCTGTTGCTGATCGGCATGGTCGTCATCCCTGTGTGGCGAGGCAGGCGCGACGACGACGCGTTGTTCGGCTACGAGATGCTTCCGCTGATCGGATCTCCCGCAGCAGCGAGCGTCTGGGTGTTGCTCGCCGTCGCTGCGCAGCACGGTCAGCTGGGGCCCGTTCTCCTCAGATGGGGGAGTGCCGGGGTTCAGGTGGGCATGTGGACGCTGATCGGCTTCGCGCTCGTCGGCGGGCTGTACCTCATCGCGTCGCGATACGGGTTCGGTGACCTCATCGGCCTCGTGCTGCTCCCCCTGGGAATGGTCGCGTACCGACTGCTCTGCGGCATCCTGTTCGCCTTCTTCGCGGTGTTCCTGGCCGCCGTCGCGCTTCCGTTCGCCGTCTTCGGATGGATGAGCGGGCTCGAGGGCGACCACAGCCGCAGGATCCGCGCGGATATCGCTCGTGAGCGATCCGAACGGGAACGCCAACCGAGCGGTGCGAGCTTCCGCGCGGGCGGCCCCGGCGTCGCTCCGGGGGCGATATGACCAGTTCGGTGACACCTGCCCGCGCATCGGTCGACGAAGCGCAGGAACCGTCGGCGGAGTCGCTCGAGCGCCTCGCCTCCCGCTACACCGCGACTCTCAGCCGCCGCCTCGGCGCTGATCCGTTCGATCGCCTGACCACCCCGGAGAGACTGCGGCTGTGGCCTGCCGCCAACGGCCTCGACCCCGAACAGGAGCCCACGACCGCAGACCTGGCGGAGGCGATCGCGTTGCGTGAAACGGTCTACCGGCTCGGAGCCGCCATCGCGGGCGACCTCGTCCGTGACCCACCCGACTCTCGCCTCCTCAACGCGGCGGCTGCGGCCGGCCATCCCGTCCCCGAGCAGACCGGGACGGGGATGCGGTGGCGCCTGGACGGTCCGCGCCCGGTGCGCGCTGCCCTCGCCGTCATCGCCCGCGACGTCATCGCGCTCCTCGGCGGTGACGACGCCGGACGGGTCAAGACCTGCGACGGCGTCGACTGCGCCGGTCTGTATCTCGACACGAGCCGGGGCGACAACCGCCGCTGGTGCTCGATGAACACCTGCGGCAACAAGAACAAGAAGAGCCGGATGCGCGCGCACCCATGATGGACGGAATGAGACCTGCTGAGGTGGGTGACGGCGACGGGGGCGGTTCCGGCGACGCAGGCAGGTGACGCGTCCGGCGAGCACCGTCGCGGCTGACGGGTGCGGCGCGAGAACGCATCTCAATAGCTATAGTCATATTGCAATCTGTTTATACGTGTGATGGGATCGAGACGTGCGCGGGGAACCGGGACTTGCCGATGCGGCGCAGCTGTTCAAAGTGCTCGGCAACGAGTCGAGGCTCTGGCTGCTGCGGCTCATCGGCGAGGATCCGAGAACCGTGAATGCGCTGGCGGAGGCGACGGGAATGTCGCAGCCGTTGGTCTCGCAGCACCTGCGTTCGCTGCGTCAGTCGGGCCTGGTGGCCGCGATGCGCAGCGGCAAGGAGGTCACGTACGAGGTGGCCGACGTGCACGTGTCGCACGTCGTCGCCGACGCGCTCGCGCACGTCCAAGAGCCCACCGCACCCGACCGGGCGGCGGAATCATCACGGAAGGAACAGAGAGCATGACCCTGGCATACACCCACGCCGAGCACAGCGTCGCGGAGCACGCGCACGGCGCCGACTGCGGCCACGAGGCCGTCCCGCACGGCGATCACGTCGACTACCTGCACGGCACGCACCGGCACGCAGAGCACGGTGACCACTACGACGAGCACGAGTCCGTCGCTGAGCACACCCCGGCCGACCACGCGCACGGCGCCGACTGCGGCCACGAGGCCGTCGAGCACGGCGATCACGTCGACTACGTCCACGACGGGCACAAGCACGCCGTCCACGGCGAGCACTACGACGAGCACTGATCAGCGCTCGCGCACAGGGGGGCGTCCCGCTTCGGCGGCACGTCCCCCTCGTCGTGCCGGCTCGCGTCGCGACGGCTCAGTCCGCTCGGTCGCCCGCCGTCTGCCAGGCCGGGAACGGGTCGGGGAAGCCCGCCCAGGCGGTCGAGCCCGCCGCCAGCTCGGCGTCGGTCAGCGCGGCGTCGTCCAGGGCTGACGTCAGCCGCTCGAGGTCCAAGTGCACGCCGATGAGAGCAAGATCCTGCCCGACCGCGAGCAGCTCCTCGTCATCCGTCAGTCTGTCGTCGCCGACGAGCGGGTGCAGGGAGAACATCCGGCCGGCGTGCTCCCACTGCGCGGTGACGTGCGGGCGGGTCGCGAGCCGACAGAATCCGGCTGAGCGCACCAGGGTGCCGAACTCCCCGGCCTCGATCCGGTCGAGCAGCGTCATGAGGCGCCCCGGATGCAGCGGCCGCACCTGCTCGTAGCGGAATGCGCTGACGCGGGGGTCGGTCATGTGCGGCGCGAAGTCCCCGTTGAGCATGCTCACCCAGCCGGGCCGGGGCTGCTCTACCGCGCGGGAGTCGGTCGCACTGACATCCTCGATCGCGCGACGATCCAGCCGCAGTCGCGCGAACGGGCTGAGGTGGCTGACCAACGCCATGATCGTCGCGAGCTCGACCGGGGGCAGCGCCTCCCATCCGACGAACACGATCGTGGAGGCGTACTCGATCTGCAGGACGGTCAACAGCGGGCGCGCGGTCATCGGCGCCGCGATGCCGCTGTCCGCGTCGCGCAGCGGCAGGTAGTCGTCGCGGCGCAGGTCATCGAGCAGATGCGTCGCGTCGACGACGCAGACGAGGCCGAGGAGGCGGGTGTGCTCCGCCTGATCGGCGAACGTCCCGATCAGCTCCGTCGCCACCACCTCGTCGGGCAGTTCGACGACCGCGCCCACCGCCGGGTCGGCCCACGACGCGAGCACGGCGGCCTCCTGCGCCGGGTCGGGTGAGCCGGCGAAGTGCGACGCGGGGAAGAAGGCCCGGTTCGTCAGCTGCGCCAGCCGTCTCGCATAGCGCAGCCGCTCCGGCCCGCACGCGCCGACGACCGCGATCACGCCCACTGCATCCACCGTTGTTTCTCCGCTCTGCTCGCTGACGGTATCATCCCTAATGATAATCGTTCTCACAAAGGAGCCGTCATGAAGGTTCGCGCCTCGATCAAGTCGCTGAAGAACCAGCCCGGAGCGCAGGTCGTGCGCCGTCGCGGCCGGGTCTACGTCATCAACAAGCTCACCCCGCGTTTCAAGGGCCGCCAGGGCTGACCCGTCCGCTCGAGCCGAGGAGACCCGGATGCCCGATACCGAGCAGCTGACCCGTTTCCAGACCGGGGAGGGGTTTCTCGCCGCTCTGGATCAGAGCGGCGGCGACACCCCGACGGCGCTCGCCCTGTCCGGGGTCGATGACGCGCAGCACGCGGGGGAGGGGGAGATGTTCGACCTCATCCGCGCCGTCCGCACCAGGGTGATCACCAGCCCGGTGTTCACGAACGAGCGGATTCTCGGGGCGATCCTGGTCGAGGGCACCCTCGACCAGGAGGTCGACGGGCGTGGCATCGCCGAGTACCTGTGGGCGGTGAAGGGCATCCTGCCGTTCCGGAAGATCGATGCGGGGCTGAATCGGGTCCGCGACGGTGTACAGACGATGCGCGAGATCCCGGGCCTGGACGCGCTCCTCGCCCGCGCCGCGGGGCGGGGGACCTTCGGCACGAGGGAGCGGTCGGTCATCCATGCCGCGAACAGGGCCGGGATCGAGCTGGTCGTGACGCAGCAGGTCCGCGTCGCGGAGCATGTCCTGGCCGCGGGGCTCGTGCCGATCCTCGAGCTCGAGGTCGACGTCCACGCACCCGACAAGGCGGAGGCCGAGGAACTGCTGAAGGCGGTGCTGCTGCGCGAGCTGGATGTGCTCGCCGGGTCGGAGAAGGTCGCGATCGCGGTGACCATCCCGAGCGTCGACGGCTTCTACGCCGACCTGATCGCCCATCCCCGTGTCGCCCGCGTCGTGGCCCTGTCGGGCGGCTCCGACCGCGACGACGCGAACGCACGGCTCGCCCGCAACCCCGGACTGATCGCGAGCTCCAGCGGTGCGCTGCTCGAGGGGCTTACGGTGCACCAGCCGGGCGACGAGTTCGACCGGACCCTGGGTGACTCCATCGAGTCGATCCATCGTGCGTCCACCGTGTGACGGGGCATCGCAGCGCGAGGGCTCGCAAGATCCACGACGGTTGTCGCGAGTGACGCGTGTCGGAAGCAGGCCCAGATACAGCTGGGGCGGCGGTCTGCGTAGGTGCCGCGGGGTCGAGCCTGCTTCTGACACGTCCGCGTCGACGAGGATGCTCGCGGGGGCGCTGGGCGCGACATGGATCGGCGAGGTGGCGCCGTGCTCCGTGACGCCGAGGGCGCTCACCAGGGGATGGTCGCCCCGGTGCGGTCGAGGTACTGCAGCCCCGGCGTGCCCCGCTGCGCTTCGACGGTGTCGACCAGGGGAGGGATGCTGTCGCCGATCTCGAGCCTCGCGTGTGGACCGCCGAGGGTCGTCCTCACCCAGCCCGGGGCCATCAGCAGGATGCTGCGGGCATCACCGGCGTGACGCACCGCGTAGCTGCGCATCAGCTGGTTGAGAGCCGACTTCGTCGCACGGTAGACCTCGAAGCCCGCCGAGGTGTTGTCGGCGATGCTCCCCTGGCCGGAGGACATCACGGCGATCGTCCCGGTGGGGGAGACGAGGCCTTGGAGCGCCTCGACCGCACGCATCACGCCGAGGGCGTTCGTGACCATCATCCGGGCGAAGTCGTCGGTCGAGATCTGGACGGCGATGTCCTCCATGGGCGCCAGCGAGATGCCGGCGACGACGAAGAGCAGATCGAACTCGCGCCCGGTGAGGCGTCCGGCGAGGGCGTCGAGCTGGTCGGGGTCGTCGATGTCGACGTGCTCGATCTCGACCGAGTCGCCGACGCGGGCCGCGAACTCATGGAGCGGTGTGAGGTCGTCGCCCCGGACGGTACCGACGGCGTCCGCTCCTCGGGAGACATACTCCTCCACGATCGCCTCTCCCAGCCCCCGCGATGCGCCGACGATCAGCACGGATTTCTTCGGCGTCTGTCCGGCCATGATCGGTCTCTTCCTTTCGCTATACAGCGCAGTATACAAAGCGACTCCGTGGATGCAACGCTTCCGGAAGAGGGGACGGACGTGTGCGGGATACTGGGGTCATGAGCAAGCGGGGCGATGAGGTGTACCGCGTGCTGCTGGATGAGATCGTGCGGCAGGTGCTCCCGCCCGGGTCGCTCCTTCCGGAGGAGGAGATCGCCACGCGGCTCTCCGTCTCACGCACACCGGTTCGCGACGCGCTGACGCGCCTGAAGCTCGACGGGCTGGTGGCGCAGAGACCCGGCGGGATCGCGGTGGTGACCGCGATCGACACCGAGCGCACGATCGAGATCTTCCAGCTCATCGATGCCCTCGAGACGTACATGGTCCAGCTGGTGGCCCACGCTCCGGAGCACGAGGAGTTCAGGACGGTCGCCTCCGCCTACCGTCGGCTGCTCGACGAGGCCGGGTCGGATGCACCGGACCTCGACGATGTCCTCGCCGTGAACGATCGGTTCGACGAGATGCTGGCCGCCGTCGTCTCGAACCGACTGCTGATCGCCCCGCTCGCCGCCAGTCGCAGCTCCTTGATGCGCCTCCGGATGCAGGTCCGGCAGGACGTGGACCTGATCCGTCGAGCAGTGGAACTTCGCGCCGACGAATGCGACGCCATCGCCGACGGCGACGCGGATGCGGCCGCCGACATCAGCCATCGGCGCATCGCCGAGGCCCTCCGCCACGCGCTGCAGCGTCTCGCGCTCGACGCGACCAACGCGATCCCGAGGCCCGCGCTGACGACGCCGCACGGGTGATCTCCGGGAACGTCACTCCGTGAAGGACGTGTGAGCTGTCGACGGGGTGCCCTGGGCCGCGGCGCGCACGGGCGGGATGGGGCGTCTGGCCGACCGGCCCGCCGGCAGACCGCGTCGGGCTGGCCGCGTGCGGCGCACTTCGGGTGGCGGAAGCAGGCTGTAACGCAGGTGGAGTGGCGGTGAGTGTCGTTGCCGGTCGGTTGAGCCTGCTTTTGACACGCGCGGCCGTCGACCGTGCTGCGGAGGACGGGGCGGCGGAGGCTGATCCTCGCGAAGCTCCGCGCCGAGGGGCGGGCCGGCGTCCGGCACGCGCCACCTATGCCGGAAGCGGCTCCAGCCGTGCCGACGTCCAGGACTCCCACGTGTCCGGTCGATCGAGGTGGCCGCACTCGTGGAATACGCCGCCGTCGAGGACCGGCGCTTCCTGGAGCTCGGCGTGGAAGAGCTCTCCGTCACAGCGCAGCGTCACGGTCGCCGCTTCCGCCGTCTCCTCGCTCCTGATGATCTCGACGGCCTGGAGACTGTCCGCGCCGGTCGCTACGCGTGCCGCGTGCTCCGCGGCCTGTTCGGCCATCGTCCGGGACGAACGTCCCCGGTAGGTGGACAGCTCGAGGCGCCCCCGAAGGTAGGCGTCGATCGGTGCATCCGCCGTGGCGGGGGTCAGCCTGCTGAAGTACAGACCCTCGGGCAGGATCACCATGTTCGCGGCGTAGCGATCTCCGCCGATGTGGGTGCATTCCCAGACGTCGGCGTCGGTCCGGCCCCGCACGGCGCGATGGACGGGGCGCCCGAACTCGGCGCAGCACGCGTCGCGCTTCCCGTGCGTGCAGACCAGCACGACCGGCGCGTGCGGCACCGACCCGACGTCGGGCTCGCGCTCTGCGATCGATGGAACGAGCCCCGTGAGTTCGTCGAGACCCGAGATCGACACCTGGCGGACCCACGGAGCGCGCCCCGCGCTCCACGCGAGGAAGGCCGTACGCGGGCCTTCTGTCGGTGCGCGGCCGGCCCGGCGGCGGATGAGGACGACGCGGATGCCGTCCAGGTCCGCGTCTCGGAGTGCTCCCGAGAGCGCCTCGACGACGGCCTCGCGGCCCCACGGCCCCGCGTGCTCGACGGCGAGCCATCCGCGCGCGTATCCGGCCCGGCCCGCCATCGACTCCGACAGGGCGGATGAGCGAACCGCGCAGGCCTGCTCGCGGCGGCTCGTCCGCCCCGGATCGATGACCGACGGTCCTGCCCAGCAGACGCTCGACGCGTCCGCCGGGCAGGAACGACGATCAGGCGCTGCCGAACTCATCCAGCATGCGCTGCGCGGTCAGCACGTTTCCGAAGAGGAAGTCGCTGGAGGGGAGCTTCGTCACCTCGGCGTTCGCGAACAGCGGGTTGGTCAGGAGGGCGTTCACCGCGTCATCCGTGCCCGCGTCGACGAGGACGAGCACCCGATCGGCGACGAGGAGGTCGACGTTCTCCAGGCTGACGGTGACGGTGGTCTTCTCCGTGCCGCCGGCTTCCTGCGTCGCCGGCGCCGTGTAGCCGAGTTCCTTCAGCACGGACCAGGCGAACGACCCGTCGCGCGTCATGTAGCGCACCTGGTCCGAACGCACGCGTACGACGCTCAGCGTCGTGCCGTCGGCGCCGGCGGCGTCGTCGGCCTTCGCGAGGGCGGCGTCGTAGGAGGCCAGGAGCTCGTCCGCCTGCGGGGTGCGATCCAGTGCCTCTGCGACCTGGTTGAGGGTGTCGCGCCAGCCGACCTCTGTGTAGGTGATCGCCACGGTCGGCGCGATCTCGCTGGCGCGGTCGTAGACCTCGCGGTCGGCGTCGGAAAGGACGTGCATGATGACCAGATCCGGCTCGGCGGCGAGGAGCGCCTCGTAGTCCACCTCGCCTTCCGCGCCTGCCAGATTGGCGGGCTCGGTCTCCAGCTTCTCGTCCACGACCTTCGAGTAGTCGCCGGTCAGCGGAGGCTTCACCGCGGCGACCGGCTGCACGCCGAGTGCGACGACGGCCTCCATGACGCGATCGCCGTCGAGCACGGCCACGCGATCCGTGCTTGCGACCTCGGTGCTGCCGAACGCGTGCTCCACGGTCCGGGTGCTCGCGGACGCGGCGGGGGTCTCCTCCGTGGCGCCCGAGGCGCACCCCGTCACCAGGAGCGCGGCGGCGAGCGTCGCGGCGATTCCCAGGAGAGTTCGTCGAATGGTCATGATCCTCTTTTCTGTGTTGCGGGGGGTGTGGTGAGTGGCGCGGCGAGAGGTGCGCGATCGTCGGCCCGACCGATCGGGATCACCAGCGGTGCTCCCGAGATCGGGTCGGCGATGACGTGCACCGGCAGGCCGAAGCACTCTCCGATGAGGTCGGGGGTGACCACGTCGCGCGGCGGGCCGCTGGCGACGACGGCTCCATCGCGCATCGCGACGAGGTGGGTGGCGTAGCGCGCAGCCTGGTTCAGCTCGTGGAGCACGGCCACGACGGTCCGGCCCGCGCGGTGCAGATCGGTCAGGAGCTCCATCAGCTCGATCTGGTGCGCGATGTCGAGGTAGGTGGTGGGTTCGTCCAACAGCAGATACGGGGTCTCCTGGGCCAGCAGCATGGCGATCCACACCCGCTGACGCTGCCCGCCGGACAGCTCGTCGACGTAGCGGTCGGCGAGGTCGAGGACGCCCGCGGCGGTCATCGCCTCCGTGACGGCGGTCGTGTCCTGCGGGGACCACTGCCGCCACACACTCTGATGCGGGTGCCTGCCCCGCGCGACGAGGTCGGTGACCTTGATGGCATCCGGAGAGATCGACGACTGCGGCAGCATCCCCAGTCTGCGGGCGAGGTCCTTGCTCTTCATCCGGTGGACGTCGGCCCCGTCCAGGAGGACCCGGCCCTGCTGCGGGCTCAGAAGCCGGGCGAGAGCGCGCAGCAGCGTCGACTTTCCGCACGCGTTCGGCCCAACGATGACCGTCAGACCGCCGGTCGGGATGTCGAGGTCGAGGTCCTCGGACACCGTCCGGCCCTCGTATCCGAGGGTGAGGCCTTCCGCCCGCAGAGCGGGTCCGCCAACGGAGTTCATGATCGACGTGCCTCTCTGATCAACAGCCACACGAGGTATCCGCCGCCGATGCACACGGTCACGACCCCGACGGGGAGGACGCGGTCGCCCAGTCCGTGCTGCGCGATCCAGTCGCTGAGCGACAAGAGCGCCGCCCCCATCAGTGCCGTCGTGATCATCGGCACATGCGCCGTTCCGGTGGCCCGACGCGCGACCTGCGGTGCGGCCAGCGCGATGAACATGATGAGGCCGGTGACGGCCACGGCCGACGCGCTGAGCGCGACGCCGAGCACGCTGATCCCCAGGGTGGCCCACCGCACCCGCACCCCGAGAGAGGCGGCCGTGTCCTCGCCCAGGGAGAGCGCCTTGAGGGATCTGGCGGAGATCGCCACGAACGGCAGCAGGACGGCGAGGGAGATCCCGACCTGCGCGACATCCGCGCCGGTCGCGCCGTTCAACGATCCCGTTCCCCAGACGGCGGCCGACATGGCGGTGTCCACGCGGGCGCGGAGCATCAGCCACGTGGTCATGGCGGAGAGGATCATGCTGACGGCGATCCCGATGATGATCAGCCGGAATCCGTGCACGCCGCGTCGGAAGGCGAGGAGGTACACCACGACCGCCGTGACGATGCCGCCGAGGAGGGCACCGGCCTGGACGACGCCTCGTCCGCCGCCGAACAGCAGGATGCTCAGGACCACCCCCGCGTACGCCCCGTTCGCGAAGCCGATGACATCCGGGCTCCCCAGCGGATTCCGCGTGAGCGACTGGAACATGGCGCCGCTGAGTGCAAGACCCGCCCCCGCGACGATCGCCAACAGGGCACGGGGGAGGCGCAGCTCCAGCACGGCATATCGCTCGGGCCGTGTTCCCTGCCCGACGAGGATCTCCAGAACGCGCATCCCGGAGACCTCGTATCGGCCGCTCCCCAACGCGACGAGGAACACCACGAGGATGACGGCGACGAGGATGCCCGTCACGATCGCCGTCCGAGGGGCCCGACCTGCGGCCCAGGAACGCCATCGCGCGCCCGACCGGGGGAGAGTCGCGGCGCCGGTCACAGCGAGACCGCCCTGCTCCTGCGGACGAGGACGATCAGGACGGGAGCCCCGATGAGGGCGACGACGATCCCCACCGGCATCTCGTCGGGGAGGACGATCACCCGTCCCAGCACGTCGGCGGCGAGGAGCAGCGACGGGGAGGCGAGGAGCGTCAGGCCGATGATCCATCGCTGGTCGGGTCCCGCCAGCGACCTGACCATGTGCGGCACCAGGAGTCCCACGAAGGCGATCGGGCCGACCACCGCGGTGACCGCGCCGCACAGCAGCGTCACCGCGACCACGCCCCACACCCGCACGGCGGTGACGTTCGTGCCGAAGGAGCGCGCCATGTCCTCACCGAGCGCGATCGCGTTGAGCGGACGCGCCAGGGCGATCGCGATCACCACCCCGACGGCGACGAAGGGGACCAGCTGCATCGTCAGCGACAGGTCGCGGTTGACCATGCTGCCCGCGTTCCAGTCCCGCAGCAGATCGAAGGTGCGCTGGTCCAGGAGCGTCACACCCGTGGCGACGCCGCTGAGGACCGCGCCGAACGCCACGCCCGCCACGGTCAGCCGAACCGGTGACGCTCCGGCTGGGCCCGCCGATCCGATCAGGAAGACCACGACCGCCGCCACGATGGCGCCGGCGAACGCGAACCACACGTACTGGGTGAACGACGTCATGCCCAGGCCCGCGATGGCCAGCGCCACGGCGAGATGGGCGCCGGAGTTGACCCCCAGGATCCCGGGATCGGCGAGGGGATTGCGGGTCAGGGCCATGATCAGGGCGCCCGCGACGCCCAGAGCGGCGCCCGCGACGACGCCGAGGACGGTCCGGGGGAGCCGCAGCTCGTGGATCACCCGCGCATCCTGCGAGCCGTCCGGGTTCCAGAGGAGTCGCCACACCTCATCCGGCGCCACGAATCGGGAGCCGACGGCGATGCTGAGGACGCACATGCCGCCGAGCAGCAGGACCAGGACCGCGACGGAGGCCGGGCGCAGCCACGCCTTCCGGGGTGTCGTCTGCGTGGGGGCGCTGCCCATCGTGAGTACCGACACCTGCACGGGTACTCCTCGTTGGGGATGCACGCATACGGCTCGTCGCCCGGCGCCGACGCGTGCTGGCTTCATCGGACTTAACTAAGGCTAAACTAACGAACTCGCCGACGCGGAATCGCCCTACCGGCCCATCCAGGGTCGCGTTCGTGTCGGAAGCAGGCTCGATCGGTCGTGGCGGGGGCGCCGGGTGCGGCTGTGGTCGATTCGGCCTGCCGTGCGCGCGGGATCCGCCGTGACGCGGGTCGGCGGCGGCCGCGATCCATTGACGGTGCGCAGGAGCGCCTGCTAGCGTGCTTTTAGTGAGCACAGTATGTGCACATAACGCACTAGCAAAGGAGCTGCTGTGGTGAATCCCGCTGTCCGCGCGACCGCGCTCGAAGGGGCGGAGCGCTGGCTGGGCGCCCTGAACAAGGCCCTGGCGAACGCTGATCGAGGCGCCCTCGAGGGCCTCTTCCTCGAGGAGACCTACTACCGAGACATGGGCGCGTTGACGTGGAACCTGAGGCAGGAGTCTCAGCGCGATCGAGTCCTCGATCTCATCCTCGCCAGCGCCGAGAGCACGCATCCGCGTGACTTCCGCGTGGACGGATCCAAGCCGACGGAACCGTTCTTCATGTCGGAGGAGCCGCGGGTGATCGAGGTGTTCCACCGCTTCGACATCGATGCGGGACAGGGGGACGGGCTGGCGTGGCTCGTCGAGGACGAGACCGCACCTGCAGGCTGGCGTGCGATGAATCTGCTGACCCGCCTGAGCGAGTTCCGCGACCGCCCGCCGACATGGCCGTACCGCGACCGGTTCGACGACACCCACCCCGACGTGCGGTGGAGCGAGTACCGCGCGCGTGAGAGCGCCTTCGCCGACACCGATCCCGATGTGCTGCTGGTGGGCGGTGGCCAGTTCGGCGTGTTCACGGCCGCGTGGCTCAACTACTACGGGGTCTCCAACGTCGTCGTCGACAAGCACGAGAACGTCGGCGACACGTGGCGCACGCGGTATGAGTCGCTCCTGCTGCATCAACCCCACGGCATGCTGCACTTCCCGTTCATGCCGTTCCCGAAGAGCTTCCCGGAGTACATCCCGAAGGACAAGCTCGCCGACTGGTTCCAGGCGTACGTGAACGCGATGGACATCAACTTCTGGACGTCGACGGAGTTCCTCGGGGGAACGTACGACGAGGACCAGGAACGCTGGACCGTGCAGGTGCGCACGAACGGCACGGTGCGCACGATGCATCCTCGCCACGTGATCCTCACCACGGGCGGCACGGAGAAGCCGAAGGTGCCGAACATCCCCGGGCTCGACACGTTCGCCGGGGAGGTCGTGCACTCGAGCCGATTCACCAGCGGCCGCGACTACACCGACAAGAACGTGCTCGTCGTCGGCACAGGGACCTCGGGTCACGATGTGGCCCTCGACGTGCACAAGCACGGCGGGCGCTCCGCGATTCTCCAGAGGTCGCCGGCGATCGTGCTCGACATCGCGACGGCGAACATGTCGTACGCGCCCTACAACCCCCGGATCATCCCGACGGAGCTCGTGGACGCGCGTTTCCTGGCCGGCTTGGTGTACCCGCAGCTGAAGGGCAACTTCCTCGCTCAGACCAAGATCGGCGACGAGATCGACAGGGAGCTGCATGAGGGGCTGCGCAACGCCGGGATGAAGATCTGGTCGGGCGATGGCGACCTCGGATTCTTCTACAACTACTTCAAGACCGGTGGCGGGTACTACCTCGACGTCGGCGCATCGAAGCGGATCATCGAGGGGGACATCCCCGTGATCCAGTACGACGACGTGGAGCGCTTCACCGAACACGGCCTGGTGTTGCGCGACGGCACGGAGCGCGCCCTCGACGCGGTCGTCCTGGCGACGGGATACGCGCCGATCGAGGGAGCGATCGCCGACTACTTCGGCGACGAGGTCGCCGACAAGGTCGGCAGGGTGTGGGGATTCGGCACGGACGGTGAGATCAACAACGTCTGGAAGCCGACCGCGCAGAAGGGGCTGTGGATCATGCTCGGCGCATTCCCGCAGGCCCGCTGGTATGCGCCGCACGTAGCCGCGCTGGTGACGGGACAGCTCATGGGCCTCGTCCCCGAGGAGTACGCGAACCCCGACCACCCGGCGCGCACCCCGCGCGAGCAGACTGTGAAGATCTGAGATCGTTCGAGCAAGGGAGCAGAAGGTCATGGAAGACGACAACTGGGGCCGCTGGGGCGAGGACGACCAGCGTGGAGCGCTCAATCTCCTCACGCCCGACGTGGTGCGCGCCGCGGTCGGGGCCGTCCGGACGGGCAAGGTCTACTCGCTCGCGATCCCGATCGCGCGACAGGGGCCGCACCTCGCCTTCCGCGGTGCGCCCCAGCGCCTCACCCTGACGAACTTCAGCGACGAGCGTCGCGTGTTCGTCGAAGGGTTCAACGGCACCCCCGGCACCGGTGCCAACGAGGACGTCGTCGTCATGGCGACGCACACGGCGACGCACATGGATGCGCTCGTGCACGTGTACTCCGACAAGCATCATTACAACGGGTTCCCCCACGACGCGGTGACTCCCTATCAGGGGGCGACGAACCTCAGCATCCAGAACGTCGGGGCGGTGGCCGCCCGCGGCATCCTCCTGGACATCTGCGCGCTGAAGGGCGTGGACCACCTCGACTTCGGCTAGGAGATCACCGCCGACGACGTCGAGGCGGCGCTCGAGCGGCAGGGGGTGGAGCTGAGAGCGGGGGACGCCGTACTGGTGCGCACCGGGTGGATCGACCTGTTCGCCACGACGCAGGAGTTCCGGCTGGATCAGGCCGGGCTCGGACTGTCCGCGATCCGTCTACTCAACAGCAAGGACGTGTCGCTCGTGGGTGCCGACAACACGACAGTGGAGGTTCAGCCCTGGTCCGAAGGTGTGTTCCTCGGCGGACACATCGAGTTCCTCGTGAAGGCCGGGGTCAATCTCATCGAGCACCTGTCGCTGAAGGCGCTCGCCGACGACGAGGCGTACGAGTTCCTGTTCGTCACCGCTCCGCTGCCGATCGAGGGTGGTACGGGCAGCCCCGTCGTGCCGATCGCGATCGCCTGACGACCAGAGGTCGCCCTCCGGCGTCCGTCCACGGTGAAGGCCCGCTCCCGGCTGGGGAGCGGGCCTTCCGGCTGTCACGGGGTCAGTCGCGAAGTCCGGCCGACCCCGTCGTCGCACGACCGCGGCTCCCGGGGCTGATGTCGATCGCCTCGCCGTACCAGGTCATGCCGTGCGGGATGTTCTCCGGCTGCCAGCCCACCGGCTCCCAATCGGGGTCGAACACGAGATAGCCGCCCGAGTACAGCTCGATGCGGTGACCTGAGCCGGGGTCGTGGACGTAGAGGTACATCGCCTGTCCGACGCCGTGCTTGCCGGGCCCGACTCCCCATTCGACGTCGAGGTCGCGGATGCGGTCGGCTGCGGTGAGCACATCGTGATAGTTCTCGAGATTGAAGGCGACGTGGTGCAGCTGGGCGTTCTGCTCGAGCCGGTTCACGCCGATGGCGACATCGTGCATCTGGTTGGTCACCGACATCCACGAGGCCATGAGGGTCGTGGGGTGGTCCGGCATCATGATGAACTCGCGGCGCTTGAGGCCCATCCGCTCCTGCAGCCAGGCCTCGGCCTGGTTGATGGTGCCGGGGCTGGTCTGGATGTTGAAGTGGTCCAGGCGCCGCACCCCGAGGCCTCGGCGCTTCGAACTGCTGGTCGGAAGCTTCGAGCGCTCGGATTCCTCGGCCAGCGGCTTGTCGATGTCGTAGTAGAACTCGAACGGGTGCTCGCTGAACGGCACGAGGAACCGGATCGCGGTGCCGCGCCCCGCCTCGTGTCCGCTGGGCACTTCGACGACCTCGATGTCCTGCTCGGCCAGCTCCTGCGCGAACAGCTCCACGTCCTGCGGACGCTGCACGCGGAAGCTGTAGGAGTTGACCCTCGCCTCATCCTGTCGGGTGAGCACGAGAGAGTGGTGCACGAGTTCCTGGTAGCCGCGCAGGTACGCGACCCCGTCGGTCTGCGCGACGACCTCCATGCCGAACAGGTCGCGGAAGAACCAGAGCGAGCGCTCCAGGTCCGTCGTGCCGAGGTCGATGGACCCGGCGTGGGCGATCCGCGGCCCCGGGTCGTAGGTCCGGCTCATCTGTGTTCCTTTCGTCAGTTCGACTGAGCCCGCAGGGTCAGTGCGATGTCGGTGAGCATGTCCTCCTGGCCGCCGACGAGGCCGCGGCGGCCGGCCTCGACGAGGATCTCGCGCGCGTCGACGCCGTAGGTGTCGGCCGCGGTCTCCGCGTGCCGCAGAAAGCTGCCGTACACGCCGGCGTAGCCGATCGTGAGCGTCGCGCGGTCGACCCGCACCGGACGGTCCTGCAGAGGGCGCACGAGATCGTCCGCCGCATCCTCGAGAGCGAACAGGTCGCACCCCGTCTGCCACCCGCGCAGGTTCGCGACGGCGACGAACGGCTCGATCGGTGCGTTGCCGGCCGCTGCGCCCTGCCCCGCGAGCGAGGCGTCGACACGGTCGGCGCCCTCCTCGACGGCCGCGATCGAGTTCGCGACGGCGAGCGAGAGGTTCTCGTGGGCGTGGATGCCGACCTGCGTGCCCGCGTCGAGCACGTCGCGATACGCCCGTACCCGGTCGCGGACGTCGTCCGTGGTCAGGCGCCCCGCGGAATCGGTGATGTAGACGCAGTGCGCCCCGTACGACTCCATGAGCGCCGCCTGCTTCGCCAACTCGGCGGGAGAGCTCATGTGCGCCATCATGAGGAAGCCCGACACGTCCATGCCGAGCTCTCGGGCCTGGGCGATGTGTTGGGCGGACACGTCGGCCTCGGTGCAGTGGGTGGCCACGCGGACCGACCCGACACCGAGGTCGCGGGCCCGGCGCAGGTCGTCGGCCGTGCCCACGCCGGGCAGCAGCAGTGTGGTGATGACCGCACGCTCTGCGTTCTCGACGGCGGCGGCGATCCACTCCCAGTCGGTGTGGCTGCCGGGTCCGTAGTTGAGGCTGGATCCCGCCAAGCCGTCTCCATGGGTGACCTCGATCGCCGGCACGCCGGCGCGGTCGAGTGCCCTGACGATCTCGCCGACCTTCTCGGGTGTGATCCGGTGTCGGATGGCGTGCATGCCGTCGCGCAGGGTCACGTCCTGCACGTAGATCCGCGTCGTCATGTCAGGCCACCCCCGTGCTCTGCGCCGCGATCCGCTCCGCGACGCGTACGGCCGCGGACGTCATGATGTCGAGGTTCCCCGCGTAGGCGGGGAGGTAGTGGGCGGCACCTTCGACCTCGAGGAACACCGATACCTTCGTGGTCGCCGGTCCCGCTCCCTCGGGGAGCAGGATCTGCACGGCATCGGGGTCGACGGGAGTGAACTGCACCTCCTGGACCAGCCGGTATCCGGGGACGTACTCGGCGACGTCGGCGATCATCCGTTCGATCGACTCGCGTACCTCGTCCTGATCGACCTCGCCGGTCAGACAGAAGACGGTGTCGCGCATGATCAGGGGCGGGTCGGCCGGATTCAGGATGATGATCGCCTTGCCCCGTCCGGCTCCGCCGACCGTCTCGATGGCCTGGGCCGTCGTCTCGGTGAACTCGTCGATGTTCGCGCGGGTTCCGGGGCCGGCCGAGGCGGATGCCACGGAGGCGACGATCTCGGCGTAGGGCACCGTCGTGACGCGCGAGACCGCGGCCACGATCGGGATCGTGGCCTGGCCGCCGCACGTGACCATGTTGATGTTCACGGCGTCGAGGTGGTCCCCCAGGTTGACCGGCGGCACGACGTAGGGACCGAGCGCGGCGGGGGTGAGGTCGACGAGCCTCTTGCCGTAGGGGGCGAGCCGTTCGGCGTTCGCGACGTGAGCGGCGGCCGACGTGGCATCCAAGACGATCTCGATGTCGTCGAATCCCGGCATCCCGATGAGGCCCTCGACGCCGTCGGCCGTCGTCGCGATGCCGAGGCGCTCGGCTCGGGCCAGGCCGTCGGACGCCGGGTCGATGCCCACCAGGGCGGCGACCGACAGGGTCTGCGACCCGCGGATGATCTTGAACATCAGATCGGTGCCGATGTTTCCGGATCCGATGATGGCGACGGGGGTCGTCATGGCGACTCCTCCTTCTCTCCTGGGGTGGACGGTTCGATCGTCACCGCGCGAAGCTCGCGGTGACCGTGCCGAGGGGTTCGATGTGCGCCGTGAACGTATCGCCCGGCTGCACCGGGACCATGGGCCCGAGCGCGCCGGAGAGGACGATGTCGCCGGCACGCAGCGGGTCGCCGATCTCGATCGCCGTACGGGCGAGCCACCGCACGGCGTTCAGAGGGTCGCCCAGGCACGCCCGGCCATCGCCGCGGGAGACCTCGTCGAGGCCGCGGAGCATGCGCATCGTGACATCGGCCGGCTCGATCTCGGCGAGCGATCGCGGTGTCGAACCGAGCACGAAGACTCCCGACGAGGCGTTGTCGGCGACGGTGTCGGTGATGCTGATCGCCCAGTCGCGCACGCGGCTGTCGACGATCTCGAGGGCCGGAAGGACCGAGCGGATGCCGGCGCGGAGCGCGGCTCGGTCGTCGGCATCGAGGATGTCGGCGCCGAGGACGAAAGCCACCTCGGCCTCGGCTTTGGGCTGGATGAGTGCGTCCCATCCGATGGTCGCCCCGTCATCGAAGGCCATGTCGTCGAACAGCACGCCGAAGTCGGGGCGGTCGACGCCGATCTGCTGCTGCACGGCGGGCGAGGTCAGCCCGATCTTGCGGCCTACGCGTCGCGCGCCCCGGCCGACCCGCCGGGCGGTGAGCTCCTGCTGCACGCGGTAAGCGAGGTCGATGTCATCGGCGCCGAGCAGGTCGCGGACCGGCTCGCACGCCGTCCGGGTGGCGGCGGCGTGCTCGAGCCTGTCGGCGGCCTCGTCGATGTTGCTCATCGGTCCTCCTCCAGGAAGTCGCTGACGAGGCGGTCGAACCGCTCCTGCTGCTCCCACTGCGGCCAGTGCCCGGCGTCGTCGATGAACGCGAACCGTCCGTCAGGCATCGCGGCGGCCATGTCCATGCCCGCCTTCGCCGGACCGGACGGATCGTTGCTCGTCCAGATCACGAGGGTGGGGGCGGCGATCCGCCCGAGCTCCTCGGGCAGCAGCATGTTGCGGCGTCGGACGTCGACCTCCTGCAGGCAGAGGATGTGCCGCATCGAGTCGGCGAATCCGGGGCGCGAGTACACGGCCCGGCGGACCGCGACCAACTCGTCGGTGACCGAGGCCGGGTCTGCCATGAGCCACTCCAAGCGGGCGCGGATGCGCTCTTCCGACGGATCGTCGGCGGCGGCCTGGCTCAGCGAGCGGATGCGTTGCATCACCTCGGCGGAGGCCATGGTGCCCCCGGGGGTGTTCAGCACCATCCGATGGACGCGGTCGGGGTGCTCCGCGGCGAACCGGGCGGCGACCCAGCCGCCGAGAGACTCGCCGCTGAGGTGCGCGCGGTCGATCCCGAGCTCGTCCAAGAGTGCGAGAAGATGCGCGGTGTAGTCGGAGATCTCGAGGTCGACCGTGGTGGTCTGCGACCATCCGTGGCCGGGGTAGTCGTAGGCGATCACTCGATACCGCGTGCTGAGCGCCGGCAGATTGCGCACGAAAGCCTCGAGATGCCCGCCGGTGCCGTGCATCAGCACCAGCGGCGCTCCGGATCCCGCCTCGAGCACGCGGGTGCGCCATCCTCCCATCTCGATCCACCGGATCGTGAAGGGCACGTCGTTCAGCGTCGTCCACAGGGTCATGCGGTCCTCCTCTCATGCCACGGCTCCAGAGGGGGCCGGGGGCGGCGCCGCTGCTGCGCATCGGCGGCGGTCGGGGCGGCGTCGTGCAGGTACAGTGCGCGGATGCGTTCCATGAGCGCGTCGTCGGAGGTGTGTCCGCTGTGCACGACGCGCCCGAGCTCGAGCACGGTCACGTGCGATGCCGCCTGCAGCGCCATATGCGCGTTCTGCTCGACCAGCAGCACGCTGACGCCCGTGGCGTTGATGTCGGCGATGATCCGCATGATGGTGCCGACCATCCTGGGCGCCAGGCCCAGCGACGGCTCGTCGAGCAGGAGCAAGCGCGGTTCGGCCATGAGCGCCCTGCCGATGGCGAGCATCTGCTGTTCGCCGCCCGAGAGCAGGCCGGCGGGCTGCGTCCGGCGCTCGGCGAGCACGGGGAACAGGGTGTGGACGCGCTCGAGCGCGTCGGTCAGCGGAACGCGGGCGCCCTGTCGGCCCACGAGGAGATTCTCGTGGACCGTCATGCGGGCGAAGATCCTGCGCCCCTCCGGCGCTTGAGCGATCCCGCGGCGGACGATCTCTGCGGCAGGCCGGCCGCGCAGGCTCCGCCCCTCCCACGTCAGGGTGCCGCCGACCGTCGCGGAGTGCGCGGCCGAGGTGCCGCTGACCGCCCGGATGAGCGACGTCTTGCCGGCGCCGTTCGCTCCCAGCAGCGCCACGACGGCGCCGGCCGGGACGCGGAGGTCGACGCCGCGCAACGCAACGACGTTGCCGTATCGCAGGGTCAGGCCGGTGGCGATGAGGCCGTCCGCCGTCGCCTCGGGGTGCTCAGCGGCCATCATCGCGCGACGTGCTTCTTCGCGTCCGCCGACGCGTACGGGCCCACGACCACCTCGAGGCCACCGGGGACCTCGGCGGCGCGAGTGATGTACTCCTCCGCTGTGGCGGCGCGGGCCGGGTCGGAAAGACCGAGCGTCGGCGTGACGCCCGTCTCGACGGTGGTCAGCTCCTCGCGCGCCGCGACGACACCGGCCGGGGTGAGGTCGCCGTTCGCGCAGGCCTGTTCCAGAACGGCATCCAGCGCCTTGGCCTCGGAGTACTCGAGGACGATCTGCAGGCTCGGGTCCTCGTCGGCGTGCGCGGCGACGTAGGCCTCTCGGAACGCGGCAGCGTCGTCGTTCTCGAAGGACGCGACGGGGAAGGCGACGTAGAGATGCTCCTTCAACGCCTCGGCCGAAGGCGTGGACAGCAGGCCGGCCGTCCAGGTCGGCGTGCTCCCCAGCAGTGGGACATCGAGGCCGGCGGCCTGCGCGGCGCCGGCCGCCGAGGCGAGCTGCGGCGGCGAGGTCGACAGAACCACGGCGCTCACGCCCTTGCTGGTCAGGTCGGCTATCGCAGGCGTCAGGTCGCTGATGGCGGGCGTCACCTGGATGGGCGCGATGGTCATGCCGTGGGCATCGGCGAAGAGCTCGGCTCCCTCCCGCACGCCCTCTCCGTAGGCACCCTCGAGGTAGATGTGGCCGATGACGTCACCCTCGGCGATCAGGCCCTTCTCGAGCAGATAGCCCAGTCCGTTCATCGCCTCGACGTCGAACGTGGCGCCCGTGATGAGGATGTGCGGGTCGCCGAGCAGCTCCTGTCCCTGTCCGTGCGTGACGACGAGCATGTCGTCGTCGGCGAGCGACTGCGCCAGCGCCGACGTCGGCGCCGACCCCAGCACGTTCTGGAACGCGAGCACGGTCGACGACATCTCGGCATACAGAGAGACGGTCGTCTGGACGTTGTACGCGTTGTCCTTCACGTCGAGCACGACAGGGAACCGCCCGCAGACTCCGCCGTCGGCGTTGCGCTGCTCCCAGTAGAGCTGTGCGGACTGCGACAGCTCGGTGCCGATCGCGGCGAACGGGCCGCTGAGGTCGACGAGCATGCCCAGATGGATGGTGCCGTCGACGATGCCCGTGCCGGTCTTGACCGAGCCGTCGCCGTCACCGTTGGCCGTGGTGGCCTTCGGACTGCACCCGGCCAGGGCGAGGGTCACGGCCGACGCGGCGGCCAGCAGGGTCAGAGGTGTGCGCTTCACGATCGTGCCTCACTTTCGATGGGAGACTGTGCCGGTCCGTGCGGGGCGGGTGGGGAGTCGTGCCGACGGCCGACGGACCTCAGACGAAGGGCGGTGGCGAAGCGCGGCAGCCCGCGACCGCGCGACCACAGGGTGGCGAACCCGCCCGGGAAGAGCAGCAGAACACCGATCATGACGCCGGCGTAGATGTACCTGCTCAAAGCCGCGGGGCTCAGACCGTCGATGAGGTCGGAGTCGCCTGCGACGCGCTGCAGCAGGAGCGGCAATCCGGTGACGAACGCCGCGCCGACGACGGCGCCCCCGACGCTGCCGAGACCGCCGATGACGATCATGACCAGGTACTGCACCGACACGTCGAGCGCGAAGGAGACCGGTGCGACGCTGCCGATGAACAGCGCATACAGGACGCCGGACAGGCCGGCGTAGGCGGATGAGATCACGAACGCGCGCCCCTTCCACGTGCGCAGGTCGATCCCGGTCACGGCGGCGTGGAGCTCGTCGTCGCGGATCATGCGGAACGCTCGCCCGGGGCGCCCGCGCAGCAGGAGCGCGGCGGAGATGGAGGCGAGGACGAGAAGCGCGACCCCCAGGTACCACAGCCGTTCGGCACGCCCGAACGGCACCCCGAACACGACGAGTTCGCCTGCTGCGGAGAACGGGAACCCGAACAGTGAGAAGGGCGGCGTGCTCCGCCCTTGGAATCCGCCAGAGATCGTTGTGAGGGTGGACAGCAGGTGCTGTCCGACGAACACCAGGGCCAGTGTCGCGATGCCGAGGTTGAGGCCCCCGAGCCGACTGGAGAGCGGACTGACGAGCAGGCCGATCAGTGCGGTGAGCGCGACGGCGGCGACGAGTGCCGCCTCCGGCGGCATGCCCCAGCCGCCCAGCCCGCTGTCCGGATCGGCGGGCGAGGCGAAGAAAGAGTAGGAGAAGGCTCCCACGGCGAGAAAGAAGGCGTGCGCCAGGCTCAGCTGACCCGTCGCGCCGGTGAGGATCGTCAAGCCGATCGCGCCGATCGCCGCGCCGCAGACGGCGAAGCCGAGGCGCAGGGCGAAGGCGTCCAGGTACAGCGGCGCGATGAGCAGAACGGCGGCGGCTGCACAGGCGATCAGCGCGGGCACGAGCCGCCCCGCGATCGGACGGGCGGTGGAGACGGACCGAGCCCGTCGGGTGGGGACGACGCCGTCACGCACGGGCCACCTCTTTGCTCCCGAACAGGCCTGCGGGTCGGATGACGAGCACGACCAGGACGAGGATGTAGGGCACGACCGCGCCGAAGCCACGTCCCAGGAAGGCCAGCTGGTCCTGGTAACCGGTGGCGACGCTCTCGGCGACTCCGACCAGCAGGCCGCCGACGAGGGCGCCGGGCACCGAGCTCAGCCCCCCGATCACGGCGGCGGGGAAGGCCACGAGTGCGACGGTGCTGATCGCCGGGGTGAGTCCGGGGGTCGGCGCGCCGGTCAGGAAGATCGCCGCGACGCCGGCCAAGGCGCCCGCCACGCCCCACGAGAGAGTCGTCACGCGCCCGACGCGGATTCCGCTGATCGCCGCGGCTTCACGGTCTTCGGCGACGGCTCGCATCTGCATGCCCCAGGTGGTGTATCGGAAGGCGAGCAGCAGGGCGACGATGAGCACGGCCGACGTCAGCAGGCCGATGAGGCGGTTGACGGTGATTCCCAGTCCGCCGACCGTGAACGCGGCGCCGCCCCAGGGCTGCTCGAGGGACAGGATGCGCGAGCCCAGCAGGGTCGACACCAGTGTGAACAGGATGATGTCGAGCCCGATCGTCACGATCGTGGTCGTCACGGGGGAGGATGCGCCGCGTCGCCCGACGAGCGTGCGCTCGACGATCATCGCCAGCAGCGCGACGAGCACGACGCCGAACAGCGCCGCCGGCCAGAATCCCCACTGGGGTGCTGTCGACGCGATCGCGAAGGCGCCGACGAGCACGAACGCGCCGTGGGCGAAGTTCAGCACCGCACTGGCGCGGTAGATCATCACGAAGCCCATGGCGACGAGGGCGTACATCGACCCGAGGGACAGTCCGGCGAGCAGAAGTGAGATCAGCTTCATGACACCACCGCCGCGGTGTCGTCGCCCGTCCCGAGGTACGCCTCCGCCACGAGCGGGTCGGCGCGTACCTGATCGGGACGACCCGTACTGATGCGCCGACCGAAGTCGAGCACGGTGACCTGGTCGGAGATCGACATCACGAGGTCCATGTCGTGCTCGATCACCAGCACGGTGACCTCCCACCGGTCACGCACGTCCCGGATCAGGGTGGCCATCTCGGCGGTCTCGGTGGTGTCCAGCCCTGCGGCGGGTTCGTCGAGCAGCAGCAGCCGGGGCTCCATGCAGATCGCCCGGGTGACGTCGGCGATCTTCTTGCGCCCGTACGGAAGTGTCTCCAGCGGACGATCGAGGTCGGGGAGGATGCCCGTGAACGCCGCGATGCTCTCGACGCGCTCTCGGTGTCGGCGTTCTTCGCGACGCGCCGTCGGCCACCCGACCATGGTCGCGATCGCTCCGCTGCGCATGAGCGCGTGTCGGCCGGCGAGGAGGCTCTCGCGTACCGTCTCTCCGCCCCGTGCGGCGACGTTCTGGAACGCACGGCCCACGCCCAGGCGGGCGATCGTGTGCGGTCGCAGCCCGACCAGGGATGTCTCATCGAGGTGCGCCGAGCCGGCGCGCACCGGGTAGATCCCGGAGATCACATTGAAGAGGGTCGACTTCCCGGCGCCGTTGGGGCCGATGACGGCGTGGATCGTGCCGGCGCCGACATCCAGGTGGAGGTCGCCCAGAGCCGTGAGAGCCCCGAAAGCCACGGTCACGCCGGCCAGCCGCAGACTGGCGGCGCCCGCAGTCACCGTTCCTCCCCTGACATCGAGGGCGCCGGTGACGCCACCGCGCGCGCCCCGATCGCCTCCGCGAACGAGGCCACCATGGCGGAGGCGGCGTGGGCGGGCGCGGCGCCTGCGATGATGCGGTCCGGCCGCAGCAGGAGCACCGACTCGGGATGCGCGTCGAACCAGCTCTTGAGCGAGCCGTCCGTGTCGCCGATCACCTCGACGGCGGGGTCGGTGCCCCGAGCGTCGTCCCATCCGAGCTGCACGGCCGGACGCACCGCGAACAGGCGCGCTCCGATCCGGTCGAGGAAGGCGCGGGCGTCGCCGTCGATCAGCCGGGCCGGATCGTTGTTCCACGCCAACAGCGCGAACCACGGGCCGAGCGCATCATCGAGGCGCGCCCCGGCGGCGTCCCTCGTCACGACGGTGGGCTGGATGAACAGCTGACCGACGGGGGAGGTGGGCGTGGCTCCCCGCGACGACAGGGCGCCGGCGCGCATACGCGGCATGGGCTTGAAGCGCATGGTGACGATGTAGGTCTTCATCCGCGGGATGTGCGAGATGGAGCGGAAGAACAGGTCACGGGCGGCGGCGACGACGCGGCTCCGGATCGAGACGATGTTGCCGACCCAGCGCGAGAGCTGGATCATGGCCGCGGCGTGCTCCCGGCGCTCGAGGTCGTACGTATCGAGGATGCGATCGTCCGCGGTCCCCGTCACGGCCATCGCGAGCTTCCACGACACGTTGAAGGCGTCGCGGATGCCGCTGTTGTATCCCTGCCCCTGCCAGACGGGCATGAGGTGGGCGGCATCGCCGGCGAGCAGCACCCGACCCGACCGGAAGGCACCCGCGATGCGGGAATGATGGGTGTACACGCGATGCCGGATGATGTTCACCTCGGCGGCCGCCACATGCGGGGCGAGAAGCGCGCGCACGAACTCGGTGCGCTCGGCGTCCGCGGCGGTCTCGTCGGGCAGCAGCATGAACTCGAAGCGACGGATGCCGTGCGGAATGCTGATCGACACATACGGCCGCCTCGGATCGGCGCACACGTAGGCGCCCGGACGGCCGAGGGGGTCGTCGTCGATGTCGATGACGAGCCAGTCTTCGCTCGAAGACGACCCCGTGAACGAGATGCCCTGGCTCTTACGGGTGACGCTGCGTCCGCCGTCGGCCCCCAGCACGTAACGCGCGGTCACGGTGTGGGGGCCGGTCGCGCCGCTCACGGCGAGCGCGACGTGGTCGGGCGCGGAGGTGAAGCCGGTGACCGTCTCGCCGAATCGCACGTCGACGTGCGGGAAGCGAGCGAGTCCGTCGTAGAGGACACGATCGGCGAGAGGCTGGACGAAGCCGTTGCGCCGTGGCCACCCGAAGGCTGCCGTCGGCGGAGCGAGCCGAGCCAGGTCGCGCTGCTTGCGGTCGACGAAGACCAGGAGCTGGTGGGGGATGGTGTGGGGCAGGACGGCGTCGACGAGTCCCGCGGCCTGGAACGTGCGCAGCGTCTCATCGTCCATGCCCACGCCGCGCGGGTAGTCGATGAGGGCGGTTCCCGCGTCGAGGACGATCGTCCGGATGCCGTACGAGCCGAGCAGGTTCGCGCTCATCAGGCCCGTCGGCCCGGCGCCGACGATCACGACGTCGGCGTCGACGTCGGCGATCGGACGAGGAGAGCTACTGTCGGACACCATCATCCTGTTCGCTATCTGCTACACAATGTTGCTATAACTGCTCACATACTAGGAGCGGATCAGAGAGGGTGTCAACAGCGCCCCGTCGACCGAGGGGGGCGGATCGTGTCCTGCGCAGTAGGCTGACGGGTGTGCAGGAATCGAACACGCTGGGCACTGCCCCCATCCGCGACGGCAATCAGACGCTGGCACGCGGTCTTCGTGCGTTCCTGACGATCGTCGACTCGCCGAACGGGCTCACTGTCCAGCAGGTCGGAGAGATGCTCGGAGTGCATCGGTCGATCGCCTACCGGCTTCTGCAGACGCTCGTGGACTTCGGCCTCGTTGCGAGGGGTCGCGACGGTGTGTACCTGCCCGGCGCCCGGCTCGCCTCCCTGGCCGAAGCGTACTTCCCGACTCTGCGGGGCGTCGCGGCGCCGATCATGCGCGACCTGGCCGACCGGCTGAAGTCCACCGTCGGGCTCTTCGTCGCGCAGGGCGACTCGGCGGTCGCGATCCTCATGGTCGAGCCCACCACCGCCACGCACCACATCGCATTCAAGCCGGGAATGCGCACGTCCATGACCGTCGGCGCGGCCGCGTACGCGATCCGCGCGCAGGACCCGCCGGTCACCGACGAGCCCGAGCATGTCCAGGAGGCGCGTGAGGTCGGTTTCGGACGCAGCTACAGCGAGGTCGAATCGGGTGCGTACGGCGTCGCCGCGGGGATCCCCGTCGACGACGGGACCACGCGCGCGTGCCTCAACCTGATCACCTACAACCAGGATGTCGCCGACGGTGCGGGCCCTCATCTGCGCACCGCCGCCGATGCCGTGGGCGCAGCGCTCGCCGCCCAGGGGTGACGGACTCTACGCGACCCCGGGCTCCGCGCGGCCCGCGGCCACGCGTGCCACGGCGTCTTGCGCCGCGAGGTGGCCGAACGCCATCGCGGGGCCGATCGTCGCACCCGCCCCGGCGTAGCTGTACCCCATGACCGACGACGACGCGTTTCCGGTGGCGTACAGGCCCGGGATCGGCATGCCGTCGGGGCGCAGTGCGCGCGCTCGGCCGTCGGTGACGACCCCTCCGTTGGTGCCGAGGTCGGCGAGGATGAGCTTGAAGGCGTAGTACGGTCCGTTGCCGAGGGGGAGCAGGTTCGGGGTGGCGAGCGTCGTGTCGCTGTAGTACCGGTCGTACTCGCTTCGGCCGCGGCCGAAGTCGGTGTCCTCGCCCGTCGAGGCCATGCTGTTGTATCGCGCGACGGTCGCGTCGAGCCGTTCGGGCGCTACTCCGATGCCGCGCGCGAGATCGGCGATCGAGTCGGCCGTGACGACCGAGCCCGATTCGCGCCAGGATGCGGGCAGGGCGTGGCCGGTCGGCGCCGGGGCGAACGGGATCTTCGGCAACGGGAGGTGGCCGAAGATGATGTACTTCCGCCACGAACGGTCGTCGGTGATGAGCCACGAGGGGATCCGCGGTGCATCGGTGCCCTCCGCCTCGATCATCGCGAGCCCGAACTCCGAATACGGCGTCGCCTCGTTGATGTACCGCGCCCCCGTGCTGTCGACGATGAGCTGGGCGGGCATCATCCGCTCGTTGAGGCTGAACTGCACGCGGCCCGGGCCCCATGAGATGCATGGATACCACCAGGCGCTGTCCATGCGCTCGAGAGCCGCGCCGGCGCTCGCCGCTGCGCGGATGCCGTCGCCGGTGTTCGTCTCGGCGCCCAGACTGTACTCGGGGTGCGCGGAGGGCTGGTGCTCCGCGCGCAGCGCCCGGTCGTGCTCGAATCCGCCGGAGGCGATGATCACTCCGCCGCGCGCGAGGACGCGAACGGTCCGGCCGCCGCGGTCGACGGTCGCACCGACGACGGCGCCGCCGTCGGTGAGCAGATCGGTCATCGGCGCATCCAGCCACAGGTCCACACCGAGGTCGCGGGCGGTGAGGAACAGCCGGGTCATGAGCGCCTGGCCGATCGTCACGACGCGCTCGCCGGTCAGCCGCGCGCGCACCATGCGCCACACCAGTCGGACGAACAGGCGCTTCGCCCGCCACGTCTGGCGCAGCTGATAGAAGTCGCGCAGCTCGTTGGGGGCTATCCACATCCCGTTCGGGACGATTCCGTGCGGGCTCAGCAGCTTCGACTCGTCGGCTCCCAGCTCGCGCCGGTCGATCGGCGGGATGTTGATGACGCTGCCGCGCGCGGATCCGCCGGGTGCCTCGGGGAAGTAGTCGGGGTAGCCCGGCTTCCACACGAACTGCATGTGCGGCCCGAGCCGTTCCAGGAACTCCAGCATGCGCGGCGCGGCGTCGACGTACGCACGGATCCGCTCGTCCGTCACGTCTCCGTGGGTGAGGTGCGTCAGATAGGCGACCGTCTCCTCCGGATCCGGTGCATATCCGCCGCGACGCTGGGCCGGCGCACCGGGCACCCACAGGCCGCCCCCGGAGAGCGCGCTGGACCCGCCGAACCGGTCCGCTTTCTCCACCACGAGAACGCTGCAGCCCGCGGCGGCCGCCGTCACCGCCGCCGTCATGCCGCCGGAGCCGGAACCGACGACCAGGACGTCCACCTCTGCGACGGCCGCATCCGTGCTCTGCGTCTTTTCGGTGGTCATGGTGCCTCCGTGCTCTCGGGGATGGGGTCGGCCGCGTCGAGGAAGTCGAGCATCTGTCGCGCGGTGCGCAGCGGATGCTCGATCTGCGGGCAGTGGCCGGCGTCGGCGGCGACCAGGGCGCGCGCGTGGGGCAGGGCGTCGGCGAGGAGGGCCGACCATCCCGAGGGCTTGAGCTTGTCGTGCTCGCCCTCGATGACCAGCGTGGGCGCGGTCAGCCGGGTGTAGTCGGCGTCACCGCCGCCTCCCGAGGCGTGGCCGGGAGGGCGGAAGCGGGCTGAGGCGACGGCCTCCCAGGCGCCCGGCTGCGTGCTCGACTCCCATCGGCGTCGCACATAGCCGGCGTCGGCCGCGTACGAGGGATCGTGGAAGAGAGCGTGGACGATGCGGCCCATCGCCTCGATGGTCCCGTCGTACTCGTAGAGGGCCGCCGCGTGCTCGTTGTCGAGGATCTCGCCTCCGCCGCAGATGATCACCTGGCGCCGCACATCGAGCGTCGGGTCGTCGGACGCGCCGTCGACGAGAAGCATGACACCGCCCATGGAGTTGCCCGCGAAGTCTGCGCGGCCGATCCCGAGAGTGCGCAGCAGGGCCGCCACGTGACGCGTGCGATACCCGCGGCCGTCCGCGAAGTCGACGGTCTTCGCGGACCCCCCGAAGCCGAGCACATCGGGGGCGATGACGCGTCGGTTCACGGCGAGGTGGGGAATGATGCGCTCCCACGAGAATTCCGCGGCGGCTCCGAACTCCCCGCCGTGCAAGAGGACGAGCGGTGCGCCGCGCCCGGCCTCGAGGAAGCTGGTCCGGAGGCCATCGATGTGCAGCGTGCGCCGGTGAATGAGAGGGTGCGGCATTGAGCGACCAATCGTGCGTTATATGAACTACTGTGTTCGATAACTGCTTCTCAGCAGATTATGAACGTCGGAGGGGATGTCAACATGGCCGACCGGGCTCCGGACGCGGCGAAGCCGTCCTCCGGCAGTCGCACGTTCGCACGGGGTTTGCGGGCGTTCCTCGCCGTCGTGGAGTCGCACGAGGGGACCAGCGTGCAGGAGATCGCGGATCTGCTCGGTGTCCATCGATCGATCGCATACCGGCTGCTGCAGACGCTGATGGACGTCGGCCTCGTGACTCGCGGGTCCGGTGGCGCCTACCTGCCCGGCCCGCGATTGGCCACCCTGTCGCAGGCGTACCTGCCCATCCTGCGCGACGCCGCGGCGCCGATCATGCAGGAGCTGGCCGACCGGGTCGCCTCGACGATCCTGCTCTTCGTGGAACAGAGCGACCACGCCGTCGCCGTGTCGATGGCCGAACCGCGCACCGCCACCCACCACATCGCGTTCCGTCCCGGTATGCGCACCCCGCTCGATCGTGGAGCCGCCGCCTCGGCGCTTCTCGCTGCACGTCCGCCTCACGAGGGAGAGGACTCTGCGGTCGCGGCCATCCGCGCACGGGGATACGCCCGCAGCCACGGTGCCGTGCTTGACGGGGTGTACGGCGTGGCCGCCTGGATCCCGCTGAGTGAATCGGGGCTCGTGGCGTGCCTGAATCTCATCACCTACATCGAGCCGATCGCCGATGCGGCGGGCCCGTTGATGCGCGAGGCGGCCGATCGCATTCATGCGAGCATGCCCCGCGTTCGGGCCCGCACCGCACGGTGAGCGCCGCCCGACCTCACGTGGTGCCCGCCCCGAGATAGCTCTCCCGCAGCACGTCCCACGAGGTGAGCTCGGCGACCGTGGTGTCGATCGTGATGCGACCGCCGTCGAGCACGGCGACCCGGTCGGCGACGGCGAGCGAGTGGTCGATCAGCTGCTCGACGAGCAGCACGGCGATGCCCTCGCGCGTGAGTTCGGCGACCTCGCCGAACACCTCTTCGACGATGGCGGGGGCGAGACCCGCCGACGGCTCGTCGAGCATGAGGACGCTCGGCTCCGGCATGAGCGCCTGCGCGATGGCGAGCATCTGCTGCTGTCCACCGCTGAGCGAGCCCGCCGGCTGGCGGCGCTTCTCCTTCAGGATGGGGAAGCGTTCGTAGGCGCGGTCGATGCCTGCGTCGATCGCCCCGCGCCGGCGGCGCACGACGTATCCGCCGAGCCGGAGGTTCTCCTCGACGGTCCGCGTGCGGAACACCCTCTTGCCCTCTTGGACCATGCCCAGACCGGCGCGGATCCGCTTCGGTGCCGGGCCGACCTGCGTGACCCCCTGCAAGGAGACGGTCCCGCCCAGAGGCGAGATCAGGCCGGCGATGGTGGACAGGGTGGTGGTCTTGCCGGCGCCGTTGCGGCCCAGCAGCACGGTGAGCTCGCCTGCGCGGCAGGTCAGGTCGAGTCCGCGGACGATCTTCAGCTGTCCGTATCCGGCGACGAGCTTCTCGACGACGAGTGCGTCGCTCATGACCTCGCCTCCTTCTGGCGTTCGAGCTGCTCGCGTGCGGCCTTTCCGAGGTAGCTCTCGACGACGACGGGGTCTTCGCGCACGGTCTCGGGAGGCCCGTCGGCGATCACCGTCCCCAGGTGCAGCACGGTGATGCGGTCGGCGATGCGGGTGACCATCTCGAAGTTGTGCTCGACGATCACGATCGTCGCGCCGGCGTCGCGCAGGCGGCGGATGACGGTCGCGAGCGCTTCGACCTCGGACTCGTCCAGGCCCGAGGCGGGCTCGTCCAGCAGGAGGACGGCGGGCTCGGCCGCCAGTGCGCGAGCGACTTCCAGGATGCGGCGGGTGCCCAGCGGGAGAGCGTCGGCGGGGCGGTCGGCGATGGCGACGATACCCATCACCGCGAGGAGCCGCAGCGCCTCCTCGCGGTCGCGGCGTCGGGCGCGGCGGGCGCGGGGGAGGGCGAGCATGCTCGCGACGACGCCGGTGCGGTCGTGACGGTACCGGGCGCTGGCGACCACCTCCGCTGCCGACAGTTCACGCGGGATCTGCGGCGTCTGGAAGGTGCGCGCGACGCCTGCGGCGGCGATCCGGTGCGCCGCGCGTCCGGTGGTGTCCTCGTCGCCGATGCGCACCGTTCCCTCATCGGGTCGCAGGAAGCCGCTCACGACGTTGAGGAGAGTTGTCTTGCCCGACCCGTTGGGCCCGATCAGTGCAGTGATCTCGCCGGGCGCGGCGCGCAGGTCCACGCCGCTCAATGCCGTGTTCCCGCCGAATCGCTTGACGACGCCGGTCACCGCGAGGTGCTGCCCGGCGAGCTCGGGGAGCCCGCGGACCTCGTCGAGCGCGGCACGCACGTCGGGGAGCAGCTCGTCGCGGACGACGTACCGTCGCACGGCCTTGGTGAGCAGTCCTGCCACGCCCCCGGTGAAGAAGAGGCCGCCGACGACCAGAAGTGTGCCGAAGAGGACGAGCGACCACTGCTGCACACCGGTCGCGCGCAGCGGTCCAATCGTCAGCAGGGTCGCTCCGAAGACCGCGCCGTAGATGCTCGTGGACCCGCCGATGATCGAGGCGGCGAGAATGGCCACCGCCATGCTGAAACCGAAGGAGACATCGGACACGAAGCCGTCCTGGTAGGCGAACAGGCACCCCGCGGCGCCGGCGGGAAGTGCGCTGATGACGTACGCCGTCAGCTTGAGGCGGGTGATGGAGTAGCCGAGGCTGCGCGCGAGGACGGGGCTGTCGCGCATGACGCGCAGCGCGGTTCCGTTGCGCACGACGATGTAGTTGCGCAGCAGCACGAAGAACAGCATCGCGACGGCGATCACGAACACGAAGTAGGTGTCGGTGTCGAGCGTCATCCCGAACAGCGAGGGCAGGGGGATGCCGGACATCCCCGCCGCGCCGCCGGTGACGCCGCTGAGCAGACCCACGATGTCGGGGATCAGCAGCACGAAGAAGAACGTCACCATGCCGAGCGACCATGATCCCAACCGCAGGCCGGGGCCGCCCGTGACGATGCCGACAGCGGCGGCGGCGATGATCGCGATGAGGAGGGTCACCGGGAGGTCGAGGCCGTGCACGGCGAAGTATCCGGCGAAGTAGGCGCCCACCGCATAGATGGCGGACTGCCCGAGGGCGAGTTCGCCGGCATAGCCGAGGGCGATGTTGAGTCCCACGACGAGCATCGACAGCAGGGCGATGGAGATGACCAGACGCAGCGTGCCGCGCGGCGCGCCGAGGGCGGGCAGTGTCATGACGGCGAACCCGAGGGCGAGCGGGATGGCCCACCACGGTGCCCGGTGATAGGTGCGCGCGGAGAGGCGGAGGCCGCGAACGGGCTTGTCTGTCATGTCACACCGTCCTCACGGCTCGGCGGCCGAAGAATCCCTGCGGGATGGCGAGCAGCGCGACCAGCAGCAGGATGAAGACCGTGATGTTCTGCCACTCGCTGCCGATGTACCGGGCGGCGAACGCTTCGAGAAGTCCCACGGCGAAGCCGCCGACGAGCGCCCCGGCGTAGCTGCCGAAGCCGCCGATCGCGAGAGCGACGAACGCCTTGACGGCGAGCAGGTCGCCGAGGTTGTAGATCGCGAAGGTCTTCGCACCGACCAGCGGACCGACGGCAGCCAGCAGCGCTCCGGCGACGACGAAGGCGCCGAGCGCGAGCCAGCCGCCGTTGATGCCGCGCAGCTTGGCGGCATCGGCATCCTCGGACGTCGCCAAGCCCGCGAGGCCGATCATGGTCTTGCGCGTCACGATGCCGACGACGACCGCCAGGATGAGCGCACTGAAGATCATGAGCAGTTCGACCGGTAGCACGCGGCCGCCGAAGATGCTGAGCGAGGCGTCGCCGCTGAAATAGGGGAGGCGTTGCGGGCTGGACCCCCAGATCAGCAGCGCCGCGCCGGAGAGGATGGTGGCCACGCCGAGAGTGGTCACGAGCTCGTTGTGCGCACCGCGGCCGCGCAGCCGGCGGATGGCGAGGATCTCCTCGAGACCTCCGATCAGCCCGCCGGCGAGCGCGGCGACGAGGACCGCGAGGGGGAGCGGCAGGTCGAACGTGCGTCCCACCTCGAGGGCGATGAAGGTCCCGATCATCACGAACTGCGCCTGTGCGAAGTTGAAGACCCTCGACGCGATGAACACGATGTTGTAGCCGATCGCGACGATCGCGTAGATGGCGCCGATCGAGAGGCCGGCCCAGATTGTCGTCATCATGGCGGTCAGCGCCTCGCGGAGAAGGCGTCGAGTGTTCCGGCTTCGGATCCGGCGGTCACTCCGCCATCGACCCAGAGCGTCTGGCCGGTGAGGAACGAGGAGTCCGAACCGGCGAGGAAGATGAGGACCGCGGCCTGTTCCGCCGCGGTGGCCACGCGTCCGAGAGGCCGAGGAATGGCATCCAGGTACTCCTGGCCGAGGGACGCGATCGAATCGCGCAGGATGGGCGTCTCGGTCACGCCGGGGGCGGTGGCGTTGATGCGGATGCCGCGGGAGGCCAGGTCCACACAGCGCTGCGCGACGTACCAGACGATGGCCTCCTTCGAGAGGCCGTAGCCGTTGCCGAGATCGTCGATGTGAGCCCGGCACCACGCGAGCACGCCGTCGCGCGTGGGCTGGGCGAGCAGGTCGAGCACGGCGTCGCGGTGACCGCGGTAGCCGGCCGCCGCCAGAGACGACGTGCAGCACACGGCGCCGCCCGTCGGGATGCGGTCCACGAGCAGCTCGGTCAGCTCACGCGTTCCGGCGAAGTTCACGGAGACCACCGCGAGCGGGTCCCCGATACCCGACGACACCCCGGCCACGTTGAACAGTGCGTCGATGTGCGACGGCAGTGCCGATGCGGCGTCGGCGACCGAGGGTGAATCGGCGAGATCGAGGGCGACCCACGGCACGTCGAGCGCCGGCCGGCGCAGGTCGGCACCGACGACATCCGCCCCGGCGACCTGCAGTCGACGCGCCACCTCCTCGCCGATGCCCGAACTGCACCCGGTGACGACGACGGTCCTGCCGGCCCATTCGCTGTCGCTCATCTGCTGAACTCCTCTCGACGCCGTCGTCGATTGTCGCATTTATTGCATCCCCGTGATCGATAATTACACAAGTCTCGCTCAAGGGGAATACCCGGATTGCCGCTCCGTCCGTTGTCTCGCGATGCGCACCGCCGTCGTCGTCCCGTGTATACGCCGCCCCGCGCCGCGGGACGCGCTGCATCATTGACCTGAGCGATGATCCTTTCTAGTGTCGTATTTAGCGCACATTGCAGTGCGAAATATGCACACGCGTCGTCGTGTGCTCTCTCGAACCGAGGATGAGCGATATGGCGGACGACTCCCTTTCTTCCGAGTGCGATGTCCTGGTGATCGGCAGCGGTGCCGCGGGTATGACGGCGGCACTGACCGCCGCGCGCAACGGTGCTCGCGTGATCCTCGCCGAGCGAGCGCCCACGGTCGGCGGCACGAGCGCGGTCTCGGGTGGGATCGCGTGGATCCCCGCGCATGACAAGGTGGTCGACGATCCGCTCCCGGTCGAGGACGCCCTCGTCTACCTCGACTCGCTGTCGAACGGGACGATGGACGCCGACCTCATCCGCACGTTCGTGGTGAGCGGTCAGACGATGATCGACTTCCTCGAGGCGGCGAGCGACTGGCGCGCGGAACCCGCAGCGGGCTTCCCGGACTACAAGCCCGAGCACCCGGGCGGAAGGGCTGCGGGAGGGAGGTCGCTGAGCCCGCTGCCCTACGACACCCGCGCGCTCGGCGAATGGGCCGAACGCCTCACGACGTTCCCGAAGGACTTCAGCAACGTCGGCTTCGATGCCGAGACGCGAGCGCGGCTGAGTGCCGCGGCGCTCGACGTCGAGAACACGGTCGTGGCAGGCCAGGCGCTCATCGCGCGTCTCCTCGCCGGCGTCCTCGACGCCGGCGTCGACATCCGCACCGGATGGCGTGGTCGCACCCTGCTCCAGGACGGTGGGCGTGTCGTCGGAGCGCGTTTCGACGTCGGCGCCGGACAGCGCGAGATTCGCGCGGCGGCGGGGGTCGTTCTCGCCTCGGGTGGATTCGAGTGGGACGCCGAGCTGGTCACCGCTTTCCTTCGCGGGCCGATGCGCGGGCCCGTCTCGCCGCCGTACAACACCGGCGATGCGCTGCGGATGGCGCAGGGCGTCGGCGCGGCGCTCGGGACGATGCAGGAGGCCTGGTGGGTGCCGGTGATCAAGATCCCCGGCGACGTCCATGACGGGTGGCCGCGGAGCCGGAGCGTCAGGCTCGAGCGAACCCGGCCGCGCTCGATCATCGTCAATGCCGACGGGGAGCGGTTCGTCAACGAGGCCGCCGACTACAACTCGATGGTCGCCGCCTTCCAGTACCTCGATGTGCGCACGTTCACGTACCGCAACAATCCGGGCTGGATCGTCTTCGATCAGAAGCACCTCGACAGCTACGGATTCCTCGGCGTCGAGGCGGGCGGCGAGCCCCTCGAGTGGTTCCACGGATCCGCGACGCTCGCCGAGCTCGCTGCGACGTGCGGCATCGATGCCGCGGGGCTCGCCGCGACCGTCGAGCGCTGGAACGCCCACGTCGCCGGGCTCGAAGACCCCGATTTCGGCCGAGGCTCGGGCGCATACGACGGCTATTGGGGTGATCAGACGGCCGACACCGTCGCCGGCCGCACTCTCGGGCCCATCGACACGGCTCCGTTCTACGCGGTTCCGATCGAAGCCGGTGCGATGGGGACGAAGGGCGGACCCCGCACCGACGCGGATGCCAGGGTGATCCACACCGACGGGCACGTGATCGACGGACTCTATGCGGCCGGCAACGCGATGGCCAGCGTCATGGGCATGGCCTACGGCGGGGCCGGGGGCACCCTGGGGCCCGGGATGGTGTTCGGGTTCCGAGCCGGGCACCACGCGGCCACGGGCCGATCCGTGTCGTGATGCCGATCGCCGCATCCGTGCGCGCGAAGAAGAGGCGGAGCGCGTGACGCGCTCCGCCTCTTCTTCTGTCGATCAGTTCGACGAGATGAGACCGTCCACGAACGGTCCCGGGGTCACGAACGTCATCGCGTCGCGAGGCTCGATCACGAGCTGGTGCATCTCGGGCGTGTACCGGTAATACGGCATGAAGGTGTACGACGAGTCGCTGGTCGCCTGGATGTCCATGCTCTCGTACGCGGCCTTCACCGCGGCGGCGTCGCCACCGCCCTCTTCGACGGCGGCTTTGGCGACCCAGAGGATGTCCCACATCACCGTGTACTGCGAGATGGGCTGGTCGAGCGCCGCGCCGGCGTCGTGGAGCGCGTTCATCATGGAGTCGAAACCGACCGACCGCTTCGTGTCGGGCGCCATCACGGAGAACGTCATGACCTCCACGTTGTTCCAGTCGGCCGTGCCGCTCACCGCTGCCAGGTCGGTGGTTCCGAGGTCGCTGTGGCCGAGCGTCGGGATGTCCCACCCGAGTTTCGTCCGGCTCTGCAACTCGTAGCCGGCGACGCTGCCCAAGCCCGACAGGATCAGCACATCGGGGTTCTGTGCCTGCAGTCGCTGCAGCTGGGCGGTCATGTCGATGTCGGTCGGGGCGAACGACTCGTCGACGAACTCGATGCCCTCCTCGCCGAACAGGGTGCGATACGTGTCGGCGATCGCTTCCCCGTTCGCGTCGTTGGTGTGCAGCAGGGCGACCTTCTTGTAGCCCTTCTCCTGGACTCTCTCGACCATCGCCCGGTTCTGCGTGCTGTTGGGGACGACGAGGCCGAAGTGGTACGGGAACTTCGAGGGATCGTTGATCGCGGCCTGCTGGCCGGACGAGAAGATCTCCTCACAGGTCAACAGGGGGAGAAGCGCGAGCCCGACGTTGCTGGTGTTGCCGGCGATGACGAAGTCGATCTCACCCTCGTCGAGCTTCTCCTGCAGCAGGGTCGTGGCCTTGGTGGGGTCGGCGCCGTCGTCACCGACGATCAACGTGACCTCGCGGCCCTCGATGCCGCCTGCTGCGTTGATCGCGTCGACGGCGGCTTCGAGGCCCTGCCTGTTGGCGGTGGCGATGCCCGCGAGTGGTCCCGACATCGCCAGGCTCGCATAGACGGTGAAGGTGCCGTCGAAGCCGGTCGCTGACGCTCCGGGTGCCGCGTCGTCGGTCGTTCCCGAGCATCCGCTCAACAGCAGTGCGCCCGTGACGGCGCTCGCGAGGGCGATTCCCCGGATTCTTCGTGCAACCACGGTAACTCCTTTGTTCGGTGGTCCGTTCGGTGGGCGACAGGCCTCGGTGCGGGTGGCCTCTCGTCCTCACGGTAAGAGTCCGCCGAGTTCAGCGTCAAGGAATTCGTGCAAATAATGCCCGAATGAGTGCAAACTGTGATCTACGAATTGAGTCGGGGGAGACTCATCGCGGGCTCGTGAGCTGCGTGGACGCGGCGGTCAGCGCACGCCCGTCGCGGTCGATCCCACGCTCGTGGTCACGGTGAGCCCGACCGCGGTGGTGGGGCGTCCGGCTCGCCAGGACGCTGCCGCAGCTCGAGCAGAACCGCGCGCCCGCGGGGGTCGTCGGCGCCGCACTCGGCGCACGCGGTGAGGACGGCGAGCGGTGGGCCGCAGTCGCTGCAGAACCTCCCTCCTGCCGCTTGCGCGCCGCAGACGCGCACGGACGCATAGAGAAGCTCGCTGTCGCGTGCGGGCGGCGGCGATCGGGCCGCGTGCGAGTGCTGGTGCCGCCCGGACTCGATGTGGTCGAATGGCGGCATGTTCGTCAGAGGGAACCACGACGGTCGCTGGAATCTGTTGCTCTGCGTGAACTACCGACGCGATGGGAACGGCGTGTTCCACCTCGTCTTCCCCCAGGTCGCCGGGGGAAATCTGAAGGTCGGCCCGGACCACCCGCAGTATCGACAGGTCGCCGACTACCTCCTGGGTGCCACGCTGCCCGACGACCCCACGTAGCCCGAACGGCGAGCGCCCCGCTCCGGAGAGCATGAGCGGCAGAAGCGCGCGGTCGCCGATGGCGACGGCGCCCGCTTCGGAGACGGGCGTGGGGTTCGTCAGCAGGCGGCCGCGCAGCTGCTCCGGCAGGGCATCCTGCTCGGGTGCGGGTTTGGGGTCGCGTCTGGTCGCTTCGGGGTTTGGGGCTGCGGGTTTGGGGTCGCGTCTGGTCGCTTCGGGAGGTGCTGCTGCGGGTTTGGGGTCGCGTCTGGTCGCTCCGGGAGGTGCGAGGCGACCAGTGACGACGCCGAACTCGGCCTGAAACGACCATTGGCGACCCCGAACCTGCGGGGGTGACCACTCACGACCCCGAACCTGCGCCGCGCGGTCAGCCGTCGCTGATGGCGGCGAGGAGAGCGGCGACGGTGTCGCTGACAGGGGTGGGGATGCGGTGGGTACGCGCGAGCCGGGTGATGACGCCGTTGCGGGCGTCCCACTCGAGCGGGCGTCCCCGCTCGCGGTCGGTGAGGATCGACGTGCCCATGTCGGCGGGGAAGGACTGGAAGCGGGTGAGGATCGTGTCCGGGATGTCGTCGTCGAGCTGTACGCCCTCGGCACGCGCGACGGTGAGGCATTCGCGGAGGTATGCGCGCGTGAGGTCGGCGATGTCCGGCCGAGTGAACATGCCGGCGCGGAGGCCGGTGAGCGCCATGAGCCCGGCGGCGGCGTTCTGCAGGAGCTTCTGCCAGGCGAGCGTGGTGAAGCCGTCGGCGAGGTCCACTGTGCAGCGAGTGTCTTCGAGGGCGGCGGCGACGCGCTCACCCCCGGGCGTCGTGGGGAGAGTCAGGCGGGGGTCGGCGCGCAGGCGGACGGTCCCATCGCTCTCGGCCTGCGCAGGGAACCACACGACCGCGGGGACGACCTCGGCGGCACGAGGAGCGAGCGGGCGGACGGTCCGGATCTGTTCGACGCCGTTCTGCAGGACGCACACCACGGTGTCGGGGCCGCACAGCGCGTCGAGCCACGGCGCAGCGTCGGTCGTCTGGGTGGCTTTGACCGCGAGGAACACGATGTCCGGCGGCGTCGATACGTCCCGCGGGTCGGTGTGCACCGGTCCGGGAACGATGATGCGTTCGTCGTCGATGCGGAGGGTGAGGCGCTCTCGAGGTGTGCGCCCGCACAGCATCGGTGCCCGGCCGGCGTCGTGGAGCGCGGCGGCGATGACGGTGCCGATGGCTCCCGGACCGACCACGGCAACCGCGGTGTCGAGGACGTGCGGTGGGATCTGTGTCCGTGCAGGCGTCTCGTTCATTCCGTCTCCGTGTGCAGGATGGTGGTCACCGGAACAGGCCGGCGTTGTCCTCGACCCAGGTTCGGAACGTGCGTGGCGTCTTCCCGGTGATGCGCTCGTACTCGTGCGAGATCGCCGGCGTGGCGCCGACGGCCTCCCGCCAATCCTTCACGATCTGCCGCACCCATACCTCGGGGACGTACTGCGAGAGCATCGCGGTCGACTCCGCCTCGGTCTGTTCGATCACCGCCACGGGACGTCCGATCACCGCACCGATCGTGTCCACCTGCTGCCGCAGAGTGAGCCGTTCCGGACCGGTCAGGACCGGCGTCTTCCCGATCAGGGCGTCACCGGTCAGGGCGACCACGGCGACATCGGCGATGTCCTGCTCGTGGACGGGAGCCTGCACCGCGTCGGGATACGGCAGCGGTACCGCGCTGTCGCCCCGCACGCCCCAGCTCCAGCGTGCGGCGTTGCTCGCGAACCCGCCCGGTCGGAGGAACGTGTAGGCGACCCCGGACTCCTCGATGGCCCGTTCGACGCGGAGGAAGCGCGAGCCGTTGAAGTCCTCCGCCGCGCCGGGGGCCGTCACCGAAGACGACGACAGCAGGACGACGTGCCGCACCCCCGCCGCGGCGAACGTCGCGATCAGCGGGGCCGGCTCCTCGAGGTCCGCATACAGGAACACCCGGTCCACGCCGTCTGCGGCGGCGGCGAACGACGCCGGGTCGTTGAGGTCGGCCGCGAACACCCGCACTCCGTCCGGCAGTGCGAGCTTCTCCGGCGTCCGGCTCGACGCGCGCACCTCCACGCCGGCATCGCGCAGCCCCTCGACCACGGCGCCGCCGATCGCACCGCTCGCCCCTACGACAAGAACCGACATGTCATCCTCCTTCAATCACGAACACTGTTCGCGAACAGTATTCGTTACGAACATCGTTCGTGTCAACTGATAGTCTCCTGTCATGTCAGAGCAGGCACGGCCCCCGATCGCGCGGCGCGGGCGCTCGGCGAAACCTCCCCTCAGCTCGCGCTCCATCGTCGACGCGACGCTCGCCCTCGTGCGCGAGCGCGGCGTGGATGCCCTGACGCTTCGACAGGTGGCAGAGCGCGTGGACACCGGACCGGCCTCGCTCTACGCGTACTTCGCCAACCGAGATGTCCTTCTCGAGCATGTCTTGGACGCGGCGTACGCGGAGGTTCGGCTCGTCGACACGCACGACGGTGAGCGCGGATGGAGGGAGGCGCTCGCCGGCACGATCGTGGAGACGATCACGACCTTGGCGCGATATCCGGGGCTCGGATCCGTCGCGCTCGGCACGATCCCGGTGCTGCCCGGTGCGCTCCGGCTCGCGGAGCACGAGCTGGCACTCATGGACGAGGGCGGTGTCCCACCCGGCCGCGCCGCGCTGGGCATAGATCTCATCGCGCAGTTCGCCGCCTCGTCCGCGATCGAGCGCTCCGTGCGACTGCTCGGAGGGCGGGGCGACGGCGAGCGACAGCAGGTCCGATCGGCCTACGAGAACGCGGACCCCGCGCTCTTCCCCCGTATCCGGCGGCAGGCCGCGCTTCTGACCGCCCCCGACGACCGGGCGCGTCGCGACTTCGCGATCCGAGTGCTCATCGACGGAATCGAGCGCACCGCGACCTGACGGTCGGGAGTCGCCGACCTCCCGTCGCCGCCCGCTCGTCGTGGGCGATGATCGCCGGCGACCGTGTGGAAAGCAGGCTCCATCGGGCGTGGCGCAGGCCCCAGGCGCGGCTGCGGCGGGTTCGTCCTGCTGTTCGCACGGCGCTCGGGTGAGACGATAGCGGGAGAGCCCGACGCGTCCGGGTGCCCGCCGCGACGCGCGAGCCCGGGCGGTCGGCGTCGTCCGTGACGGAGGGGGAGCCGAGTGAGTCGCGTGCCGGCCGGTTATCTGCTCACCACCTTCGAGTACGACACGGACGAGCCGGTCGTGTGGCCCGAGCACGTGCACGACGAGCACGAGCTGCTCTGGTCGGCGGGCGGCATGGCGAGACTCGAAGCCGAGGGGCGCGTCTGGGCGATCCCGCCTGCGCTCGCCGTGTGGGTGCCCTCGCGCATCGCGCACCGCGCCTCGGCGGAGCGGGGGGCGCGCGTGCGGGCGACCTACTTCACCGAGGGTGGCCCGAACACGGCGGCGATGCCCGGGATCGTGACCGGAGTCGCGATGACGGAGCCGCTGCGCGTGCTGCTGGAGCACAACGTGCAGGGCGTGCTCGACGAGGATGCGCGACGACGGCTGCAGCGTGTCATCCTCGATCTGCTCGTGCCTGCGCCCCGGGAGTCGTTCGAGCTGGTGATGCCGCGCAGCCCGCACCTGCACATGGTGGCCAGCGCCATTCTCGCCGACCCCGCCGACAAGCGCAGCACGACGGAGTGGGCGTACGAGTGCGGGCTGCACGGTCGCACCCTCGCGCGCCAGTTCGAGGCCGAGACGGGCCTCTCGTTCACGCAGTGGCGGATCCTCGCCCGACTGCAGCTCGCGATCCGAGAGCTCACGCACGGACGGTCCATCGTGGCGGTCGCGCGCCTGGTCGGCTATCGCAACCCGTCCACGTTCATCGACCATTTCCGATCCCTCACGGGGCAGACTCCGGCGGAGTACGTCCGGGGATAGCGGGCCGTCGGAGCCGTCATCGGCCGATCTCGAGTACCGAAACCGGTACGGATCGTCCCCTCCTCGGCACGGGTGATCGTCTAGCTTAGGCGAGGCAACCCTTACCACCTCCGGCGTTCTCGTCGGAGTCCCGACGCGACCACTGGAGTCCCCATGTCCCTCTTCGCCTTCGCGCTCCCGCACCGCACAGCGCGGCGCCTCGGCGGCGTCCTCGCCGCCTCCGTCGCCGTGCTCGCGCTCGCCGCGTGCGGCGCTCCCGCCGGCGGTGGCGCGTCCGGCGAGACGCGCGTCTACGAGAGCGAGTTCGGCGACGTCGAGCTCCCCGCCGACATCGAGCGCATCGTCTCGGTCGACTTCTACACTCCCGCGGCGCTCCTCGACCTCGGCATCACGCCGGTCGGCGTCGTGAACAGCTACTTCACCGACACCGACGGTGGAGGCATCCCGGTCCAGTACACGACGGCGATCGCCGACTCGGACGCCCGGTCGATCGGCGAGTACTACGAGCTGAACCTCGAGGCGGTCGCCCAGGCCGACCCCGACGTGGTGCTCGCGACCCAGGACTTCCTTCCCCTGGACTCCCCGATGCGCGAACAGATCCAGAAGATCGCCCCGATCGTGACCTTCAACGCCCGTGACGGCGAGGCCTGGCGCACGCGCGCGACCGAGCTCGCGAAGATCCTCGACAAGACGGCCGAGCTCCAGCCGCTCATCGACCAGTACGACGCGCGGCGCGATGAGATCTCCACCCAGTACGCGAAAATCCTCTCGGAGCAGGCGGTGACCGTGTTCGGTCCCGAGCCGGATGAGTGGGGCACCTACTCCGAGAAGCACTTCATCACCCCCATCCTGCGCGACCTGGGGGCGACCTTCCGGCAGCAGCAGCCGGACGAGGTCACCGCCGACGGGTTCCCGCAGTGGTTCTCGTACGAAGAACTCAACCGGATCTCGAACGCCGACGTGATCTTCCTGCGCGACGGCGTCTCCGACGAGCAGCGGGCGACGCTCGCCGCGAACGCCATCTGGCAGAACCTTCCCGCCGTGCAGCACGGCATGGTCTTCGACTACATCCAGCGCGGACCCACCGGTTCGTACGGATGGGCGCTCGGCAACCTCGACGACCTGGCGGACCTCCTCGGCCAGGTGCAGGCGAAGGTCGACGCGCAGGGCTGATGACCGATCTGCATATCGCGGAGGTGACGCGCACCGCCTGGCTCACGCCGGGCATGGTGCGCGTCACCTTCGGCGGAGAAGGACTGACAGGATTTCGCACGACCGGCATCGGCGACGAGTTCGTGCGGGTGCACTTCCCGGCATCCGACGGGGTGCTGCACCTGCCGCGCGTCGACGACGACGGGGTGTGGCACTACCCGGACGGCGTGCAGGACCACGTCGAGCCGTACACGATCCGTCGACACGACGCCGCGACCGGTGAGGTCGACATCGACCTCGTCGTGCACGGCCACGGGCGGGCCGGCGCGTGGGCGGCGGCCGCGGCGCCCGGAGATCGGGTCGCGCTCGGCGACCCGCGGGGGCTCTACGAGCCGCCGTCGGGCGCCGTCGACCAGGTGTTCGTGACCGACGCGACCGGCCTTCCCGCACTCGCGCGGCTCAGCGAACAGCTCGCGCCGGATGTGCGCGCCGTCGCCGCGGTGGAGATCGCCGAAGAGTCGCACCGACTCGACATCGACGCCCCGAACCTGTCGGTGCGGTGGATCGTCGGCCGCGGAAACGGCGTCGGCCCCAGCGCGATCACCGAGGCGCTGCGGGCGCTGCCGATCTCGGATGAGTGCTACGTGTGGGTCGCCGGAGAGGCCGGAGAGCTGCGCGCGGCCCGGCGCTATCTGCGCCACGACCGGGGACTGCCCGCCGCGCGATACGCCGTGATCGGCTATTGGCGCGACCGGCAGGAGGAGTGGCTGGAGCGCTACGAGGCCCTGAACGACGACACCCTCGCCGCGCTGCAGGCGATCTGGGAGACGGACGCCGACGAGGAGCTGCGCCGCGACCGCTACGACGCGAAGCTCGCGCAGCTCGGGCTGTGAGCATGACCCTGACGGATGCCTCGGAGACCGCTGCGCCGGAGCGCCCGCGGCGGCTGCCGCTCACCCGCACCGTGTTCCTGCTGGGAGCCGTCGTCCTGCTGGCCGTCGTGTTCCTGCTGAGCCTGTGGGTCGGTGCGCGCGGCATCACCATCGGCGACGTGTGGCAGGTGCTGTGGCATCCGGATGTGGGCGAGACGTCCTTCATCGTCCGCGAGATGCGGCTGTCCCGCGCGGCCCTCGCGCTCGCGGTCGGCGCCGCGCTCGGCGTCGCGGGCGCGCTCATCCAAGCCCTCACCCGCAACCCGCTCGCCGACACGGGCATCCTCGGCGTCGGCGCGGGCGCGAGCTTCGCCGTCGTCGTCGCGATCGGACTGCTGGGGGTGACCGCGATGTCGCAGTACCTGTGGTTCGCCTTCGGCGGCGCCATCCTCGTGACCGCCGTCGTCTACGCGCTCGGCTCGGTGGGCTCGGCGGGCGCGACCCCGGTCCGGCTGACGCTAGTGGGCATCGCGATCGGTGCGGTGCTGAGCGGTTTCACGTCCGGCATCACGATGCTCCACCCCGACTCCTTCGACGACATGCTCCGCTGGAGCGCCGGCTCGCTCGCCGGACGCGGTTGGTCGACGCTCGCCACGGTCGCCGCGCCCATCGCGATCGGCTTGCTGATCGCGGCCGTCATGGGTCGCCCCCTCAACGCGATCTCGCTCGGCGACGACCTCGCGCGGTCGCTGGGCGCGCACGTCATCCGCACCCGGGTGCTCGTGATCATCGCCGTCACACTCCTCGCCGGAGCGGCGACGGCGGCGGCCGGACCGATCGGCTTCGTCGGCCTCATGGTGCCCCACGTGGTGCGCTGGTTCACCGGGCCGGACCAGCGCTGGATCATCCCGTTCTCGGCGGTCGGCGCCGCGCTGCTGCTGCTCGCGTCCGACCTGCTGGGGCGCATCGTGCTGGCCCCGCGGGAGCTCGAGGTCGGCATCGTCACGGCCTTCGTCGGCGCGCCCGTCCTGATCCTGCTGGCCCGGCGCACGAAGGTGAGCACGCTGTGAGCGCCGCGACGGAACCCGTGGTCGACGTCGGCTACCGCACCCTCACGGCCCGCGGCAGCCGATGGTCGTGGACGGTCTCGCTGCGCGGCGTGCTGGCGACCCTCGCACTGGCTGCGGCCGCCGTGTTCGGGATCCTCCTCTCCATCGCCACGGGCACCTACGACGTCTCCCTCCACGACGTGGTGGGCGGGCTCCTCGGCACGGCCGACGCCGGCACCGTGCTGGTCGTGCGCGAATGGCGGATGCCGCGCGCCCTGCTCGCCGCGCTGTTCGGCATCGCGCTGGGGATGTCGGGCGCGGTCTTCCAATCCCTCACCCGCAACCCGCTCGGCTCGCCCGACGTGATCGGCTTCTCGTCCGGCTCCTACACGGGGGCCCTCATCGTGATCCTCGTGACCGGCGGCGGCTACTACGCGGTCGCGGCCGGTGCGCTCGTCGGCGGCATCGTCACCGCCCTGGTCGTGTTCGTGCTCGCCTACCGTCGCGGCGTCCAGGGGTTCCGGCTCATCATCGTCGGCATCGGCGTCTCCGCGCTCCTCGCGGCGCTGAACACCTATCTCATGCTGAAGGCCACGACCGAGCAGCAGCTGACGGCCGGCGTGTGGGGGAGCGGGTCGCTGAACGGGCTGTCGACGACCGAGCTCGTGCCGGTCGCGGTCATCCTGCTCGTGCTGGTGCCCGCCGTGCTCACCCTGTCGCCGGGCCTGCGTGTGCTGGAACTCGGGGACGACGCCGCCGGCTCGCTCGGCTCCCGGCCGACCACCGTGCGGCTCGCCGCGACCGTGCTCGGTGTCGCACTGGTCGCCCTGGTCACCGCGGCAGCGGGCCCGATCGCCTTCATCGCGCTCGTCGCGCCGCAGATCGCCCGGCGGCTGACCCGCTCCGCCGGAGTCGGACTGATCGCGGCCGGCGTCACCGGAGCGCTCCTGCTGGTGATCAGCGACTTCCTCGCGCAACGCTTGTTCGCCCCGCTGCAGCTGCCCGTCGGCATCGTCACGGTGTCCGTCGGCGGCATCTACTTCGTGTGGCTCCTGATCCGGGAGACCCGCCGCCGATGACCATCCAGAAGGACGCACCCGCCATGAGCGCACCCGCCCCCGCGTCGACCTCCCGGCTGCACGCCGCCGACGTGACCATCGGCTACGACCGCCGCGTGATCTCCGAGGGGCTGGACGTGCGCATCCCCGATGGCTCATTCACCGTCATCGTGGGACCGAACGCCTGCGGCAAGTCCACACTGCTGCGCAGCCTCGCGCGGCTGCTCGCACCCGCGCGCGGTGAGGTGCTGCTCGACGGCCGTTCCATCGCCCGGATGCCGGCGAAGACCCTCGCGCGAGAGGTCGGCCTCCTCCCGCAGACCTCGCTCGCCCCGGACGGCATCGTCGTCGCGGACCTGGTCTCGCGCGGCCGGTATCCGCACCAGGGGATCATCCGGCAGTGGTCGGTCGACGATGCGAGGGCCGTGGCCGCCGCACTCGACGCCACCCGCACCACGGAGCTGTCGGCACGCCTCGTCGACGAGCTCTCCGGCGGACAGCGTCAGCGCGTGTGGGTCGCCATGGCGCTCGCGCAGCAGACCCCGATCCTGTTGCTGGACGAGCCGACCACGTTCCTCGACATCGCCCACCAGATCGAGCTGCTGGAGCTGTTCCGTCGGCTGCACGGCGAAGGCCGCACGCTCGTCGCCGTCCTGCACGACCTGAACCACGCCGCCCGCTACGCCACCCACATCATCGCCATGAAGGACGGTCGGGTCGTCGCCGAGGGGGAGCCGAGGGACATCGTCACGGCCGAACTCGTGCGCGAGGTCTTCGGGCTCGACTGCGTCGTGGTCCCCGATCCGGTCGCCGGCAGTCCCCTCGTCGTGCCGCTCGGAACGGCGACGCTGCCATGACCACGGCCGGCGCGGTCTTCCGCACGGGGCTCTGGGGGCCCGGCCGCCGTGCGCGTGCCGTGCTCTCGGTCGCGGGCTTCTGCGGACACCAGGTCGCCGAGGTGCTGGTGCCGGTCGCCGTCGGCGTCGTCATCGACCGCGCGATCGCGCCGGGCGACCCGGTCGCGCTGGCCTGGGGCCTGGTGTTCCTCGCCGTCGTGTTCGCCGTCCTCATCTGCGCGTGGCAGCTCGGCGATCGGCTCGGCACGACGGTGTACGCCCAGGGGGAGCAGACGCTCCGCCAAGGGATGCTGGGACTCGCGCTGCGCCGCCGCACCGGCCGGCCCACCGGCGAGGTGCTCACGATCACCTCGAGCGACGCGGGTCAGACTGCGGGACTGTTCTGGACGATCGCCGAGCAGGCCGCGGCCGCCACCGCCGTGCTCGTGGCCTGCGTCACGCTGCTCGTGATCGCCTGGCCGCTCGCGGTCGCCGTCGTCATCGGCACGCTCGTGCAGACGCTGGTCGTCAACGCCTGCAGCCGGGGGCTGCGTCGTCGCGGATACGAGGCCCAGCGTCAGGCGGCCCGGCTCGACGCGATCAGCACCGACTACGCCACCGGCATCCGGGTGCTCGGCGCCCTGGGCGGTGCGCACCGCGCCACCGAGCGCTACGTCGACGAGAGCGCCGTCGCCGCCGAGGCCGCCTACCGCGCGGAGAAGGCGGCGGCGGGGCTCGCGGCGCTGAACCTGCTCGTGAGCGGACTGGCCTTCACGGGCATCGCGATGCTCGGCGGACGGCTCGCCCTCGACGGCGCGATCACGATCGGCGGCTTCATCACGGCCATGGGGCTGGCGCAGACCATCCGGGGACCGCTGCAGTCGCTCGGACACGTTCCGGCGCAGATCGCCGCGAAGCACGGCTCCGCCACCCGCATCGCGGAGTTCGTCGACGAGGCGGTGTCCGCGGCCGCCGCCTCGGGGGTCGACGGGGCGGGGATCTCGGGCCCGTCGCCATCCCTCGGCGCGTGCGTCGCGCGCGTGCGCGTGGACGGCAGCCGGGTGGACATCCGGGCGGGCGAGGTCACCGGCATCCGTGCCGATCCGGAGCGCATCGCCGACCTGGCGGATCTGTTCGGCGGGCGCAGGGACCCCTAGCGCGGCGAGCTGATCGTGGGCGATGTCGACTCCGTGCACCTGGGGCCGGCGGGGCTGCGGGCGGCCGTGTTCGCGCCTCCGCACGACGCCGCCGTCTTCAGCGGCACCGCCGCCGACAACATCGCCGACCGGATCGACGCGGGGCACCTCGCCGCCGCGGCCTTCGACGAGGTCGTCGGGCGCCTCCCCGCCGGACTCGACGAGCGGGTGGGCGAGCGGGGGCTGCGGCTCTCCGGGGGGCAGCGGCAGCGCCTGCTGCTCGCCCGGGCACTGCATCAGCCGCAGCCGCTGATCGTGCTGCACGAGCCGACCACCGCGATAGATCCCGTGACCGAGGCCCGCGTCGCCGCCGGGCTCGCCGCGGAGGGCCGCACGATCCTGCTGCTCACCGATCGCGCCGCGCTGCTGTCGGCCTGCCATCGCGTCCACGACCTGAGGGGAGCTGCGCGTGACTGAATCGACGTTGCCGATCGCGACCAGGGCCGCCACCGCCCGCGGCCTGGTCTCAGCGCTCGGGCGTCGACCTCTGCTGGCGACGGCCGCTCTGCTGGCCCTGTGCGCCGGCGTCGGCGCGGGGCTCCTCGCCCCCTGGGTCATCGGTCTGCTGGTCGACGACATCGCGGGTGGGGAGCGGAATCTGCTGCCCTACGGGCTCGCCCTCGCAGCGTCGGTCATGCTCGCTGCCGCACTCACCTGGGTGGGGCGGGTGCTGCTCGCGCGCCTCGGTCAGAGGACAGTCCGCGAGGTGCGTGAGGCCGCGTTCCGCTCGGCGCTCGCGCAGCCGACAGCCCGCATCGAGGCCGCGGGAACGGGGGACCTGGTGGCGCGGCTCTCCGGCGACGTGAGAGCTGTCGGCCAGGTGGTCGAGGATGCCCTGCCGGCGTTCCTCAGCGCGCTGTTCGGCATCGCGCTGAGCCTTGTCGGCATGGGGTTGCTCGACCCTCGGTTCGCGCTGGCCGCTCTGCTCGCGGCACCCGTGCAATACCTCGCTCTCCGCCGGTTCCTGCGGCGGTCCGCGCCCGTCTACCGCGAGCACCGCGCCGTCGTCGCCGAGCGGGGGCAGCGCACGATCGAGGCGGTGCGCGGGGTCGACACGGTGCTCGCTCTGCGCGCGGAGCAGAGGCATCTCGACGGCATCGCGGCGGCCGGCGAGCGGGCGATCGATCTGGAGGTGACGGCGACGCGCGTGCGGAACGACTTCAACGTGTTCCTCAACCTGGCCGAACTGGTCGGGCTGTCGGCGGTGCTCGTCACCGGCTACCTGCTGGTCGCCTCCGCCTCTGGCGCTGGCACGGGCACGGGGACGGGCACCGTCGAGCTGGGTGCGGCGACGGCTGCCGCCTTGTACTTCCTCGCCCTGTTCGCTCCCATGGGGAGCCTCCTGTTCCGCATCGACGAGCTGCAGGACGCCGGCGCGAGCCTCGCGCGCCTGTTCGGCGTGATCGGGTTGCCGGCGCCGCAGCCGCGGGATGCGGTCGCGCGGCGCGGGCGCGGGGCCATCGACGTCGAGCGCCTGAGCTTCGGCCACCGCCCGGGAGCGCGCGACCTGGACGAGGTCTCGATGTCGGTCGCGCCGGGGGACGTGGTCGCGGTGGTCGGCGCGAGCGGCGCGGGCAAGACGACGCTCGCGCGCGTGCTGGCCGGCGCCCTGCCCGGCGGTGGCGGAGCGGTGCGGCACGACGGTGTGGGCATCGACGACTGGCATCCGCACGACCTCCGTGACGCCGTGGTGATGCTGAGTCAGGAGCCGCACGTGTTCGCCGGCTCGGTGCGTGACGATCTGGCCCTCTTCGGCGAGGCCGACGAGGAGCGCGTGCGCGCCGCGATCGCGCTCCTCGGTGCGGACTGGATCCACGCTCTCCCCGACGGCCTGGACACGGTGGTCGGCGAGTCCGGTCTGCCGCTCACGCCCGGACAGGCTCAGCACCTGGCGCTCGTGCGCGTCGCCCTGTCGGCGGCGTCGGTCGTGATCCTCGACGAGGCGACCGCGGAAGCCGGGTCGGCCGACTCCGCACTCCTGGGCGCCGCCGCGGTCGCGGCGATCGGTGGACGCACCGCCATCGTCATCGCGCACCGGCTCGATCAGGTCCGGCACGCCGACCGCATCCTCGTCATGCGCGAGGGCAGGATCGTGCAGGCTGGGGCCCACGCGGAGCTCGTCGGGACCGACGGGCCCTACGCCGAGCTGTGGGCATCGTGGGAGGCGTGGTCGTGAGGCGTCCGTCCGGATGGGGGTGGGGCCGAGGGCGCCGGGGCCGGGGCCGGGGCCGAGGGCGCCGGGCCGGGGCCGGGCCGGGCCGGGGCTGAGCGTGCGAAAAGCAGGCTCGATCGGGCCGCTCGCCGCCCGCGCGCGGGTGCGGCGCCGGTTGGGCCTGCCCACCGCACGGCCAGCGGCCGTGCCAGTCCGGCCCCGGGCGTCCGGGAGCCCACCGCCGCGGGCGCGGGGGTGGGCTCCGGGATCCCGGGCGCGGGGTGAACGGGCATCCGTCCGGGCCCGTTCAGTCGGCGGGTGGGACGAAGACGACCTTGCCGTGGACCTTCCCCTCGTCGGCGTCTCGATGGACGAGCGGCACCTGCTCGAGCGGCAGTCGCTGCGCGATCTCGACACGCAACCGGCCCGCATCGATCATCGAGACCAACTCCGAGAGCGTCGCCGCGTCCGGGTGGACGAACACGGTCTCGGCGCGTACCCCGCGGGTCTCATCCCCCGGAGTTGTCACGACGGGAGTGGTGGAGACGACGACGCCGCCGCCGCGGACCTTCGTCACGAGCGCGGCGAAGTCCTCCGGCGTGATGGGCGCCAGGTTCAGCAGCACGTCGACCGGTGCATCGATCGCCTCCCGCAGCGACGTCGTCGTGTGGTCGATCACCTCGTCCGCGCCGTTCGCCGTCACGCTGCCCCGGCTGCGTGCGCTGGCGGTCGCGATGACGTACGCTCCGGCGCTCTTCGCGAGCTGCACCGCGTAGCCGCCGACCGGGCCGCCGGCGCCGTTGATCGCGATCCGCTGCCCCGCCTCGAGTCGACCGAGCTCGAACAGTGCCTGCGAGGCGGTGAGACCGACCGAGGGGAGACCTGCGGCGTCAGCGAGCGGAATTCTCGTCGGGGCTGCGACGAGCGCGTCCGCGGGCGTGACGACGTACTGCGCGGCGGACCCGTCCGCGCTCATCGACAGGAATCCGATGACCTCGTCGCCGACGGAGAAGGTGTCGACCCCCTCGCCGATCGCGTCGACCGTGCCCGACACGTCGTAGCCCGGCACGTGCGGTAGGGAGACGGGGATCGGCAGGAACCCGCCGCGGATGCCGCCGTCGGCGGGGTTGAACGCCGATCCGGCGACCCGGACGCGCACCTCTCCGGCGCCGGGCGTCGGCGTCGGTGCGTCTTCGTAGCGGAGCACCTCGGACCCGCCCTGATGGTGGAACCGTACTGCCTTCATGATGTCGTTCCTCTCGTCATCTGCTTCGGATTCGAAGCTCTTGCCATGACCGTAGCAGTGCTTTGAATCCGAAGCAAGTGCTTCGACTCCGAAACATTGATATGCTCGGGTCATGCCGACGCCGCCTCGCCTGGATCCTGTGCAGCTGGGCGCGTACTTCGCGCTCATCGAGACCAGCAGCCTGCTCAAACACGCCGTCGAGCAGCAGCTGCGCGAGGCGGGCGACCTCAGCTACGTGCAGTTCCAGCTCCTGGCGACGCTGGGCGACTCGTCGACGGGCAGCGAGCGGATGACCGACCTCGCCGACGGCGTCGTCTACAGCCGCAGCGGGCTGACCTACCAGGCTCAGGTGCTGGAGGGGCGGGGCCTGGTGACCCGCGCGCCGTCGGGGGACGACGAACGCAGCATCACCGTCTCGCTGACCGACGAGGGGCGCGCCGTGCTCGATCGGGTCTTCCCCGGGCACGTGGCGATCCTCGGGGATTCGCTGTTCGCGCCGCTGACCGAGGCGGACGTCGCGGCGCTCGCCGACATCCTCACGCGGGTGCGGGACCACATGCGCCAGCACCCGCCCCGCTCGGCCGGCCCACGACGGCGGCCGAAGCCTCCGGCCCCCCGGCCCGCGCCCTGACAGGGGGCGATCCTCGGCCGCGCGCGGGCCGCGTCCGCCTCCCGCCGTCTGGAGAGCAGGCTCAACCCGGCGCCCACCCGTCGCTCTGCGGCTCCGGAGGCGGTCTGGCCTGCCGATCGCACCCCGAGGGCCCCTCAGGTGCGGGCGTGGCCGCTCCCGCTGGTCCGGGGCGGTGCCGTCACCGCCGGGGAGGGCGCCAGACGAGGACGGCCACCACGAGGATCAGGATCACCGCCGTGATGGCGAACGGCACGGGGATGAGGGGATCGACGAGGACGAGCAGCGCGCCGATCGGCACGACGGCGTTGACGACGCGGTCGGCGTTCGGTCGGATGGCCAGCGCCCAGATCCCGATGATGAACACCGCGATCGGGATCGTGTAGGCGAACGAGGCCGCGGGGGAGGCGAGCTCGCTGTGGCCGGTGATGACGTCGATCTCGACCTCGATGCCGGCCGAGAATGCGCCGGCAGCGGCGAAGATGAAGTAGTGGCCGTAGCCGTAGGCGAGGGAGTTCCCGAGGCCGTCGATCGCCGTGTGGTGGGGAGGCCAGAAGTAGATCCACCAGAGCGCCGCCGTGACGATGAGTGTGAGCGCGGCGATCCCGATCAGGGGGCCCAGCACGTCCGTCTCGTGGAGGGCTCCGATGATGGCGTTCGCCGAGGCGAGCAGGCTCTCGCCGAGGACGATCAGCGTGAACAGCCCGTAGCGCTCCGTGATGTGGTGCGGATGCCACGGTGTGGCGCCCCTGCGCTCGGCGACGACCGGCACGGCCAGCTCGGCGGCGATCAGCACGATCAGCGCCACCGAGAACGCCGCAGGCGGCAGCAGCAGGGCGGCGAGCCAGAGCACCTGGACGGCGGCGATGCCGATCGCGTACGTCACGGCGGCGCGGCGGCTCGGCCCCGCCGAGCGGGAGGCTCGCAGCCATTGGGCGACCATGGCGAGGCGCATCACCACGTACGCGTAGACGAGGAGCGTGAAGTCGTGGTCGTGGAAGGCGGGCTGGATGCCGGCAGCGAGCACGAGCACGCCGCCCATCTGCACGATGGTGAGCAGGCGGTAGTACCAGTCGTCGGTGTCGAAGGAGGTGGCGAACCACGTGAAGTTCATCCACGCCCACCAGATCGCGAAGAAGACGACGCCGTAGCTCGTCAGCCCGTCGAGGATGTGGCCCTCGGTGACCTCGTGGTGGAGCTGGACGGCCGCGATGCTGACGGCGACGACGAAGACGAGGTCGAAGAACAGCTCGAGCGTGGAGGCGGTGCGGCCGCCCTCGTGCGGATCGCGCGGTCGCATCGGGAGGAGTCGGAAGCGTGGCGGTGTGTCGGTGGTCATGGGGGCTCCGGGCGCAGACGGGGAGAGCGGCGCGGCCCCCGGCGCCCGCATCGTCGACGACGCTGCGGCGATCGTGCGGGGCCGGGGGCTCACACCGTCGACGATGTTCAGAGTCTGGCCGGAGCCGGCGCCGCGCTCAAGGGCTCGGGGCGCCGGCACCTCTCTCGGGCGATCGACCCCGTCCGGCGCCGGCCTCACCCGGCCAGGAGCCGCTGCTTCTGAGCGTCGAACTCGTCCGGGCTGAGGATGCCCATGTCACGGAGCGCTCCGAGCTGAGTGAGCTGCTCGATCAGCGCGGACATCGCCGCCGAGCCGGCCGGAGCGGCCGGAGCCGCCGAGTCGACCGCGGCGGCCGGAGCAGCCGAACCCGCCGGTGTCCGTTCCGCCGCCGGGGGAGGGACGGGAGGGATCGGTGGGCCCGCGGTGGCCGCCGCGGCGTCCTGTGCCGCCCAGCGTTGCTGCTGACGGCGGTGGGTGTTGCCGACCACACGCGTCGCGACGGACGCGCGGGCGGCGGTGCGCAGGAGGCTCACGCCGGAACCTCCTCATCGAGGATGCGTTCCAGATCGGCGAGGTCCACTCCGCCGGAGAAGAGCTCGGTCCCGCCCACCGACGACCACGCGGCCGCCGCGACGGCCAGCGATCGATCCTCGTAGACGACAGCGACGGCGACGGCATCCGGCGCCAGGGCGGCGGCGACGGCCGCGAGGTCCTCGTCGTCGAGGATGCCCGAGCGCGCCCCGTCGAACAGTCGGACCTCGTCGGCGGTCGCGCCCGGCAGGTCGGCGACGCTCCGCGAGACGGCCTCGCCGCCCTCGCCGCGGGCGATGATCTCGATGTCGAGCACCTCGACGATGCCGTCGTCGACGCGATCGAGGACCGCGCGCAGACCCGGCCAGACGTCGGCGGCGGCGTCGAAGCCGAACACCAGGTAGTCGACGGGTCCGGCGAAGGCCTCGGTGGCCATCAGCCCAGCGCCTTCGACTTCAGAGCCGCGTACTCGTCGGGGGTGATCGCGCCGCGGTCGAGCAGGTCGCGCGCCTGGGCGATCTGCTCCGTCGGGGATGCGCCGGCGACGGACCGGATGTACTCGTCGGTCGCATCCCGAGCGGCGCGCTGCGCCTGCGCGGAGCGCTCGGCCATCCCTCCGCCGCGCGCGATGAGATAGACCAGCGCGGTCAGGAACGGGATGAAGACCAGGAAGACGAGCCACACCGCCTTCGCGAAGCCGCCGAGCTTCCGGTCGCGGAAGAGGTCGCCGATGATCGCGAAGATCGCGAACAGGTAGGCGATGAAGATGAAGATCGTCAGGAACCACCAGATGGTGTCCCAGATGCTGGACCAGAACGACACGGAGTCCTCCCACGGGGATCGATGAGGGTATGTGCGGGGCGAGCCTACGTCGGCACGGAACCCGCACCGACACGGTGTCGAAGCGGTGCCCCCGCAATCGGGGGACGTCCACCCGCACGACGTCGGGCCCCGCGCACGACGGCCCGTTCGCAGGCGCCGAAATCCCCTGGAACCGGGGGCACCGCCCATCCCTCGCCCACGATCGGCTGCCCCGCGTCCACTAGCCTTCGTGTCAGACCCCCGGACCGATGGATGGACGAATGAGAGCGCGGATCGGCATCATCGACGATCACCCCGCCGTGATGCTCGGCGTGACCTCGATCCTCAACGCGCAGGAGGACCTCATCGTCACGGCGACGGCGTCGACGGCCGCGGAGCTGCTGGCGCTGCGACAGGACTTCGACGGCATACTCCTCGACCTCACGCTCGCCGACGGGTCGACGCCGACGGAGAACCTGCGCGCGCTCGCCGCGCTCGATGCGCCGGTGCTCGTCTACACATCGGGCGACCGCCCTGGCCTGATCCGCGAGGCCGCGCGCGCCGGCGCCGCCGGGATGGTGCGCAAGTCCGAGCAGCCGACGATCATCACCGACGCGGTGCACGCACTCGTCGCCGGCGACGTGCCGACCTCCGCGGACTGGGCGGCGGCGATCGATTTCGACCCCGAGTTCGTCGACGCCCGGCTGTCACCGCGCGAGGCGGAAGTCCTCGCCCACTACGCGTCGGGGGAGACCGCGGACCGCGTCGCGGCGCTCCTTTACATCTCTCGCGAGACCGTCCTCGACCACATCCGGCGCATCCGAGCGAAGTACGCGGATGCCGACCGCGCCGCCCCGACCAAGATCGATCTCCACCGTCGCGCCGTCGAGGACGGTCTGCTCCCGCACGGCGATGACCTCCCGTCCTGACGAGGTGGCGCCGTTCGCGGTCAGCCGACCGCTCGGATGGCTCATCTCCATCGGCGGGACGATCCTGCTCCTCGATCAGACCGTGTTCCACCTCGAGGAGCTCGACGCGTGGAACGTGTGGTGGAACCTCGGCGGAGCGGCCCTCGTCGTGGGCATCCTCGTTCTGACGGTGGGTGGACTCTTCCTCCCGTCCCGGGTCTTGATCATCGCCTGGTGGTTCCTGCCGGGCGTCTACGCCCTCCTCCAGGCGACGTGGGCGCTCGGCTACCGAGGCTCCGACATCGACGCGGCGACGCCGTGGATCTGGACGCTCGAGCCGGCCATGGTGACCCTCCCGCTGCTGCTCGTGCGGCCCGCCGCGAGCATCGGGATATCGCTGCTGCTCTCCGCCCTCCCGGCGATCTCGGCGCTCCTGATGTGGGGGCGGGTGCCGGATGCGGTGCTCGGCGAGACACCCGAACAGCTCGGCAACGTCGTGTACGTCGCCGTGTTCATCGGCATCCACCTGCAACTGCAGCGACTGCGGTCGCTCGAGGCGGAGGCCCGCGCTCAGCAGCGGCGCCAGGTCCGGGCATCCGTCCGCGCCGAACGGCAGGATGATTTCTCGCGCCTCGTCCACGACGAGGTGCTGTCCGCCCTGTCCGCGGCGATGCAGGCCGAGGGGACGCCCACGCCGACGCTCCGCTCCGCCGCGAGCCGTGCCATCGCCGCCCTCACCCGCGTGCCCGATGCCGCGGGCGTCGACGAGACCGTGTCCACGAGGCAGGTCGCCGACATGCTGACGGGTGCCGTGCGCGCGATCGACGTGGACGTCGCGATCGACCTGGAGGTGGACGAGGGGGTCTTGCAGCGAGAGGTCGCCCTCGCCGTCGTGGGAGCGGCGGCGGAGGCCCTCCGCAACAGCCTGCGACACGCCGGCGGGTCGGCCCGTCGGACGGTCCGCGTCCGCCTCGGACCCGGCGGCGCTCGCGTCGTGGTGAGCGACGACGGCGTCGGCTTCGACACGGCGGCACCGCGGACGGGCCTGGGCCTCGCCGGCAGCGTCGAGCGGCGGCTGTCGAGCGTCGGAGGTTCGGCGACGGTGCGATCGGCGGTCGGGGAAGGCACGGAGGTGGATCTCGCATGGCCGACGTGAGTATCACCTCGACGGGCGCCGGCGGGCTGGGCACACGCTATGCGCGGTGGGTGTTCGTCTTCCTGTGGTTCTGCGGTGTGTGCTCGGGACTCCTCCAGGGGTTCCTCACGCCGCTCGATCCGCTCAACGCCACCGCCTACGCCGCTGCGCTGGTGGGCGCCCTGCTCCTGACCCGCCCCGGAGCGCAGCCCCTGCCCCCGCGGCTGTCGGTGTGGGTGCCGCCGATCAGCCTCTACATCACGGTGATCGCTCTGTACCGCACGCCGGAGATCACCACGCTGTCGGCGATGACCTTTGCGGCCTATCTCGTTGCGTTCCTGATCCCTCGGGGAAACGCTGTCGCGGGCGTGATCGGCACCGGCCTGATCGTCGCGTACGCGGCGGTGTGGATGCTGCCCGCCGCCCCGCCCGGAGAGGGAGTCGCGCTCGTCATCGGCATCCCGATCGGCTGCCTCGTGGCGGGGATCGTCTGGAGGATCGTGCTCGCGATGATCGTCCGGCGTCAGCGTGCCCACCGCACCGCAGCGGCGCTGTCCGCGGAACGGGCGGCCGCGGCGGACGCCGCCACGGCCGCGGTGGAGCAGAGCCTGCGGGACGTCGCAGCCGTGGCGGTGCCCCTCTTGGCTCGCGTCGCCGCCGGTGAGGTGGTAGACGCGGAGCTCCGGGCGCGGCTGACTCTCGTCGAGGCATCCATCCGCGACGAGCTTCGGGCGCCGCGGCTGCAGCACCCCGCCCTGGCGACGGTGGTCGAGCGCCTGCGCACCCGCGGGGTCACCGTCGTGCTGTTCGGTGAGTCCTCGGGCGAGCATGACGTCGTCGGCGACGCCCTCGGGCGGCGGATCGCTGAGACCATCGCCCCCGTCGCGGCGGGCCGGATCACCGTGCGGACGCTCCCGGCGGGGCGGGCGGCGGCGGTGAGCATCGTCCTCCCGGGTGACGGCGGTGCCTCCCAGGTCCTTCTCGACGGCGACGGCATGCTGATCTCGCGGAACTGACCCGGGGCGGGCGCCCTCGGACCGCCGCGAGCCGCCGCGAGCCGGGTACGGGCCGCCGCGAGCCGGGTGGGGGCCGCCGCAAGTCGGGCGCGCGTGCGAAGAGCAGGCTCAACCGGCGCGATACCCGTCGTCGCCGGCCCGAGAGGACGTTCTGGCCTGCTTCCCGCACGGAGGCGGCCCGGCCACCCGGCCCGCCCCGGACCGCGGGCGCGTCAGCCGGTCGCCTTGCCCTCGATCCAGTAGAACTGCGTGAAGTGGTGACCCCTGTCGAGGCGCAGATGCTCCCGGAACGATCGGCGGACGTTCTTGACGAGGGTCTTCTCGCCGGCGGCCCAGCCGTAGAGTCCCGGCCGCGGGGCGACGGCGGTGCTGATGGCGACATCGAGCGCGGAACCGCGGTCGCCCGCGCGCGCGACCCACTCCCACGTTCCCCGCTCGCGGTCGACGCGGGGGAGGCGTTCCCGGTCGGCGTGCTCGTCCTCGAGGAAGACGTGGGTCTCGATGTCGGCGGGCACCGATTCCAGCCAGGTGTTGATGGCCGGCAGTGCGGTGGCGTCGCCGGCCAGCACGAGCGTCGTGGTGCCGTCGGGGATGGTCACCCGCGCGGGAGTCAGGGCGACCTCGGCGGTGTCGCCCACGGTCGCGCCCTTCGCCCAGTCGCCCGCGGGGCCCGCCACCTCGTGCAGCACGAAGTCGAGGCTGAAGGTCTGGGCCTCGGCATCGACTCGCACGAAGGTGTACCCCCGCTGCACGACGAATCCGTCGCCCTTCGCCGGGTGCGGCACCCAGAGGCGCAGCCACAGCGTCGGGAAGACCTCCAGCCCCGCGGTCAGCTCGGGTGCGCGGAACACGATGCGCCGGTACCAGGGCGTGAGATCCTCGACCGCCACGACCTCGACCCGGTGATTGGCGATCCCCATGAGGCGCAGCACGCCCCGCTGCCAGTTCGCCGCCATCAGGCCACCGCCTCCGTCGCCGGGAAGAGATGCCAGCCCGCCGCGCGCGATCTCTCGTTCCAGAAGTCCGCGTAGCGCCCGCCCGCGGCGAGCAGGTCGGCATGGGTGCCGCGCTCGACGATCCGCCCGCGGTCGAGGAAGAGGATCTGGTCGGCGTGCTGGATGGTGGACAAGCGGTGCGCCACGACGATGACGGTCTTGTCCCGTGTGAGCTCGTGGATGCCTCGGACGACGGCGGCCTCGTTCTGCGGATCGAGCGCGCTCGTGGCCTCGTCGAGGAGCACGATCGGCGCATCCTTCAGGAGAGCCCGGGCGATCGAGACCCGCTGGCGCTCACCGCCGGAGAGCGACGTGCCGCCCTCGCCGACATTCGTCTGCCATCCCTCGGGCAGACGCTCGACGATCTCGTCGACGCGGGCGACCGCGGCGGCGCGCGCGACCTCCTCGTCGGAGGCGTCGGCCCGACCGATCCGCGCGTTCTCGACGATCGACTGGTGGAAGAGGTAGACGTCCTGGAACACGAGCGAGAACTGCTCGAGGAGCGTCGCCGACGGATAGGCCGCGACCGGATGCCCGCCGACCGTGATCGTGCCGCCGTCCACATCGGCGAAGCGGGAGGCGAGCCGCAGGAGCGTGGTCTTGCCGCTGCCGCTCGGGCCGACCAGCGCGGTGGTCGTCCCGGCCGGGACCTCGAACGAGACGCCGTCGATCACCGGACCCCCGTCGCCGTAGGCGAAGGTCACGTCGTCGAAACGCACGGAGGCATCCGTCGGGTGCACGGGGGCCATCGCCTCGGGAAGGGTCGGCGTCTCGAGCAGCGCGCTGACCCGGTCGGCGGCGTTCGCGGCTCCGCGCACGGCGGTCGACAGCTCGGCCGCCTGGTTCAGCGGGTCGATGAAGCGCGAGGACACCGCGATCAGCGCGATCGCCGCGGGCACCGAGAGGGTGCCGCCCGTGGCGAGCGAGATCACGAGGTACACCAGACCGAGGAAGGTCAGCTGCACGAGCAGCGAGAAGACCACGAGACCGGGTATCGAGGCGAACACGAGCCCGCGGCCGACGCGGCGCTGCGCCTGGAGCGCCTGGTGGAGTCCGCGGGTGCCGGCCGGTCCGGCGCCGAAGGCGCGGAGCACCGGCTGCGCCTGGGCGAACTCGATCACCCGGGCGTTCGCCTCCTCCGCCGCCGCGTGGGCACGGGCCTCGGCGCGCGAGTACACGCCCTGACCCCAGCGGTTCACGAGGTACAGCACCGGTGCGCTCACGAGCATCGCGAGCGAGACGCGCGGGTCGAGGAACAGCATCCCCACCGCGACGCCGGCCGGAACGAGGATGCCGGTCAGCAGCGGTGTCAGCAGATGGGCGAACACGCCCATGGCATCCTTCACGCTGCTGCTGATCAGCCGCGAGACCCGGCCGGCCGTCGCCGAGCCGAACCATCCCAGCGGCAGCGTCGCGATGTGGTCGCCCAGCTGCGTCTGCAGCGCATGCATCATCCCGGTGCCGATCCGCAACCCGAGGACCGCTTGGCGGTAGCCCGTCACGAACACGATCACCACCGTGCCGGCGATACCCGCGGTCCACGCCCACGCCGCGCCCAGGTCGCCGCGGAACAGCGACTCCAGCAGAGGCATCAGCAGGACGTACGCGGCGGACTGCGCGAGGGCGAACACCACGATCGTCGCGAGGTATCGCGGGATCATCGCGCGGTAGGGATCGGGGACCAGACGCAGCACCGTGCGGATCATGCGGGCACCTCCGTGTTCTTCGAGCTTGCGGTCTCGGGCGGGCTCGCGGTCTCCGAGGGGGCGGCGGTCTCGGGACTGCTCGTGGTCGTGGACAGAGAGTCGGAGAGGCGCTCCGCCGGTGGCGAGACGGCGTCGGGCGCGGCATCCGTCTCGCCGAGCGCGCGCTCGTTCGCCGCCCACAGGCGGGAGAAGAGGCCGTCGGCGGCGCGCAGGTCGGCCGGTGTGCCGCGCTCGACGATCCGTCCGCGATCGAGCACGACCACCTGGTCGACGTCGACGATCGTGTGGAGGCGGTGCGCGATCACGAGCACCGTGCGGTCGGCGACGAGGACGGCGAGGGCGTCCTGGATCGCTGCCTCGGACTCGGGGTCGGCGAAGGCGGTGGCCTCATCGAGCACGAGCACCGGGGCGTCGGCGAGCAGCGCGCGTGCGATCGACAGGCTCTGCGCCTCGCCTCCGGAGAGCCGCGCGTCGACGCCGACGTCGGAGTCGTAGCCGTGCGGCAGGGCCTGGATGCGGTCGTGGATCTGCGCCGCCCGGCACACGCGCTCGAGCTCGGCGTCGCTCGCGTCGGGGCGCGCGAGCAGCAGGTTCTCGCGCACCGACCCGGCGATCAGCTGCACGTCCTGCAGGACGAAACCGACGGAACGGTAGAGGTCGGCCGATCGGAGGTCGCGGAGATCGTGTCCGTCGAGGGTGATGCGCCCTCCGGTCACGTCGTAGAAGCGGGGCAGGAGACGCGCGAGGGTGGACTTGCCCGAGCCGCTCGGTCCGACGAGGGCCGTGATGGTGCCGGGCCGCAGCTCGAGGTCGACGCCGCGCAGCACCTCCTGCCCGTCGCGGTAGCCGAAGGTGACGCCCTCGAAGCGCACGAGACCGCTCGCGGGCGTCGGTCCGTCGGCGGGGTCGACGAGCTCGGCGGCGCGAGTGAGCTCCCACAGTCGCACCGAGGCGTTCGACGCCTGACGCAGCGCCTGTACGCCGTAGCCGAAGGTCAGCACCGTGCCGCCGATGCCGAGCCCCAGGAGGATGAACGGCACGAGCGCGGCCGGATCCATCGTGCCCCCGCCGATCATCGTCAACCCGGCGACGAGCACCACGAGCAGCACGACGACGGGGTTGAGCAGCTGGCTGCTGATGCCCTCGAGGCGCGTGATCGGGGTGACCCACGCCTGGAAGAAGGTCGCGGAGCCGTCGACGGCCTCCTGGTAGCGGCGGTGTCCGCGGCGGGGCTGGCCGAAGGCGCGCACGACCTGGATGCCGTCGACGAACTCGATCGTCGTCTCGCTGACCGTCGTCTGCCAGGCCTCGTAGGTGCCGATCTTGTCGGTGTAGCCGGGGCCCATGATCCGCGACATCGCGAATGCGTACGCCGCGATCGGAACCAGGAGGAGCAGCCCGAGTCGCCAGTCGACAACGACGAGGTAGGCGAAGGTAGCGAGCGGCAGGGTCACGGCGCCGACGAACTCGAGCCGCGCATGGGCGACGAGGTAGTGCAGCGCGTCGACGTCGGTCTGCAGGATCTTCTTGACCTCGCCGGAGCTGCGCTCGGTGAACCATCCGAGCGGCACGCGCGACAGTTTGGCGGCCAGGAGCTGCCGCAGCGAGTACTGGTGCTCGGCGTCGATCAGGTGCGACCACAGCAGCGCGCCCGACTGCAGCAGCCCGCGCAGACCCAGGATGCCGAGCGCCGCGAGCAGCAGCGACCACACCCGGCCCTCGTCGGGGGAGGCGGCGAGCAGCTCACGGCACACCTCGGCGATGAGGAGGAACGGCGCGACCGCGCACAGCGAGGCGACCGCGACGATGCCGCTCGCGATGGTGAGTCGCGCCGAGACGGGGCCGAGGATCAGCCGGTCCGCGGTGCGCTGCCGGGCCTTCGCCTCGCGGCGGGCGGCGGTCGTGGCCGTGCGGTCCGCGGTCTCGGTGCCGTTCGGGGCGGCGGCGCGGTCTGTCGTATCCGTCATCCGGATGCCTCTTTTGCAATAGGTTATGGCAAAACAGGTTGAGCGTATCGGAGTCAGGGTGTTATGGCAAGGGTAGCCTTACCTTGGTTCGGTGACACGCCGGGGTCTCGCGGGCGGTGCCCGGTAACATGACTCGGATGCCAGCCCCGCCGCGCCGTGGCCGCCCGCCTCTCACGTCGCGGGCGGCGATCCTCGACGCGGTGCTCGAGATCGGCCTCGACCGTGCCACGACGTCGGCCGTCGCGGAGCGGCTCGGGGTCGATCAGTCCACGCTCTATCGGCACATCTCGAGCCGGGAGGAGATGCTCGACGCGGCTGTCGGCGTCGCCGCATCCCGCGCCGTATGGCCCGATCCGGGGGAGGACTGGGCGCAGTACCTCCGCGACTGCGCGCAGGCGATGTGGACGATGTTCGCCTCGACACCGGGGCTCGCGCAGCGCGTGCGCGGCATGACGTCGATGCCGGAGGCGTTCGTCCTGCAGGCCTACCGCGTCGTGGAGCATCTGACCGTCGCGCTGGGCTTCTCGCTTCGCGAGGCCGCACTCATCGTCGACACGATCGGCGACATGACGGCCGACTCCTATCTCACGATCGAGCTGCTGGACCGCCCAGTCGATGACGGCCGCACCTTCCGGCAGCTCGCGATCGACACCATGACGGATGCCGGTGGGGCGGCCCCCGACGCCGCGATGGCGCACGAGTACCTCGAGGTCCTGCGCGAGGCGATGGGGGGGCAGGGGTCACCGAGCGCCTGGTGGACCGACAAGGTCGAGCTCGTCATCGACGGCGTGCGCCAGCGCCTCCACGCCCGCACGGGGTGACGGGGCTGGCTCCGGGTGCGCGGGGGGCGGGCTCCGGGTGTGCGGAAAGCAGGCTCATCCGTCCCCAGTGGCGTCCGCGCGCGGCTCCGAGGTCACTTCAGCCTGCTCATCGCACGGATCGACGCCGGCACGGCCGCGTCGGTGCGGCGGAATCCGCGAGGCGGTGCGCGCCGGGCGGGTCAGGGGAGCCAGGCGTCGAGCAGCCGGTCGAGAGCCTCGTGGGAGCGCACACGCGCCGCCTCCGGGTCAGGGTGCTGCGCCGTCCAGAGCGCGGCCTCGTTCATCGCGCCGGACAGTTGCGCCGTCGACGCGTCGAGCAGCTCCTCCGGCACCCCGGCGTCGGCCAGCGCCTCTCGCAGATGGGTGGCGGAGTTCTCGGCGTCGAGTCTGCGCCACTCCTGCCAGCCGATGACCGACGGCGCATCGACGAGCAGGATGCGAACGGCGGCACCGGAGGTGATCGCGTCGAGGAACGCGTGCGATCCCGCGCGGAGCGGCTCTTCCGGGGTGCCCGACCTCTCGGCCGCAGCGACGACCGCGAGCGCGATGTCGGACTGCAGTCGCTCGGCGACAGCGCTGAACAGCGCGGACTTCGTGCCGAAGTGGTGGTAGACCGCGCCGCGGGTGACGCCGGCGGTCCGGGCGATGTCGTCGAGGGAGACGTCCGCGAAGCCGCGGTCGGCGAAGAGCTCGGTCGCCGCATCGAGGACGCGGCGTGCCGTCCGGGCGGCGTCGGCGGCGGAGGCGCGAGGCATGGCAGACGTCCTTTACGTGCACAGCGTATGTATCGTGGTCTTGATACATGCTCATCGTACGTAAAGGGAGTGGTTCATGTCGGTCACGAGCTTCTATCCGGTCCTCATGTCGCGCGATGTGGTGGCCGCGGCGTCGTTCTACCGCGATGTCCTCGGATTCGAGACGACGTTCGAGGCGGACTGGTACGTCAGCCTGCGTCTCGGGACGTTCGAGATCGCCATCCTGGATCTCGACCACCCCACCGTGCCGAGCGGCTACGCCGCGGTCCCGAGCGGCGTGATCCTCAACCTCGAAGTCGACGATGTCGACGGCGTCCACCGCGGGCTCGTGGAGCGGCCGGACGTGGAGATCGTCCTGCCCCTCCGTGACGAGGACTTCGGTCAGCGCCATGTCATCATCGCGGCACCCGACGGCGTGCTGCTGGACGTCATCCAGCCGACACCGCCCACCGGCGAGTACGCCGACGCGTACGTCGCGCCCTGAACCCTGCCGGACCGCGCGCGCGGCGCGCCCCGGTGTCACATCGGGCCGAACCTCACCGGGGCCGTGCGACCGATCCCCGGACGATGAGCCGCGTCGCCAGCACCGAATGGTGCGGGACATCGGACCCCTTGTGCAGGGCGACCGCGACGTCGACCGCTCGCGCCGCCATGCCGGCCAGGGGCTGATGCACGGTGGTGAGCGGTGGATACAGCGCCGCCGACAGCGGCATGTCGTCGAAACCGACCACGGAGAGCTCGTCGGGTATCGAGACCCCGGCCCTCTGGGCCGCGTTGTAGACGCCCAGGGCCTCGAAGTCGTTGTGCGTGAAGATCGCCGTCGGCGGATCGGGCAGGGCGAGCAGGTGCTGCGCGCCCGCGGCCCCGCTCTCCACCGAGAAGTCGCCGTGGACGACAAGAGCGGGGTCGGGGGCGATGCCGTACTCGCGCAGCGCGGTGTCGAAGCCGCCCGTGCGGGCGTCCGTGGCGAGGATGTTCTCGGGCCCCGTCACCATGCCGATCCGGCGATGGCCCGCCTCGAGCAGATGGCGAGCGGCCGAAAGCGCTCCCGCCCAGTTGTCGCAGTAGACCGCGTAGGAGTTCCCCGCGGGTGACCCGCGCGGGTTGAGCGAGACGAAGTTGAGCTTGCGCGCGGCCATCCCGTCGCGCTCGCTCGCGGTCATCCTGTCGCGCACGAGGATGAGCCCCGCGGGCTTGCGGCGCACGGCGTCGGCCACGATGTCCGACGTCGGCGAGAGGCTGTCGTGCCAGCGGTGGATCGACAGTCGCAGTCCGTGCTGCTCCACCGCCTCGACGGCGCCCGCGATGATCGGCAGCTGCGCGGGGTCGCGCAGCTCGTCGAAGACCAGGTCGATCGTATCGTTGTTGCCGTTGACCAGGGGCTTCGCGTATCCCCGCGAACGCAGGGTCTCCTCGATGTGCTCGCGTACCTCCACCGACACGCCGGATCGGCCGTTGATCACCTTCGAGACGGTCGCCGAGGAGACGCCGAGATCTCTGGCGAGTTCGGCGAGCGTGGGCCGGCCGCGGGGTGCGTCGGACGCGGGCACATCCGCTCCTTTTCGGTCGAGTTGACAGCGAGGTCGGACCAACGCTACCGTGCGAGATAGATTTCGCAAAGACATGCGAAACTTTCGCACTTGAGAGTGGGGCGGCATACCGCCGGCGCGAGCCGGCAGCGATGTCGGCAGCCCTCACGATCGACGAGGAGATGTGGTGCACGTGGCCCATTCGATGTGGTTGAACCCTGCGGCGGTGCGCGAGGGGGTGCGCGACGAGGTCTTCTCGTTCCACGTCCCCGACCCCGATCACGTCATCGTGCGCCGGCTGTCGCAGGACCTGGTCGCGCACTTCGGATGCCGCGTCGGCGACGATCCCGCAACCGCGACCGTGGAGCTGCGCATCGATCCCGGAGTGCTCACCACGGGGGAGAGCTACCGCATCACCTGCCGCGAGGGCGGTGTCACCGTGTCGGCCAACACGGAGCGCGGGCTCCTGTACGGCGTCTACGCCTTCCTCCGGAGACGCGTCATCGGTGCAGGCGACGACGAGGCCGACGTCTTCTCGAGCCCCGATCAGCCGCTCCGGATGCTGGATCACTGGGACCAGGTCGACGGCACCGTCGAGCGGGGCTACGCGGGCGAGTCGATCTTCTTCGGCGAGCCGGGCAGCAACGATCACGCTCACCCGCCCGGAGGCTTCCCGGTGCGCGACCTCGACGAGCCGTTCCGAGGCGACACGGACCGGATCGTGGAGTACGGCCGGTTCCTGGCATCCGTCGGCATCAACTCGGTCGTCCTCAACAACGTCAACGTCCGCGGCAAGGGGACCCGGCTGATCCAGCAGCCGCTGCTCGGGAAGGTCCGAGAGGTCGCCGATCTGCTGGCGCAGTTCGGCGTCCGGACGTTCCTGTCGATCAACTTCGCCGCACCGAAGAAGATCGGCGGGCTGTCGACCTCCGATCCGCTGGATCCCGAGGTCCGCGCGTGGTGGCGCACGGTCGCCGACGCGATCTACGACGAGATCCCCGACTTCGGCGGCTTCCTCGTGAAGGCGGACTCCGAGGGGGAGCCCGGCCCGTACGAGTACGGACGCACCCATGCCGACGGCGCGAACATGCTCGCCGATGCGCTCGCGCCGCACGGGGGCCTCGTGATCTGGCGTGCCTTCGTCTACAACTCGCAGCAGGACTGGCGCGACCGGTCCACCGATCGCGCGCGTGCGGCATACGAGAACTTCAAGCCCCTGGAGGGGCGCTTCGCGCCCAACGTCGCCCTCCAGATCAAGTTCGGGCCGATCGACTTCCAGACGCGCGAGCCGATCAGCCCCCTCATCGGACAGCTGCACGCGACGAACCTGATCGTCGAGTTCCAGATCACCGCCGAGTACCTCGGCCACCAGATCGACGTGAACTACCCCGTCTCCCAGTGGGTCGAGGTGCTGCGTCAGCAGACCTACACATCCGGCGTGGGGGACCGGACGGTCGCCACGGTCGCCCGCAGCGACGCGCGGGTGACGACCCACGTCGGCGTGGCCGCCGTGCCGAACGTCGGGATGGACGACAACTGGACCGGCCATGCCCTCGCCCAGGCCAACCTCTACGGGTTCGGCCGACTCGCCTGGGACAGCCGACTCGATGCGACGGAGATCCTCGACGAGTGGATCGCCCAGACCTTCTCCGACGTCGACGACGAGGCGCGGGGGGTCATCCGGTCGATCCTGCTCGCCTCGCGCGACACCTACGAGAACTACACCGCCCCGTTGGGGGTCGGGTTCATGGTGCGTCCGCATTATCACTACGGCGTCTCCGTCAACGGCTACGAATACGACCGGTGGGGCACCTACCACTTCGCGGACCGTGACGGCGTCGGTGTCGATCGCACCGTCGCCACCGGCACCGGATACACGGCGCAGTATGCCCCCGCGCTCGCCGCGGAGTACGAGGACCTCGCGACGGTGCCCGACGAGCTGCTGCTGTTCTTCCACCACGTGCCCTACTCGCACGTACTGACGTCCGGCACGACCGTGATCCAGCACATCTACGACACGCACTTCGCCGGGGCCGACGCCGTCGACCGCTTCCGCGATCTCTGGGCCTCGATCGACGGCCGGATCGACGCCGACACCCACGCGAACGTCGCGGAGCGGCTCGAGCGCCAGTACGCCAACGCCGTCGAGTGGCGCGACCAGGTCAACACCTACTTCTTCCGGATGTCGGGCGTGCCCGACGCCCACGGCCGCACGATCCACGGCTGATCCCCACCGTCCGGCTCTTCACCGGAGGAGCCACCGCACAGAGAGGCCGACCATGGCCCACACAGCGCGGACGCGAGCGTCCGCAGACCAGGCCGCCGAGGCACCGTCCGGCGCCCGACGCATCACGATCTGGAACGGCATCGGCTTCGGCATCGGCGACATCTTCGGCGGTGGCTCCGGAGCCCTGACCGGCACCTACCTGACGCTGTTCCTCACGACCTACGGCGGCCTGCAGATCGCCGAGGCGACCAGCGTCCAGGGCATCTCCACGGTGATCAGCGCCGTGACTGCGATCGTCATCGGCGCTCTCTCCGACCGTTTCCTGCGCTACCGCGTCGGGCGGAGGTTCGGGCGTCGCCGCTTCTTCCTGCTGCTCGGGGCTCCGCTGCTCCTGCTCGGCGTCGCGATGTGGCTGCCCGGGCTGAGCTACTGGGTCTACTTCGGCAGCTTCCTGGCGTGGATCATCACGCTGCAGATCATCATGATCCCGTATGCGACCCTTCCCTCCGAGATGGCGACCGACTTCACGGGCCGCACCGTCCTGTCGACGACGCGGATGTTCTTCTCGGGTCTGTCCGGAGCACTCGTCCCCGCCGTGGGGGCCGCCCTGCTCGCGCTGCTCGGGCAGAACGGCACGACGTACACGATCATCGGCGTCGGCTTCATCATCGTGTTCATGATCTGCGTGCTCCTCACGCACCGGTTCACCTGGGAGCGGACGCCGTCGCCGGAGGAGCTCGCCGCCGCGACCGCGCCGCCGGCGGGAGGCGGCGGATGGCGCGCCGCGGCGCACAGCGTCGGCGAGATCGTCGTCGCGTACGCCTCCACCCTGCGCGTGCGCGCGTTCCAGCGCCACCTCGCGATCTACCTGCTGGGGGTCAGCTTCGCGGACGTCTTCGCGAACGTCTTCGTGTTCTTCGTCATCTTCGCGTGGAACCGGGACGCGGCCTTCGCCTCGCTCCTGCTCTCCTTCGCGATCTTCACGGTTCCGCTGACGCCGGTGCAGGGATGGCTCTTCGCGAAGCTCGGCACGCGGGGTCTCTACACGATCACCTTCGGCGGATGCATCGCCGCCCTCCTGGCGATGTTCGCCCTGGCCCGGAGCGCGCAGACCATGGACCCGGCCGTCTGGGTCCCGCTGGCCATCGTGGTGTTCTGCCTGTGGCTGTTCTTCAAGAGTCTCGTGTTCTTCACGCCGTGGCAGGTGTTCCCGTTCATCCCCGACGTCGACGAGATGATCACGCGTCGCCGGCGGGAAGGGATCTTCGCGTCCATGATGCGCTTCCTGCGCACGATGACGCAGGGCATCTCGATCACGCTCGTCGGCGTCTATCTCAGCGCGAGCGGGTTCGACGCGAAGCGGGAATCCCAGACGCCGGAGGCGCTGAACGCGCTGGTCACGGTCGAGATCTGGTGGGTGATCGGAGGCTTCGCCCTCGCCTGGATCGTGGCGGCGGGCTTCGCTCTGAACAAGAAGAACCACACCATCCTGATCGCCGAGATGGAGCGCCTGCGCGCCGGCGGCTCGAAGCAGGATGTGGACCCGGCGACCCGGAAGGTCGTGGAGAGCCTGACCGGCGTCGCGTACGACGCGTGCTGGCCGGACCTCGCCGTGCCGTCCGCGGCGCCGGCGCAGAACCCGACGTCATGACGATCATCGGGCCGGGGGGTAACCGGTGATCGTCATGGCGTCGCGGCCTCGGGGCGCGGGTCGGGCCGTGCTGCGGGCGAGGGGGGCGGGGTGCGGGCGGGGTGACGGGGCGATGAGCGGGAGGCGGCGCCCCGTCACCTTCTGGACCGCGTTCGGCTGGGGTCTGACGGATGTCATGGGCGGGGGATCGGGCGCGATCATCGGTGCGTACTTCCTCTTCTTCCTCACCACGTTCGCCGGGCTCAGCGCGCTCGAAGCGGCGACCATCATCGGCGTGGCCCGGCTCATCGACATGGTCGCGAACGTCGTGGTCGGCAGCGTCTCGGACCGTCTCTATCGCACCGCGGTCGGCCGCCGGTTCGGTCGGCGCCGGTTCTTCCTCCTCCTGGGCATCCCGCTGATGCTCACCTTCGGGCTGCTGTGGACCACCGGCGGCGGGTTCTGGTACTACTTCCTCGTCTTCGTGGCGTTCGATCTGGCCCAGTCGATCGTCATGGTGCCCTACGAGACGCTCCCCTCCGAGATGACGGACGACTACCGGGAGCGCACACTCATGTCGACCATGCGGATGCTGTTCTCGGGGCTCGCGGGCAGCGTGGCGACGCTCCTCACGGGCGCTCTTCTGGCCGTGATGGGGAAGGACGATCCGGCCGCCTACGGCGTGATGGGGGCCGTGTTCGCGGTGGTGTTCGCGATCGTCGTCTCGATCACCTACCTCACCAGCTGGGAACGGGACCCCACACCCGAGATGCTGCGCGAGCTCGAGTCCGACCGTCGTTCCGCGCGCGGGCGACGCGGCGGCGTCCTGCGCACCGTCTGGTCGGAGATCAGGGAGTACGGCTCGACGCTGCGGCTGCCGATCTTCGCCCGGCACCTGGGGATCTATCTCTCCGGGGTGACCGCTCAGGACGTGTTCAGCGCCGTGCTCATGTACTACGTCGTGTTCTCGCTCGGCCTCGATGCGGCCGTCGGATCCGTGCTCCTCGGTGTCGGCATCGTCGCCGTGCCGCTGACGCCGCTGTGGGGATACCTGTTCTTCCGACTCGGGCCCGCGCGGCTGTACCGGATCGGCTTCGGCATGGTGATCGTGTCGGTGGGCGCGTACTACGCACTGTTCGCCTTCCGCCCCGCCGACGCCGCCGTCGTGGGTGTCGCGATCGGGGTGTCCGTGGTGTACCAGGCGTTCAAGAGCATCGTGTACTTCGTGCCCTGGAACGTCTTCCCCTTCATCCCGGATGTCGACGAGGCGGTGTCGGGCAAGCGCCGCGAGGGCCGCTTCGCGGGGATGATGAACTTCTCGCGCAAGGCGACCAGCAGCGTGGCGACGATCGTCGTCGGCGCCGTCCTCACGGCGATCGGCTTCGAGCCCGGCGCCGTCGCGCAGACGCCCGCCGTGCAGTGGGGCATCGCCACCACGATGCTCGTCGGCGTGGGAGGTCTGACGGCACTCGCCCTGCTGCTCGCCGCCCGGTTCCCCCTCACTCGACAGAGTCACCTCGTCCTGGTCGCCGAGCTCGACCGCCTGCGCCGCGGGGGCTCGACGGACGACGTCGACCCCGGCGTCCGCCGCACCGTCGAGCGGTTGACCTCCACGTCCTACGAGCGGCTGCACTCCTTCCACACGGCGGATGCCCTCGACACGAGGTGAGGTCGGGTTCGGGGTCGCGTGTGGTCGGTTCGGGGGTCGGGCCCGCGGGTTTGGGGTCGGGTGTGGTCGGTTCGGGGGTCGGGCTGGCAGGTTCGGGGTCGGGTGTGGTCGGTTCGGGGGTCGGGCCGGCGGGTTCGGGGTCGCGTGTGGTCGGTCGCTGTGGTGCCAGGCGGCGAGATGCGACCCCGAAGTTCGGGTGAGGCGACCAGACGCGACCCCGAACCTGGGTGGGTGTGGGGGATGAACCGAAGCGCCCGAACATGGGGGCGTGGGGCCCACTCACGAGGGGAGTTCAGGGTCGCGTGTGGTCGATGCCACCCCGGCCGGGCATGTTCGGGGTCGGGTGTGGTCGTTCAGGGTGGCGCCAGGCGACCATAGGCGACCCCGAAGTGTGGGCGCGGCGACAAGACGCGACCCCGAACCCGCGGTCAGCACCCCGGCGAGAGGCGACCCCGAACCCGCGGCGGCACCCCGCTCGTCACGAGGATCGGGGCGGGCGCGGCGGGGAAGCCTCGTGCGGAGGCGCGGCACCGTCGGCATCCGCCGCCCAGGCCACGCCCAAGGCGAAGAGCGTCGACACCCCGTAGTGGCTCATCGCCTGGGCGATGCGCCGTCGACCCGTGCGGGGGTTCACGCCGATCTGGCGCGAAGCCGTGTCGAGGGTCATCCCCCTTCGCATGAGCGTGAGCAGGGCGGTCCACGGCTCCACGCTCGGCCCCGATGTCGCTGCGCGTCGCCAGAGTGTCGCGAAGTACGCGGAGATCATCCCGGACAGTGCCGCGTTGCGCACGCTCAGTACGCTCGTGGGGCGCCCCTCGCCCCACTCGAAGGGGACGGCGAGCTGGTCGCCGTCGACCCAGAACCAGCTCGGCGGCTCGTCGAGGAAGCGGTACTCCATTCCCGCCGCCGTGAAGGCGCGGAGCAGCTGCTGCATGTCGGGGTCGGTGGCGACCGCGGTCGGCAGGATCACGCGGACGGCGTCCTTGCTGCGGAACGCCTCCGAGAACCGGCTGACGCGGTCATCCGAGCTCGTCAGGAACCGGCTGATGTCGGGGAGCACCGCATCGAGCGTGCCGGTGTCGCGCCGGCCGAGCTCGAACCAGACGTCCTCGGATGCCCGCGGTCCGTGGCGGGTCACGACGGGCATCGGGTCGGCGGAGGTCTGGCCGATCGACCAGTGATCGATCATCCGCGGCAGTTCCGCCACGATCCGCTCGATCTCACCGAGGAGGTCGCGTGCCGTGTGTCGGAGGTCCGCGGCGTGCGCGGCGACCGTCTCCGCGGCCCAGTCGGCGGGGTTCGCGTAGGCGATGTCCCCGCCGCGGCCGCCCAGCTGACCACGTGCGCGGAGGCGCGCCACCGCGGCATCCACATCCGCGACCGGACGGTGCGAGAGGGTCGCGAGGTCCACGATCGTCGCCGGCCGCCCGCGATACGCCACGGCCAGGAGGGAGTCGTCACTCATGAGTCCAGGCTGTCCGCTTGAGGACACGTCCGCAAGAGGTTCTTGCCATGTGGCTGGACGGTTCAGGACACTGGGACGGCACGTGATCGGATGACGGCGGATCGTGCTCCGCAGTGCGGATTCCGACCGTGCGCCGCACCGTCACGAGGAGGGCGCCATGCCGGACTGTCTCGCCCCCACCGGCGGCGACGTTCCGATCGTCGGCATCTTCGTGCTCGCCCTCTGCGCGCTCGCCGCGGGCCTCCTCGTCATCCGGCGCCGGCGGGGCGCCACACGGACCCGGCGCGGCACGGCTCTCGCGTTGGCGCTGGTGCTCGGGATCGGCGCCCTCTCGACGGGTGTCGCGGCCCCCACCTCCGCGGCCGCCGCGACGGGGTGCTCGACGATCGCCGACGACACCGACATCGCGTTCGTCAGCGGCGGAGTCACGTATCGCGGGAGCTACCGTGCACCGGTGGACCCGAGCCGACCGGTGGCGGCGGCGGTGATCGTCGGCGGCACGGGCGAGGTGGACCGGGACGGCGACGGCGCGTGCATCCCGATGGGGGAGTATCGATGGCTCGCGGGCCTCCTGTCCGCAGAAGGCATCGCGTCGCTGCGCTACGACAAGCTCGGCACGGGCGCGACGGGACTCGGCCCCGACGCAGGCGATCCGGATGCCCTCCTCACGTTGGGCTATGACCGGATCCGGGTCCAGCCGGTGCGCGACGCGCTCTCGTTCCTCGCCGCGCAGGCCGGTGTCGACCGCACCCGACTCCTCCTCGTCGGCCACAGCGAAGGCGGGGCCGTGACGCTCGCGGTGGCATCCGGCCCGGGCAGCGCGCCGGCACCTGCCGGCCTGCTGCTGATCGAGCCGTCCTACGACCGCATCCTCGACGTCGTGCCGCGTCAGCTCGACGAGCAGTTGGATGCCGCGATCGCGGGCGGCGCGATGACCTCGGCGGACGCCGATGCCCTGAAGACCTGGATGACGGACGGCGTCGAGCAGATCCGCTCGGGAACGCCCCCGTATCCGGCGCCGGGGCCGGCGCCCGTCCCGGACGCGACGGGATACGCCGCGGTGATGCAGTCGACCATCGCCGGCAACATCTTCGGGTCGGACCCGGCGCAGATGGTGATCTCGCACGCATATCGGACGCCGTACGGCAAGCAGTTCGACGAGATCGACCCCGCCGCTCTGGCGCCGTCGATCGAGGTCCCGACTCTCGTGACGTGCGGCACGAAGGACACCAACACGCCGTGCGGCGACGGCAGCGCCGGCTCCGGCGTCGCGTCGCTGGCGGGCACGTTCGCCCCCGGCGTCGCGCGGTTCGTCGAGCTCCCCGATGTGGTGCACATCCTGCGCGACGTGGGAGCAGACGATGTGCCGAACCTCGCGGACCAGGTCGCGTACCCGCTGTCGGCGCAGCTCGAGCTCGCCGCCTTCGTCGCCCCGTTCCGTACCTGACCCGTCACGCCGTTCCGCACCTGACCGACAAGGAAGCCACCATGCGCCCGAACCGATGGATCACTCTTGCCGGTGCCGTGGTACTCGCCGGGCTTCTCGTCGCGTGCACCGCAGTACCGGCGCCGTCGCCGACCCAGAGCGCGGGGTCCGACGCCGCCTTCGGCGACCGGGTGACCGCCGCACTCCTGCAGTGGCGCGGCTCTCCGTCCACGGGACCGTTCGCGTACACGATCCCCGGCGTCGCCGTTGCGGCATCCCTCGGCGGTGGCGACGTGGTCGCCGCCGCGAGCGGCGACGGCGACACGGGCGTGCCGCTCTCGCCCGACGCCGCCTTCCACATCGGGAGCATGACGAAGCTGTTCACCGCAGCTGTGGTCATGCAGCTCGATCAGGAGTCGGTGCTCGCGCTCGACGACACGATCGACCGCTGGTTCCCGTCGGCGCCCGGTGGGGACCGGATCACCGTACGGATGCTACTCCAGCACGAGAGCGGCCTCAGCGAGCTCGACTTCGGTCTCGTCGGCACGGCAACTCCACAGGAGCTCGTCGACGACGTGTTCACCCGTCCGCCCGTTTTCATGCCCGGCACGGCATACGAGTATCTGAACGCGGGGTACATCATGCTGGGTCGCATAGCGGAGCTCGCAGCCGGAGTGCCCTACGAGCAGCTCGTGCGGACGCGACTGATCGAGCCGCTCGGGCTCACGAGCACGTATCTCGACGGCGCGGGGACCGGGCCGCAGGCGGTGAACGGCTTCGTGCTGGCGTGCGACGGCGCCGAGGGAGCCGATTGCGCGGGCAAGAACGGCGTGGTCGAGCCGCAACCGTCGTCTCCGCAGTGGACGGGCGCATGGTCCGCCGGCAGCATGGTGAGCTCGGCCGGCGACCAGGCGGTCTGGATCCGCGCACTGGTCGACGGGGACGTCGTCGACGCCGGCCACCTCGACGAGATGCTCGAGATCACGCCGCTCTCCTCGCAGTTCTACTCCGCCGCCTACGATCAGTCCGGGGTGCCGCACGTCCAGCTGGGCGAGGGCGCGGGGCTCGCGACCTGGATGGTGCCGGGCGTCGGCGAGTGCCACGGCCACGCCGGGGCGATCCCCGGATCCAACGGGATCGCGGCCTACTGTCCCGACCGGGGGCTGGCGATCGTCATCCTGAACACGATCCAGCCCGCCGGGCTGACGCCGGGCTACCCGGGCCTCACGCCCCTCGCCGGCGGCGTGCTGTGGGCCGTGGGCGGCTGAGCGCCCGTCCGCGGAGTGCCCCGCATGTTCGGGGTCGGGTGTGGTCGGGTTCGGGGGTCGCCGGTGTGCGGGTTCGGGGTCGCGTGTGGTCGGGTTCGGGGACTGGCCTGGCGGGTTGGGGGATGTCTGGTCGGGGCCGGTGCCCTCCCCGCAGGTTCGGGGTCGCGTGTGGTCGGCATGGGGGTCGCCGGTGTGCAGGTTTGAGGTCGCGTGTGGCCGGCTCAGGCGCTGTCTGGCGGGTTCGGGGTCGCGTGTGGTCGGCGTGGGGGAGCGGATGCGACTTCGAGCGACCCCTAACCGAGCGGGAGGCGACCAGAAGGGACCCGAAACGTGTGTGGTGTGGTCTGTGCGAGCCGTCCAAGGGGTCAGGGTCGCCTGGTGTCGTGGAGGCATCCGCTCCTATAGTTCGGGGTCGCGTGTGGTCGGCGGGGTCCTCCGTGTGCGGGTTCGGGGTCGCGCGCTGTCGGTGAAGGGGCGTCGATGCGAACGGACGCGACCCCGAACCTGCGGCGCTGCGACCAGAAGCGACCCCGAACCTGCGGGGAGGGCACCGGCCCCGACCAGACGCGACCCCGAACCTGCGGGGAGGGCACCGGCCCCGACCAGAAGCGACCCCGTACCTGCGGGGTTGGCACCGCCCCCGACCAGAAGCGACCCCGAACCCGCGGGGAGGGCACCGGCCCCGACCAGACGCGACCCCGAACCTGCGGGGTTGGCACCGGCCCCGACCAGAGGCGACCCCGAACCTGCCAGGCCGGCACCCATGCCACCCCCGACCGCACGCGACCCCGAACCTGCGGGATGCCCCGACCGAGCCCGACCTACTCCGACACCGGCGACGGCGCGGACTCGTCCTCGTCCAGCGCGGCGACGGCGTCGGCGAGCACGCGGGCGACCGCCCACGCACCGCCCGCGGTGTTGCTGAGAACCGTCGCCGTCGTCCCTGTCGAGGGATGGTGCACGGAGCGGAAGGAAGCTCCGCTGTCGCAGCCCTCCAGCGCGACGGGCGTGCCGGTCTCGTTCAGCCAGAAGCCGAGGCCGTACCGCATCCCCTCGTCCTCGTCGTACGAGCGCGGCGCGATCATCCGGGCGAGGGTGGGGGTCGAGACGATCCGCCCCTCGAACAGGGCGAGCCAGAACCGGTGGACGTCCGCGGCGGTCGTGGAGGCGCCGCCGTCGCCGTTCCCGCGCACGGGCAGCTGGAGGGTGTTGACGCGCATCCCGTCGTCGAAGACGTACCCGCGCGCATGATCGGATCCGAGCTCGTCGGTCCGGGGGAAGCCGGTCCCGGCGAGTCCGGCGGGATCGAGCACGAGGTCCTGCACGACGTCGTGGTATCCCCGTCCGGTCACGCGTTCGAGGACGATCGCGAGCAGCACGTACCCGCTGTTCGAATAGGCGAACGTCTCGCCCGGCGCCGCCTCGGCGGGGATCCCGTCGAGCAGGGGAAGGAACGCCTCGGCGCTCGTGAGCGCGTGGACGGGCACCTCCAGGAAGACCTCGGAGAGCTCGCGCCCGTCGTCCTCGTCGAGGTAATCGCCGATCCCCGACGTGTGGCCGAGGAGGTGCTCGACGGTCACCGCGTCGTCGATCAGAGGGAGGTCGGTGCCGAGGATGCTCCGTGCCGTCGTCCCGAGCGCGAGCGCGCCGTCCTCGACGAGCCGCATCACCGCGAGGGCGGTGAACGCCTTGCTGCCCGAGGCGATCGCGAACCGGGTCGATCCGGTCACCGGCGTCTCGCTGGAACGGTCGGCGAGCCCGTGCGCGGTGAGCCACACCGGTGTGTCGCCGACATCGACGCTCACGACGCCCGAGAAGGGCTCCTCGTCGATGGCGGCGCGGAGGGCATGCGGGTCCAGGGCTGTGGTCGTCGTCGAGCTCATGATTCCACTGTATGGATCCACTGTGCCGACATCCCGCGGATGACGCGAACGCGTCTCGGGGGGAGCGCCGCCGTCCTTCGCTAAGATCGGAGGTCGGCCACGGCGACGATCTCGGCCCGGCGGCGACGGTCTCGGCCCGGCGGCCACGGTCTCCGGCCGCACGCCGACGGCCCCGTCCCGCGGCGAGCGCCCGCCGCCGGGCATCCGGACGGCGAGCGCCGACGAGCGAGAGGGGCGATGCGTGCAGACGAGCCGATCGATCGCGCGCAGAGTGCTCCTCCACCCCCTCCTGTGGGCGGTGATCCTCCTCGCCGCGGCCGTTCCGCTGATGGGCACGCCTTTCGATTTCGGGGGATTCCTCCTCGCGTTGCTGTCCGGGTGGATGCTGGCGCACGCGCTCGTCCGCCGACTTCACGCGCTGGACCCGCCGTGGCTGTCCGTCCTGCTCCACGTCGTGGCCTCCCTCGTGGTCGTCGCCCCGCTTCTCGCTCTCACCGACCCCGGGCCGTGGCGGCAGGCCTTCCCGCCGGAACTGGTGGCCGCCGTCGGATTCGCGCTGCCCCCTGCCGCGGGCTGGATCTGGCTCACACTCATCGGTCGCGTCTCGGGCGCCGTGCGGGCGGATGCCGACCGTCGCGCCGCGCGACTGATCGAGCCCGAGTGGGCGCGGGATGTCGCGGGATGGTCGCTGCGGCTGCCGGTCGTGCCGCTGCGGCGATCGACCTACCTCGTCGTCGCGGCGGGCCTGATCGTTCTCGCGGGCGCGCTGATCGTCATTTTCGTCGTCGTGTTCGCGGATCTGGCGCAGCGGATGGGGCCGATGGCGATCCTGCTGGTGCTGGGGTGGACCGTGTTCCTCCCCGTCTTCCTCGTCCTTCAGGCGATCGCGCGTGCGCGCACGGTCGACGTCTCGATCGTCGTCGATCCGCTGCACGTGCGCGTCCTGCCCGCCGACGGCGGCCCCGCGATGGTCGACGCTCCGCTCCGCGACATCCGCTCTCTCACCTGGCGACTCCGGTCGTCCCCGACCGGCCTCACCGTGCGCATGGCCGACGGCACCGGAGTCGTGCTCCTCGTCGGCATGGCGCGCCGGGCGAAGGGGCGCGCACCGACGTTCCCGGCACCGCCCGCGTCGCTCCTGCGTGAGCTCGCTTCGGTGGGCCTCTCCGAGAAGACGTCGCGCCGGCCGCGTGCGGAGGAGTTCACGCTCGAGCGCGCGGCGGTCCCGGCCGGGGCATCCGCGTCACCGCGTCACGGCGCCGGCGGGTAGATCCTCCGGAGGACGAGCCGCTGCCCGAGCGTCCAGCTCACGGTGACGAGCAGGTACAGCCCCGCGGCGAGGGGGACGAACAGCGCGACGACCGCGGTCGCGAACTGCAGCAGGCCGAGCAGTCCGGTCGGGACCCGGGGGAGGCCGGGGGCATCGGGGAGCTCGGGCGCCGCGATCCGGAACATCCGCCGGGTCAGCTCGCCCACCGCGGCGATCGCGAGCACGAGGCATCCGATCACGAGCCAGACGGCAGGCTCCGCCTGTCCTGCGGCCACGGCGCGGACCAGGCCCGTGCCGAGCGGCACGCCGAACAGGCTCTGCGTGAGGAGCTCGTTGGGGTGGCCGGCGATGGTCGGGTGCAGGAACACCGAGTACAGAAGGCCCACGATCGGCGCCTGGATGAGAAGCGGAAGGCACCCGGCGAGCGGCGAGGCTCCCTCGGCGCGGTAGAGCACCATGGTCTCGCGCTGCAGCCGCTCGGGATGGGAACGGTGTCGCTTCTGCAGCTCGCGCAGACGCGGAGCCAGTCGGGACCGGAGCTGCTCGGCCTTGGCCTGGGCGATGCCGGCGGGGATGAGCCCGGTCCGCACGACGAGAGTGACGAGAACGACGGCGAGGGCCGCCGCGAGGGTGCCGGCGACGGGATCGAGCGCCGTGGTCAGGGCCATGAGGCCGGTGTAGGTGAGGTCGAGCAGGGTCGAGACGACGGGCAGGGTGGTGAGGTCCACGGGTGATCCGTTCTTCGGAGCGATCAGGGTCGGCTGATCGGCCGCGAAGGGACGCCGGAGCGCGGTGCGCTCGGACGGATCGACGCTACGCGGCCGCGGCGGACCGACCCGGCCCGCGTCGACGCACGTGACCTGCGGCGTCGGGATCGCTCTGGGCCAGAGGCGCCGCGAGCTCGGCGTGACGCGTGGGGTGCGCGGTGGACCCGCGCGGACGGCTGCGGATCGTGGCGGCGACGACAGCGAGGGCGAGCAGGGCGACGGCGATGGCCGCGACCGCGACGGTGAGGAGCGAGCCGCTGGAGGTCGGGTCGGCGAGCGCCAGAAGGCCGACGATCCCGAGCATCCCGCGGAGGACGTCGATCATGTCGATCATGTCGCCACCTCCCTCCCCGTCCACGCTACCCGCCTCCGCCTCGCCGGACCCACCCAGATGTGGCGCAAACGGTCGGATTGCCCGACGCGAGGCGACAGATTGCGACACGTTTGCGGGCGGGCGGTCGGGCGGGCGGTCGGTCACAGGGTGGGGAGGGGGCGTAGGCCGTTGATCAGGACCGACATGACGGTGTCGCGGTGCTGCGGCCCGGTGAGGCGGATCGTGTACTCCATGCCGCAGATGAGGTGCTGGATCTGCTCGACGGTGACGTCGGGGCGGATGGTCCCGGCGGCCACGGCCGCGTCCAGCACCGAGTGGAAGTTCTCCCGCAGCAGCGTCCGGATCCGCTCCGTCTCGGGCGCCGGATCCGCCGCGAGCAGCGCCGTTCGCACACCCTCGTGCTCGAACTGCATGCGGGCCAGGTCGAGGATCAGCCCGGGAGCCTCGGCGGACGTGTCCGCCGCATCGGCGGCGCGCCGAGCGCGTTCGGCCATCTGCTCCAGCTGATCCAGGGCGAGCGCCTCCTGCAGGGACTCCACCGTCGCGAAGTGGCGGTACACCGTCCCCACCCCGACGCCCGCCGCGTTCGCGACCGCGTTCAGTCGGAGGTCGTCCGGCGGCATCGAGCGCGCCGCCTGGAGGATGCGTTCGCGCGAACGTCGTGCATCGGAGCGCTGCACTGTCGACACCTCTCCACCTCGCTCTCTATCTAAGTGGATATGGAATCCACTTAGGTGTACCGTCGGAAACGGATCGACTATCAGTTTAGGAGACACGATGCGCCACGCGACCCCCGACCTGTCCGGACGGACCTATGCGATCACCGGCGGCACCGGCGGCATCGGCTACTTCGCCGCCGAGCATCTCGCCGCGGCGGGGGCACACGTCGTGCTGCTCTCCCGGACCGACGCGAAGCTCCGCGCCGCGCGCGAGGCCATCGCCCGGCACACCGGGTCCGAGCGCACCACGGCGATCCGGCTCGATCTCACGTCGCTCGACTCGGTCGAGGACGCCGCCGGCCGGCTCCGGCACGGCGGCAGGCTCGACGGGATCTTCCTCAACGGCGGTCCGATGCGGTTCTCGGCGCGCGCGCTCACCCGCGACGGCCTGCCGCTCATGATCGGGGCGCACGCCGTCGCGAATGCAGCCCTGGCCCTCGGCGTCATCCCGGTACTGGCGGACACGGGCCGGGAGGGCGCGAGTCGCATCGTGCACGCCTCGACCGGCTTCGTGGGCCGCTTCGCGCGTCGCATCGCCCCGGTCCGCGACGTCGCGTCGACGGGCATCGCCGCGTACGTGCAGGCCAAGGCGCTCACCGAGGTCTTCGCGCGGGAGATGCACCGTCGGCTGGAGGCCGCGGGACTGCCGATCCTCTCCCTCCTCTCGCATCCCGGTGTCGCGGTGGATGCCAAGACACCGACACGCGTCGGCGTGCACGACCGCACCACCGGCTCCCGGGCCAATCCGTACACGCCCTGGGCGCACGGCAAGGACGGCGGCGCGTGGATCGGCGTCCGCGCCCTCACCGACCCTGCTGCGGTGAACGGTGCGTATTACGCGCCGGAGGGCCGGCTGCGGGGCGAACCCGTCGTGTCCGACCCGTCGCCGATCACCGCGACCCTCGCGCCCCGGGTCGCCGCGGACATCTGGGATCAGCTCCTCCGCTTCGCCCGGAATCCCGACACCCACGGCCTGTGAGGGCGCGTGGGTCGGGACCGTCCGGTCACCTCGCAGGCTGGCCGAGGGATGCCCCGATGACGGTCAGGAGCCGGAGCTTGTCTGCGCTCTCGCTGCCGGGCGTCGCGGTGTAGACGAGCAGGAGGTGCGACTGGTCGGGGTCGTGCAGCGTCTGGCACTCCAGCTCGAGGAACCCCACCTCGGGATGGACGAAGCGCTTCCCCCGGTTCGGGCGGATGCCCACCTCCTGCAGCTCCCAGTAGCGGCGGAACAGCTCGCTCTCACGCGTCAGCAGGTCCGTCAGATAGGCGGCGCGCGATCGCGGCCCGCGCCGAGCGAGGATCTCGCGCAGGCCCGAGGCGTACACGCGGGACAGGTGGTCGTGATCCTCGGGCGCGTACCGCGCGCGTGTGCCGGGGTCGGTGAACCACCGATACCCGAGGCTCCGCCGGGGCCCCGTCAGCTCGGTGAGCGACCCCGTCAGGGCGACCCCGACGGGCGTCTGACGCAGCGTCTCGCCGAGCTCGGTGACGATCTCCGCGGGGGTGTCCGCCAAGCGGTCGAGGATGCGCAGGAGGCCCGGCGAGACGTGCCGCTCGCCGGACGCCTCCCGGGCCGGCGGGGTGTGGCCGACGAGCCGGAACAGGTGGTCGCGTTCGGACAGCGTGAGGTGCAGTCCCTGCGCGATGGCGGCCGTCATCTGCTCCGAGGGCTGCGGACCGCGTCCGCGCTCGAGTCGGGCGTAGTAGTCCGTCGACATGTGGCAGAGTGCGGCGACCTCCTCGCGGCGCAGGCCGTCGGTGCGTCGTCGCGACCCGCGCGGCAGGCCGACGTCCTCGGGCTGCAGTGCGGTGCGCCGATGGCGCAGGAAATCGGCGAGCCCCGCGCGATCGATGTCCATGTCTCCTGTCCTCCTCTCCTCGTTCCTACCCGCTCCGCGCCGGGATATCCACGCTCTGCCGATCCGCGGCTGCGGTCGGCCGCGTATCCGTGGATCGACGATCCGTGGATGGGAGCGGGGGATCGGCGCAGGCTGGACCACGACCGCACACGGTCTGCGTACGGCCTCCCGCAGCGGGGCCCGCGTCAGACCTCGAAGAAGGAGCCGCCGACCATGGCACGCCGACCCATCGACATCACCCTCCCCGACCTCACCGGCCAGCGCGTCCTGCTCACGGGCGGCAGCGACGGCATGGGGCTCGTCATGGCCACCCGGCTCGCCGCCGCCGGCGCCGACCTCATCCTCCCCGTCCGCAACCCCGCGAAGGGGGCCGCGGCGCGCGAGAGGATCCTCGAGCGCACGCCGGGCGCGGCCGTCTCGCTGCGCGAGCTGGACCTGTCCTCGCTCGCCTCCGTCGCCGCCCTCGGCGAGGCCCTCCGCGCCGACGGCGAGCCGATCCACGTCTTCCTCGGCAACGCCGGCGTCATGACCCCGCCCACGCGCCAGACCACCGCGGACGGCTTCGAGCTGCAGTTCGGCACCAACCATCTGGGTCACGCCGCGCTGGTCGGGCACCTCATGCCGCTCCTGCGGGCGGGTCGGGCGCGAGTGACGCTGCAGCTGAGCGTCGCCGCCGACCGCGGGGCGGTGAAATGGGACGATCCGCAGTCGGAGCGTTCCTACGACGGCATGGAGGCGTACTCCCACTCCAAGATCGCGTTCGGGCTCTTCGGCCTCGAGCTGGATCGCCGCAGCCGCGAGCACGGGTGGGGGATCACGGCGAACCTGTCGCACCCGGGGGTCGCGCCGACGAACCTCCTCGCCGCGCGGCCCGAGATCGGTCGCTCGGAGGCGGTCCCGGCGCGCCGCCTGATCGGGCTGCTCTCCCGCCTCGGCATCATGGGCACCGTCGCCTCGGCGGGGCTGCCGGCCCTTCTCGCCGCCACCACACCGGGCGATCAGGGGGGCCTGTTCTACGGTCCTCGGGGGATCGGCGGCCTCGGCGGGCGGCCCGGCACGCGCCCCCTGTTCTCCCGCCTGCGCAGCCCCGAGGACGCGCGGCGGATGTGGGAGCTCACCGAGGAGCTGACGGGGGTCCCGATCGCCGCCGCCTGAGCGGGGCGCACCGCGCCCGTAGGATCGGGAGGATGACCGCCGCCGATCCGCCGCTGTGGTCGGGATCGCTCGCGCTGCTGCCGGGAGCCGTCGTCTACGACGGTCCGGGCGGCCCCGCGGGGTGGCACGCGCATCATGCCCTGCAGGTCATGGTCTCGGACGGCGCTGCGTTCACCCTCACGACACAGGACGCGCACGGCGAGCGCGCGACGCACCACGGAGTCGCCGCGATCGTCCCGAGCGGCGTGGCGCACCGTCTCGAGGCGACGCCGGACCGGATGGTGCTGCTGCTCGTCGAGCCCGTCGGCACGCGCGGACGAGACGTCGGGGCGGGACCGGCATCGCTCCGCTCCGGCACCGAGGACTTCCGTGACCGCTTGCTCGCCCGCGGGGCATCCGCGGCATCCCTCCTGGAGACGACGCTCGGGGTGGTCGCGACGGGCGGCGAGGCCGGTGCGCGAGAGCTGTCGGAGCCCGTGCGCACCGCGATGGGATACCTCGAGGCGCACGCCGCGGACCCGTCCTCCTCCCTAGCGGGTGCGGCGGCGGTGGCCCATCTCTCCCCGACGCGTCTGACGCACCGGTTCACCGCCGAGGTCGGGATGCCCTTCCGCCGGTATGCGCTGTGGGTCCGATTGCGTCGAGCGGTCGAGGCCGTGGCGTCGGGCGAGGCGAACCTCGCCGACGCCGCCGTCGCCGCCGGCTTCAGCGACGGAGCGCATCTGAGCCGCGCCTTCCGGCGCAACTTCGGCCTGGCGCCGTCGGCGCTCTCGCGCATGCGCATCGCCGAGGCCGAGTGGCCCGGGCGCGTGACCCCCGGCTGAGAGCGCCGCGCGCAGTCCAGCCGCAAGGTTCAAGCCGTCCGCCGGCGCGGACTCCTACCGTGGGGGGCATGGACACGCAGACGGCACCGACGAGCATCCTCGACTACGACGATCCCCGCATCCAGGCGCGGATCGCCGCCGAGGGATGGACGCGCCTCGACGAGAACGAGCGGATCGGCGCCGTCTACGACTTCGTCCGCACGCTGCCGTTCGGCTACAACGTCTCGGACGACCTGCCCGCCTCGCGCGTCCTCGCCGACGGCTACGGCCAGTGCAACACGAAGACGACGCTGCTCATGGCCCTCCTCCGTGCCGTCGGCGTCCCGACCCGGTTCCACGGCGCGACCATCCACAAGCGGCTGCAGAAGGGCGTCGTGCGCGGGCTCGCGTACCTACTGGCCCCGCGTGACATCCTCCACTCCTGGGTCGAGGTCGAGGTGGGCGGCCGGTGGGTCGGGCTGGAAGGCGTCATCTGCGACCCCGACTACCTGTCCGGCCTCCGTGCGACGGTCGGAGCGACGGGTGCGTTCCTCGGCTACGGCGTGGGGACCGAGGACCTCGCCTCTCCGCCGGTCGCGTGGTGCGGAACGGACACGGCGATCCAGCAGACGGGTGTGAACCGCGACCTCGGGATCTTCCCCGACCCCGACGCGTTCTACCGCGAGCACGGGGCGAACCTCGGCGGCCTCCGCGGCGCCGTCTATCGGAGGATCGTCCGGCCGCGGATGAATCGACGGGTGGCGGCCATCCGCGAACGGCGGGCGTGAGCCCGTTCGCACCGGTCGCACTCGCGGATGGGGCGCGGGTGGGCTAGTCTGGACGACAGGTAATTGAAGTTGTGTTTCTGTCGGGCTCTGCGCCCGGACCGACTTCGGGGCCCGATCAGCGTGTCGGGCGGGTATTCCCTTCAGTTTCTTGCCCGTAGCGGTCTCCCGGTGCGAGCGTCCTCTCTTCGCATCTCCGATTGGTTCTCCATCACTTCTCTCACAGCTCATCGAGCGGTCTCCCCGCTCGTCTGGCGGCAGGCGGACGACGACGTCCACGTCGCCACCGCCGACGGCGAGTTCGCCGGATTCATCGCGGTCGCGGGCGGTCGGCACTACGCCTACGACGCCCACAGCGCGCTGCTGATCGCCGCGCCCGACACCGACGCCGCCCGCGCGGCGGTGGCCGCCGCCGCGCGTCCCCGCATCGCCTCCGAGTCGCCGGAGCGGACGTGCACCGCACCCCATGCCCCGCGGCGGCGACGTCGCCGCGGTTTCACGGATCACTCCCGTGGTCCCAGACAACGAAGGAATGACGTCATGGCCACTGGCACCGTCAAATGGTTCAACTCCGACAAGGGCTTCGGCTTCATCGCGCCCGACGACGGATCCGACGACCTCTTCGCGCACTTCAGCGCGATCAACAGCAGCGGCTTCCGCAGCCTCGAAGAGAACCAGAAGGTCTCCTTCGACGCCGAGCGCGGCCCCAAGGGCATGCAGGCCGCCAACATCCAGGTGATCTGAGTCCCCTCGACGGCGGACGCGCCGGGCTCATCCGCCCGGCGCGTCCGCCGTTCGCGTTCCCGCCGATCGGCTCGTCCCGGCGGAGTGCGTGTCTCGGCGGGGGACGGGCCCGTCCCGTGCACAATGACGGTATGCCCGATCCGATCTGGAAGAGCGACCCCGACGAGCACGACTTCCCGGCGGCCGCCGACTACCTCGAGCTCATCGCCGACGCCGCGACCTGCACGGCGATCGTCGACGCGCTCCGGGCCGCCCCGACCGTGCTGAAGAAGGCGAAGGACGTGCTGCGCGCGGCCGGTCTGCCGCTTCTGCCCACGGAGAACCCGCACGTCGCGGCCGACTTCGCCAAGGTGCGCAACGGCCACGCCCTCTCGCCGGTCCTCCTCGTGCGCGGCGACCTCCGTCGTGGCCTGTCCGCGCAGGTCGCCGACGGCTACCACCGCATCTGCGCGAGCTGGTACCTCGACGAGAACACGCAGATCCCGTGCCGCATCGCCGCGCCGCCGGCCTGACCGGATGAGCCTGCAGACCCTCGCGCTGATCGGGGCGGTCGCCCTGCTCGGCCCGCTGCTGTCCGCCACGACGCGGTGGCGCATCCCCGTCGTCATCGGCGAGCTCGTCGCGGGTCTGGCCATCGGGGTGTCGGGGCTGCGCCTCGTCGATCCCGCGGACGAGACCTTCCGCTTCCTCGCGACGCTGGGTTTCGGTCTCACGATGTTCGTCGCGGGTACCCATGTGCCGCTCCGTGACGCACGCCTCCGACCGGCCCTCGGTCGCGGTGCGCTGCTCGCGGTCGGGATCGGGGTCGTGGCCGCGTTCGCCGGATGGGGGCTCGCGGCCCTGTTCGGCACCGGGCACGGTGCGGTGTACGCGGTCGTCCTGGCGTCCTCGTCCGCCGCGCTGGTGCTGCCGGCGGTCCAGCAGCTCGGCCTGGCGGGTCCGCAGCTCCTACCGACGATCGCCCAGGTGGCGATCGCGGACACGGCGTGCATCGTCGCCCTCCCGCTGGCGATGGACCCGGAGAACGCCGGGATGTCCGCCCTCGGTGCCCTCGGCATCGCCGCGGTCGCCGTCGTCCTCGCGCTGGCGCTGCGCTGGGCGGGGCGGCGGGACCGCTGGAAGCGGGTGCGCGCGACGAGCAAGGAGCACTCCCTGGCCCTCGAGCTGCGGGTGAGCCTGATCCTGGTGTGCGCGCTGGGCGCGCTGGCGACGGTCTCGCACGTCTCGGTGCTCCTCGCCGGCTTCGCGGCCGGCCTCGCGGTCGCCAGCGCGGGAGAGCCCCGACGGCTGGCCCGGCAGCTGTTCGCCGTCACGGAAGGCTTCCTGTCGCCCCTGTACTTCGTGTGGCTGGGCGCCTCGCTGTCGCTCGTCTCGCTGCACGACGATCCCGCCTTCATCGGGCTCGGCGTGATGATGGGGTGCGGTGCGATCCTGGTCCATCTGACCGGCGTGCTGCTGCGTCAGAACGCGCTGTGGTCGATCGTGGCGGCATCGCAGCTGGGCGTGCCGATCGCCGCGGCCACCGTCGGCGCCGAGACGGGACTGCTCGCCCCGGGCGAGCAGGCGGCGCTCGTCCTCGGCGCCGTCATCACGATCGGCGCGTTGACGGCGTCCTCGGCGGCGGCGTCGCGGCGTCCCGCCTTCCGTGACGCGCCGCTCGCCCCCGTGGCGCGCTGACGGTGCGCGGGGTCAGCCCCGTCGCCAGACGCGCTCGATCGGCACGGACCGCCCGAGCACGTTCTCCGCGGCCCGGTGCCCGGAGCACAGCGCCGCGGTGACGGTCGCGGGGTCGTCGGTCCACGTCGCCTCGCCCGCGAGGTGCAGCACGCCGCCCACCGGGGTCGCGAGCAGATCGTGGTCGGCCGTCGTGGACCCGAGCATCATGTACGCGTACGACCCGCGCGCGAACGGGTCGTCCTGCCACGCCGTCCGGCGCACCGCGACCGGGTCGGGGACGTCCGACCCGAACAGGCGACGCAGCTGCACCATGATCGAGCCCGCGACCTCGGCATCCGTCCACGTCCGGGTCGCGACGGCGGCCGGGCCCGCGGCGAAGGTGAGCAGCGTCGGCTCGTCGTGGAGCGCGGTGAGGTCGTACCAGGAGTGCCACCAGCGTCCGCCCGGCCCCTGCTGGCGGATCGCGTAGACGTCCTCGTCCCAGAAGCGCCGCTCGAACCGGAGGAAGACCTTCTCGAACGCGTTCATCGTCAGGCGACTCAGCGCGTCGGAGACCGGGGCGGGCAGGGCCGGTTCGATCGCGATGTCCCCCGACCGGAGCACGCCGACGGGAACCGTCAGGACGGCATCGTGTGCCGTGAACGCGGCGCCCGCCGTCCGGACCGTGACGCCGTCGGGGCCCCACTCCACGCGTTCCACCGCGTGCCCCGGGCGCACGTCGAGGCCGGCGCCGATGCCGGATGCCAGCACGTCGTAGCCGTCGGGGAAGACGACCTCGTCGCCGTCGATCTGGTCGTCGTCCAGCCCGTGGGCCGCGAGGTCGTCGATCCATGCACCGTACTGCTCCTCGCTACGGTGCTCGAGGTACTCGCGCACGCGCTGGATGCGCTCCTCGTCCCAGCTCTGGGCGGCGAGCGCGGTCTCGGTGACGTCGCGGTACGAGGCCGCGGCGTCGGAGGACGCGATGACGGCGGGCAGCAGCGCGTCGATCGCGCGGATGTCGGCCACGTAGGCGCGCGCCTCGTCGTCGGACAGTCGCCCCCCGTCGGGGGAGTAGTGGGCGATCGGACGGCTGTCGGGCTGGTATCCGCCGACGGTGAACTCGACCATCCGCATCCCGAACGCCTCCGCCGCGGCGGCGACGGGGCTGTCCGTGATGCCGTGGATCCAGGACGCGCCGAGGTCCGTGACGAAGCCGCCGGAGCGGTCGGTGACGACGCGGCCGCCGATCCGGTCCCGTGCCTCCAGGACGACGGTGCGCCGGCCGGCGTCGTCGAGCAGGCGCGCCGCGGTCAGGCCGGCGATGCCGGCCCCGATGACGATCGTGTCGAACCCGGCCATCGTGGTCTCCTTCGTCCTCGCGAGTGAGCCGGCGATGCCGGCACGAGAGACGCTATCGCGCGCCGGCCCGGCGCGGGAGGCGGCGGAGCCGACGTCAGCCGGTGTGGCGCACGGCGTCGAGCGCCTCGTCGAGGCGGGCGAGGATCGCGCCGCAGCGCTCCACGTCCTCGGGGGTGCCCGACAGCTCGAACTCGAAGAGCACGGGGCGTCCCGAGCTGTCCGCCAGCTCGCGCGCCGCGGCCTGGTAGTACTCCCCGAAGTTGCGGTTCCCCGACCCGATGATCCCGACCATGCGCCGGCGGGTCATCGGCGAGCGCAGGAACGCGCGCACCGCCGCGGGGACGGTGACCTCCTCGCCGTTGCCCGCCTTGTACGATGGCGTGAGCAGCACCCACGGCTCCGTGGGCTCTCGTCGTCGCACGTCCGCGCGCGCCAGATTGCGGGTCTTGCGACCGTCCATCCGTGCGAGCGCCTCGGCGAACCGCCCGGTCAGATTCGACGACGAGGAGTAGTAGTACACGGGGATCTTCCGCATGACCACAGTGTGGTCGGATGCCGCGGGTCGCGCTCACCGCATCGACGTGAGAAACCAGGGGGTCGCGTCGTGCGCTCGACGTCGGGCTAGATCCGGTGCGCGTCGAGCCAGGACATCAGCGCCGGCAGCGCGAGGTAGGCGACGGTGCCGTGGTCCGCGCCGCGGATCCGGTGGAACTCCACGTCGACGCCCTGCGACCTCTCGTGCGACACGAACGCCTCCGTCGCCGAGGGCACCACGAGGGTGTCGTCGAGGCCCTGCGCGACGAACAGCGGTGCGGCGAAGGACGTGCCGCCTGCCGAGTTCTCGGCGAGGAGCGTCGCCCACGGCTGGACGGTCCCCGGATCCGCCGTCACGAACCGGCCCACCAGCGGCTCGCCGATCTCGTGCAGTCGCCCGATGTTCGCCAGAAGACACAGGCGGTTCATCTCGGGCAGGATCCGCTGCGCGTCCGGCGTGAGGATGCGGTCGAGGGTCGCGCCGCGGTCCGCGTAGACCTGCGCGAAGGCGGAGAAGGCGTAGGAGCCGATCGTGACGCCGGAGATGTCGTCGATGTGGTCGCTGAGCAGCGCCGTGAGGTCGGCGGCCGGCGCCGCGACGGCGACGCCCTCGATCGACAGCTCCGGCGCGTACGCGGGAGCGCGCTCGGCGGCGAACAGCACGGCCTGGCCGCCCTGCGAGTGCCCCCAGAGGATCACGCGGTCCGAGGCGTGCGCCGCGCGCAGCTGCTGTGCCGCCCGCACGGCATCTAGCACCGCGTTGCCGCCGGTGTCGCCGACGAGGTACGAGTCGGGGCCCGCGGTCCCCATCCCGACGTAGTCGGTGGCGGCGATGGCGTAGCCGCGATCGAGGAGCAGTCGCATGCCTTCGATCAGCTGGAACGGATCGAAGCCGCGCGAGGGGGCGCACTCGGGGTCGGTGCCCGTCGTCGGGTGGCCCCAGGCGAGGACCGTCCGCCCGCCCGCCGGAGCGGGGCCGAGGGGCGCCACGACGACGCCGGTGGCGACGACGGCGCTGCCGTGCACGTCCGTGGTGCGGTACATCACGCGCCAGGCGCGCGCGTCGAACGGCACCCCGACGAGCTCCTCGCTGCGCACGAGCGTGCCGGGTGCGCCCTCGAGCGCATCCGCGGGCTGCGCGTAGAACGCGGCGAGGTTCCGCTGCTCGAGCGCGTCGCCCACGACCCGCGCCTCGGCGACGGCCACGAAGGCGGCGACGAGGGTGAGGGATGCGGCGAAGAACGCCGTCCAGGCGTGCCGGCGGCGTGCACGGCGCACCTGCGTCGGGACGGGTGCCATGGCGTGATCGTATCCTCCGCCGCGTCGTGCCGCGTCGTCTCCCGCCGTCTCCCCGTGACTCTCGCGACGCAGTCTTGTGTGGTCAGACCACATGTGCGATACTGGACCCAGTCAGGCCCGAGAGCCCTCGGACCCGGAAAGCGATGACGCGGACACCGCGTCCGCGCCGGGTAGGAGAACCCATCATGTCCACCTCGATCGATGCTCAGGTCGATGTCCTCGTCGATGGCGCGCAGAAAGCGCTCGCTGAGTACGCATCCTTCACGCAGGAGCAGGTCGACCACATCGTCCGCAAGGCGAGTGTCGCCGCGCTCCACTTCCACGGAGAGCTCGCCGTCATGGCGGTCGAAGAGACCGGCCGCGGCCTGTTCGAAGACAAGGCCGTGAAGAACATGTTCGCGTGCGAGCACGTGACGAACTCGATCATCAACCAGAAGACGGTCGGCGTGATCTCGCGCGACGAGATCACCGGCATCACCGAGATCGCCGACCCGGTGGGTGTCATCTGCGCCCTCACCCCGGTCACCAATCCGACCTCCACCGCGATCTTCAAGTCGCTCATCGCCCTGAAGACCCGCAACCCCATCGTCTTCGGCTTCCACCCCTCCGCGCAGAAGTGCTCGAGCGCCGCGGCGAAGATCGTGCGCGATGCCGCGATCGCCGCCGGTGCCCCGGAGAACTGCATCCAGTGGATCGAGGAGCCCTCCATGGAGGCGTCCGGCGCCCTCATGAACCACCCGGGCGTCGCCCTGATCCTCGCCACCGGCGGCAACGCCATGGTCCGCGCCGCGTACTCCTGCGGAAAGCCGGCCCTCGGGGTCGGCGCCGGCAACGTGCCGGCGTTCATCGAGCGCACCGCCAAGGTCGGTCGCGCGGTCAACGACATCGTCCTGTCGAAGTCGTTCGACATGGGGATGGTGTGCGCGAGCGAGCAGGCCGTCATCCTCGACGAGCCGATCGCCGCCGAGGCCCTCGCCGAGTTCGCCCGCCTGCACGCCTACACGGTCACGCCGGACGAGAAGCGGATGCTGGAGGAGTTCATCTTCGGCGTCGCGGCGAACAGCGAGAACTGCGCCGGCGCCAAGCTCAACCCCACGGTGGTCGGCCAGTCGCCGCAGTGGATCGCCGAGAAGGCGGGATTCACGGTCCCCGAGGACACGTCGATCATCCTCGCCGAGGTCTCCGGCGTCGGCCCGCACGAGCCGCTCACCCGTGAGAAGCTCGCCCCGGTCCTCGCCGTGCTGCGCGCCGCGACGCCGGCGGAGGGCATCGACCTCGCCCGTCAGATGGTCGACTTCGACGGCCTCGGCCACTCGGGCGCGATCCACTCCAACGACCAGGACGTCATCGCCGAGTTCGGCAAGGTCGTCAAGGCCGTCCGCATCATCGAGAACAGCCCGTCCGCGCTGGGCGGCATCGGCGACATCTACAACGCCTTCATGCCGAGCCTGACCCTCGGCTGCGGTTCCTACGGACACAACTCCGTCTCCAACAACGTCTCGGCGGTGAACCTCGTGAACATCAAGCGCATCGGTCGGCGCAACAACAACATGCAGTGGTTCAAGGTGCCCGCCAAGACCTACTTCGAGCCGAACGCCGTCCGTTACCTCACCGACATGCGCGGCGTCGAGCGGGTCACGATCGTCACGGACGAGACCATGACCAAGCTCGGCTACGTCGACAAGATCATGGACGTGCTCAACCGTCGCGAGAACCGCGTCCAGGTGCAGCTGATCAACACGGTCAAGCCCGAGCCCAAGGTCTCCGAGGTGCGCGCCGGATCCGAGCTGATGCGTCAGTTCCAGCCCGACACGATCGTCGCCCTCGGCGGCGGGTCCCCGATGGACGCCGCCAAGGTCATGTGGCTGCTCTACGAGCACCCCGAGATCGAGTTCTCCGACCTGGGCGAGAAGTTCTTCGACGTGCGCAAGCGCGCGTTCAAGTTCCCCGAGCTCGGCAAGATGGCGAAGCTCGTCTGCATCCCCACCACCTCGGGAACCGGGTCGGAGATGACGCCGTTCGCGGTCATCACGGACGACGAGAGCGGTATGAAGTACCCGCTCGCCGACTACGCCCTGACCCCGTCTGTGGCGATCATCGACCCCGTCCTCACGAAGATGCTGCCGGGCTTCCTCGTCGCCGACGCCGGCTTCGACGCGCTGACCCACGCCACCGAGGCGTTCGTCTCCGTCTACGCCAACGACTACACCGACGGTCTCTGCCTGCACGCCATCAAGCTGATCTTCGAGAACATCGAGCGCAGCACGAAGGCGCAGCCGAACTCGACCGACGCCGACGACATCAAGGCGCGCGAGAAGATGCACAACGCCGCATCCATCTCGGGCATGGCCTTCGGCAACGCGTTCCTCGGGATCGTGCACGCGATGGCGCACGTGACCGGAGCGACGTACCACCTGGTGCACGGACGCACGAACGCGGTGTACCTGCCGCACGTGATCCGCTACAACGGCAAGGTGCCGACCAAGCTCACCAGCTGGCCGAAGTACGAGCGCTACGTCGCTCCCGAGCGCTTCCAGGAGATCGCGAAGCACCTGGGTCTGCCGGCGTCGACTCCCGAGGAGGGCGTGGAGAGCTACGCCCGCGCCGTCGAGGAGCTGCGCGACCGGGTCGGCATCGAGCGGTCGTTCCAGCAGCAGGGCGTCGACGAGACGACGTTCATCGCCGGGCTCCACGACCTCGCACTCGCCGCCTATCGCGACCAGTGCGCGCCGGCCAACCCGCGGATGCCGATGATCGAGGACATGAAGACGCTCATGGAGGCCGCGTACTACGGCACCTCCTTCGAGCAGGTCCGCGCGGCTCGCGCAGGGGCTCAGGTCGAGAGCGACGCCGTCACCGGCGCCGTCCCGACGGTCAAGGCCGCGAAGGGCGCGCGTCGCACGAAGACGACCGCCTGACGCAGAAGGCGACCCCGTCGCGGCGGGGTTGTGCGTCGAGTCACATCGACCGAGGGGCCGGGGGAGCATACCCGGCCCCTTCGCCGTGCCCGGCGCGGGTCAGAACGGCGGCGGACAGGGCTGGATCCGAGCCTGTCCGCACGGGCGGCCTGTGGACGGATCGAGCGACCGGCCGCCTCGATCGGTACCGTGGCCGCGCCGCCGCACCGTCGACCGCGAGGAGGACCATGTCGCCGCTGCCCATCGTCGCCGCGGGTCTCGTCGGGCTGATCGTCGGGTGGGTCGTCGCGCACCTCCTCTCGCGGGCTCGGCGCGGGTCGCCGCCTCTCGCCCCGTCGCTCGCGGGGCGTCGGACGATCTGCGGGATCGGAACGGCGGGGGCGTTCGCCGCGGTGACGTGGTGGATGCTGTCGTGCGCTGGACCGCCCGGAGTGCCTGGCACGCCCGGCATCGACGGAGCGGCGCCGGCCGCGATCCTGCTCGCATACCTCGTCCTGGCCGCCGGGGGAGTCGTGCTCGCGCTCGTCGATCTGGACACCCACCGGCTGCCCGATGCGCTCGTGCTGCCGGGGTACGCGGTGCTGCCGGGCCTGCTGAGCGCCGCGGTCCTGTTCGGTGCTCCGCCCGAGGCGCTCGTGCGTGCCCTGTGCGGGGGCGCGGCCGTGTTCTCGTTCTACGCGCTCCTCCGGGCGATCCGACCGGGCGCCATGGGCGGCGGTGACGTCAAGCTCTCCGGGGTGCTCGGCATCGCCCTCGGCTTCGCGGGGTGGAACGCCCTGATCGTCGGTGCGGTCGCGGCCTTCGTTCTGGGCGGGGCCGTCGGCGTCGCGCTCCTCGCCGTCCGGCGTGCTCACCTGCAGACGGCTCTGCCCTTCGGGCCGTGGATGATCCTCGGCGCGTGGATCGGGCTGTTCGCGGGCGAGCACCTCGTCCTTCCCGTCCGCGCCGCTCCGCTCGCCGGCTGACGAAGACGGGTCGGCGGGAGGCATCCGTCCGTGTCAAGGCCCCGCGGCGGTCTTCCCGAGGCGCATATCCTGGGCGGCATGGACATCTCCCGAGTGATCGCGCGGGTCCTGTCGCTGACCCCGGTGCGGGCGTTCCTGCGCTACAGCGAGCGACGCGGCGCGATGCTGGCCGACAGCGTGACGTATCGCGCGCTCTTCAGCGTCTTCGCCGCGGTGCTGCTCGGATTCTCGATCGCAGCGCTGTGGCTGGGCAACGACCCGGTCGCCTGGCAGGCGCTCATCGCCGCAGTCGACCGCGCCGTCCCCGGCCTCGTCGGCGAGGGCGGGCTCATCGACCCCGACAAGATCTCCGCACCCGGAGGACTGACGGTCGCGGGGGTCATCGCCGCGGTCGGTCTGATCGGTGCGGCGATCGGCGCCATCGGCTCGCTGCGCACGGCGATGCGCATCATCTGCGACCAGGGCACCGACGACGTGCCGTTCTGGCTCGTGATGCTCCGCAACGTCGGCCTCGCGATCGGCGCGGGCGGCGCGCTCGCGATCTCCGCCGCGGTGACGATGATCGGAACCGCGGGCCTCGGCCTCGTCGCGAGCTGGCTGGGCGTGGGATCCGACGACGCGATCGTGACGTGGGGCGGGCGTCTGGTCGCGATCCTCGCGACCTTCGTGCTCGACGCCGTCGCCGTCGCGGCGCTCTTCCGCGTGCTGTCGGGGGTGCGCGCCCCCGCGCGCGCCCTGTGGACCGGGTCGCTCCTCGGCGCCGTCGCCCTCACGGTGCTGCAGCAGCTGTCGGGCCTGTTCGTCGGCGGCGCGACGTCGAACCCGCTCCTCGCCTCGTTCGCCGCGCTCATCGCCCTCCTGCTCTGGTTCAACCTGTCGGCGCAGGTGATCCTCATCGCGACGGCCTACATCGTGACGCTCGTGCGTGAGCGCGAGGACCGCGTCCGCGAGCGGTTCGGCGCCTCGACCTTCGCCGAGCGCCGAGTGCAGCAGAGCGAGAACGCCGTGTCGATGGCGACGGTCGAGCTCGAGGCCGCGCGCGCCGCCCTGGCGGAGGAGCGGGAGAAGTCCGCGGACGCCGCCCGGCGATGAGACGGGTTCCCTCGGGACCCCGCGCCGTACGTCGGTGACGCGGAACCGCGCCCGGCGGTGACGGGAGTGTAAATTCTCCGCTTCTGCCGGTCGGGATCGACCGGCGGCCATAGCCGCAGTGTGTAGTTTCTTGTACGTGACAGCATCCGACAGCACACCCGCCGCTTCGCACCCGCTGGGTGCCACGCACCCTCTGGCCCTCGCTCCCGTCACGGGTCCGGCGAGCTCGGTCGACGGCTTCGTCCGTCAGTTCCTGCGCAACCTCAACTACGAGCGCGGTGTCGCCCTGTCGTCGGCGAGCGCCAACGACCGCTACGTCGCCTTCGCGATGACGGTGCGCGACTACCTGATGGCCCGCTGGCTCGAGGACGTCAAACGGCAGCGGGACGCGCAGGCCAAGGGCGTCGCCTACCTCTCGGCCGAGTACCTGCTGGGGCGTCAGCTCGACAACAACCTGCTCGCCAGCGGGCTCACCGAGATCGCCACCGAGGCGATGGCGGCCTGCGGCATCGACATCGACGACCTGCGCGCACTGGAGGTCGAGCCGGGCCTGGGCAACGGGGGACTGGGTCGCCTCGCGGCCTGCTTCATCGACTCGCTCGCGACGCTGGGCGTCCCGAACACCGGCTACGGCATCCGCTACGAGTACGGCATCTTCCGCCAGACCTTCGAGGGCGGCCAGCAGGTCGAGCAGCCCGACGCGTGGTTGACGCTCGGCTCCCCGTGGGAGTTCCCCCACCCCGAGGCCTCGCGCCGCATCTCCTTCGGCGGCCACACCGAGACCTACGACGACGAGGGCACCCCGCGCACGCGGTGGGTGCCGGGCTGGCACGTCCAGGCCGTGCCGTACAACTACATGGTGCCGGGCTACCTCAACGGGCGCGTGAACACGCTGCGGCTGTGGAGCGCGAAGGCGACCGACTCGTTCGACCTGCGCGTGTTCAACTCGGGCGACTACGAAGAGGCCGTGCGCGCGCAGACCTTCGCCGAGAACATCTCCAAGGTGCTCTACCCCGAGGACTCCACCCCGCAGGGCAAGGAGCTCCGTCTGCAGCAGCAGTACTTCTTCGTCGCCGCATCGATCGGCGACTTCCTCGAGCACACCCTGCCCGCCGACTTCGACCTCGAGCGCCTGCCCGACCGCGTCATCTTCCAGCTGAACGACACGCACCCGGTGATCGGCGTGCCCGAGCTCATGCGGGTGCTCGTCGACGAGAAGAAGATGGAGTGGGAGGACGCCTGGGCCATCACCCGGGAGTGCTTCGCCTACACGTGCCACACGCTTCTCCCCGAGGCTCTCGAGGTGTGGTCGGTCGACCTGCTCGGCCGGCTCCTGCCGCGGCATCTGGAGATCATCTACCGCATCAACGACGAGTTCCTCGCCGAGGTCCGGGAGCGCTTCGGCGACGATGAGATGCGCATCCGCAACATGTCGATCATCGGCGAGTTCCCCGAGCGCAGCGTCCGGATGGCGTACCTCGCCACGGTCGCCGGAGCGAAGGTCAACGGCGTCGCCGAGCTGCACTCCCAGCTGCTGCGCGACAAGGTGCTGCCCGACTTCAGCGAGTTCTTCCCGGAGAAGTTCACGAACGTGACCAACGGCGTGACCCCGCGCCGTTTCGTCAAGCTCGCGAACCCGGGCCTGTCGGACCTCATCACCGAGGCGATCGGCGCGGGATGGCTCACCGACCTGGAGCGTCTGCGCGAACTCGAGACGTACGCCGAGGACCCGCAGTTCCGTGCGGCGTTCGCGGAGGTCAAGGCGGCCAACAAGCGTCGCCTCGGCGATGTGCTGCGCGCGCGCGACGGGTTCGAGGTCAGCGACGGCCACCTGCTCGACGTCATGGTCAAGCGACTCCACGAGTACAAGCGCCAGATGCTCAAGGTGCTCCACGTCGTCACGCAGTACGAGTCGATCGTGTCCGGACGGGTCGCGGCATCCGACATCCAGCCGCGCACGGTCATCTTCGGGGCCAAGGCGGCGCCGGGCTATGCGATGGCCAAGCGGATCATCCATCTCATCAACGCGGTCGGCGAGACCGTGAACGCCGACCCCCGGGTCGAGGGACGCCTGAAGGTCCTGTTCCCGCCGAACTACAACGTCACGCTCGCCGAGCGCGTGATCCCGGCCGCCGACCTCTCCGAGCAGATCTCGCTGGCGGGCAAGGAGGCATCCGGAACCGGCAACATGAAGTTCGCGCTCAACGGGGCGCTCACGATCGGCACGGACGACGGCGCGAACGTCGAGATCCGTGAGCTCGTCGGGGACGACAACTTCTTCCTGTTCGGCATGAGCGAGCCGGAGGTCGAGGCGCTGTGGGCGCGCGGCTACCGGCCGGCGGACTTCTACCAGGGCGACGAGAACCTGCGCCGCGCGATGGACCTCATCGCCTCGGGGGCCTTCTCGGGCGGCGATCGCAGCGTGTTCGAGCCCATCGTGTCGAACCTGCTGTACGACGACCGCTTCATGGTGCTGGCGGACTACTCCTCCTACGTCGCGGCCCAGCAGCGCGTAGACGACGCGTACGCCGACCAGGACGCGTGGACCCACGCCGCGATCCTCAACGTCGCCCGCTGCGGGTTCTTCTCCTCCGACCGATCGATGCGCGACTACATCGACCGCATCTGGCACACGCCGCCCGTCATCTGACGGGAACGGCGATCGCCCGGGTCCGACCAGCCGTGTCGGCCCCGGGCGATGTGCGTCAGCGCGCGTAGCGCTCGGCGAACGCGCGGAGGATCCGTCCGGTGTGGATGACGGGACGCTCGCGCACCGCGGCGAGGGTGCGGTCGAGCTCGCCGTCGCCGAAGTATCCGTGGTGCGCGTACGCGCGGATCCGCGTGGAGATCCCCTCCACGTCGAGCTCGGGGTGGAACTGGGTCGCGTAGACGTTGGATCCGACCCGGAACATCTGCACCGGGCAGGCGGAACCTCGCACGAGCAGGGTCGCGTCGGCCGGCAGCAGGGAGATCGCCTCCTTGTGGCCGACGAACGCCGTGAAGGTGTCGGGCAGGCCCTGGAGAAGCGGATCGACGGCCCCGGCGGGTGTCCGTTCGACCTCGATGACGCTGATGGGCTCGCGGTACGTGCCGTCGATGGTCGCGCCGAGGAAGGCGCCGACCGTGCCGATGCCGTAGCAGGCGCCCAGGAACGGGAAGTCGCGCGCGACGACCTCGTCCAGCAGCCCCGCGAACTCCGCCTCGACGCGGTGCTGGACGGCGGACTTCTTCTCCGGCGGATCCGACGCGTTGAACGGGCCGCCGCCGACGAAGATGCCGGACCAGTCGTCGAGGTCGATGTCTCCGAGGGGCCCCGCCTCCAGACGCACGCGCACGAGCTCGGGCGTGGCGAGTCCCGTGTAGCGGAGGAACAGGTCGTACTCCTCGTCGGCCGGGACGTCCTCGGCGCGCGTGGCGAGCAGCAGGAAGGGCTTCACGCACTCTCCTCGTGGTCGTGGTCGTGGTCGTGGTCGTGGTCGTGGTCGGTCATGCCGCGCGCGGCGGCCCGTTCCTGCGTCACCCGGATGGACGAGGCGATCGCCGCGAGCGCCGCCGCCACCGCGGGGTTGCGCGCGCCCTCGTCGCGAGCCACCGCCCAGTAGGCGAGGGGGTGCGCGTACTCTCCGTCGAGGATCCGCACGAGTCGCGGGTCCTCGTCGCCGAGGAAGTCGGGGAGGATGCCGACGCCCGCTCCGGCCGCCGTGGCCTCGATGTGGGCGAACACGTTCGTCGAGCGCAGCGACGGGGGAGAGTGGGGAAGACCCTCGAGCGCTCGATCCAGCTCGTCGACCTGCAGGGCGCTCTCCACGTAGTACACCACCGGATGCCCCGCCAGCGCGGCGAGCGTCGCCGGTGCTCCGTGCGCGGCGAGGTACCGCGGCGCGGCGTAGAGGCGTAGCGCGTACGCGCAGACCGGGGTCGCGTAGGCGCGGACGACCTGGGGACGTCCGACGACGATCTCGAGATCGACGCCGGACCTGTTCTGGCGCACCCGCTGGGTCGCCGAGAGCAGCTCGACGGCGAGGTCGGGATGGTCCTCGCGCAGCGCCGTCATCGCGGGAGCGAGGAAGACCGCGGTGAAGGCATCGGGCGCGGAGATGCGGACCATCCCGTGCAGTGCGTCCGTCCCCTCTCCGTCCACGAGCTCGCGGACGGACCCCTCGATCCGCTCCGCGATCGCGACGGCGCGGCGCCCGAGGTCGGTGAGCTCCCATCCTCCCGCACCGCGGACGAGCACCCGCCCGCCCATGGCGGACTCGAGCGTCGCGATGCGTCGGGAGACCGTGGAATGGTTGACGCCCAGGGCCTCCGCCGCCGCCGTGTAGCGCCCCAGCCGCGCGACCGGCAGGAAGGTCATCAGAGCCTCCAGCGGGGGCCCCGGCACAGTGGTGGGCACGTCGCCAGTGTGCATGAATGCACGGACGGCGTGCAAGTCTGGCGCGTCGATGTGCGTTGATCGCGGATGGGGGCGTGCCTAGAGTGACCTCGAGGTCGCACGGACCACGCGGTCTCACGGACCTTCGACGACGCAGGGAGCCGGACCATGTCGACCATCGCCTTCATTGGACTCGGCAGGATGGGTGCGCGGATGGCGGGACATCTCGTCGCCGCCGGAGACGCCGTGCGCGGTGTCGAGGTGGATCCCCGCGCCGCGACGGCAGCGGCCGCACGGGGGGTCGCGATCGTCGGGTCCCTCGCCGAGGCCCTCGACGGCGCGGATGCCTGCGTGACGTCGCTGCCGACGCCGGAAATCGTCCGCGCCGTCTACGGCGGCGAGGACGGCATCCTCGCCCGAGCGGACGGCGACACCCTGCTGATGGACACCTCGACCGTCGATGTGGAGACGTCCCGCTGGTGCCACGCGGCGGCGCGCGAGCGGGGACTCGCCTTCGTCGACGCGCCTGTCTCGGGCGGGACGGCCGGGGCCGAGGCCCACACCCTCACCTTCATGCTCGGCGGCCTCCCGGTCGACGTCGAGCGCGCGCGCCCGTTCGTCGCCCCGATGGCCGGCCACGTGATCGCCTGCGGTGGGCCCGGGGCGGGGATCGCCGCCAAGCTCGTGAACAACATGATGCTGTTCATCTCCGTCATGGCCGTGGCCGAGGGCTCGCAGCTCGCCGAGCGTCTCGGCCTGGACGCGCGGGTGTTCTGGGACGTGGCACGGGTCTCCTCGGGCGACTCGTGGGCGCTGCGCACGTGGTACCCCGTCCCGGGAGTCGTCGACACCGCCGCCGCGGGGCGCAACTTCGACGCGACGTTCTCGGTCGACCTGGCACGCAAGGACTGCGCCCTGGCGGTGCGCGCGGGGGAGGAGACGGGAGTCCGGGTGCCGGCGGCGGTTCTCGCCCTCTCGCAGCTCGACGAGCTCGTCGACCGCGGCCTCGGCGGGAAGGACTGCACCCTCGTCGCCCTGCTCGCCTCGCCCGACGGTGCACTGCGCGGCTACGACCCCGCCCGCGACGTCGAGGCGTCCGCGCCCATCCATCCCGCGACCGACCGAACCGAGGATCTCCCGTGACCGAGCCCGCCCCCACCCTCATCCCGCACGTCGTCGGCGGTCGCCGGATCGCCCCCGACGGGCGCACCGGTCCGGTCCTCGATCCGGCGACCGGCATCCGTACCGGCGAGGTCGGCCTCGCCTCGGCCGACATGGTCCACGAGGTGGCCCGACTCGCCGCGGACGCGCAGCGCGGGTGGCGCGAGACGGGCCTCGGCGCGCGGCAGCGCGTGATGTTCCGCCTCCGGGAGATCGTCTCGGCGCGCGCGGAGGAGCTGGCCCGCATCATCACCGCCGAGCACGGCAAGACCGTCCCGGACGCGCTCGGCGAGGTCGCGCGCGGCCTGGAGAACGTCGAGTTCTGCACGAACCTCATGCACCACCTGAAAGGGGACTACGCCGAGCAGGTGTCCGCCGGGGTCGACGTGCACCAGGTGCGGCAGCCCGTCGGCGTCGTCGCCTGCATCACGCCGTTCAACTTCCCCGCGATGGTGCCGCTGTGGATGGTGACGACGGCGATCGCCGCGGGCAACGCGGTCATCCTCAAGCCGAGCGAGCGCGACCCCTCGGCGGCGGTGTGGCTGGCCGAGGCGTTCGCCGAAGCGGGGCTGCCGGACGGCGTGCTCAACGTCGTCCACGGCGACCGGGAGGCCGTCGACGCGATCCTCGACGATCCCGTCATCCGGGCGGTGTCGTTCGTCGGGTCCACGCCGATCGCCCGACACGTCTACGCCCGGGCCGCGGAGCGCGGCAAGCGCGTGCAGGCGCTCGGCGGCGCGAAGAACCACATGATCGTGATGCCGGATGCCGATCTCGACGTCGCCGCGGACGCCGCCGTCTCGGCCGGGTACGGCTCGGCGGGGGAGAGGTGCATGGCGGTCTCGGTCGTCGTGGCGGTCGGCGAGATCGCCGACGAGCTCGTCGAGAAGATCGCCGAGCGGATCCCCTCGGTCACGGTCGGAGACGGCGCGGCCCCGGGGGTGGAGATGGGACCGCTCATCACGCGGGAGGCGCTCGAACGGGTCACCGCGTTCGTCGCGGGAGCCGCGGGCGAGGGCGCCCGCGTCGTCATCGACGGCCGTGAGCTGCCGGTGCCGAGCGGGGGCTTCTTCATCGGACCCTCGCTCATCGACGACGTGGACCCGGGAATGCGGGTGTACGACGAGGAGATCTTCGGCCCCGTGCTGTCCGTCGTGCGCGTGGCCACCTACGACGAGGCGGTCGCCCTCGTCAATGCGAACCGTCACGCGAACGGCACCGCACTGTTCACCCGCGACGGCGGGACCGCGCGCCGGTTCGAGGTCGACATCGAGGTCGGGATGGTCGGTGTCAACGTGCCGATCCCGGTGCCGGTGGGGGCCTTCTCCTTCGGCGGGTGGAAGGACTCGCTGTTCGGAGACGCGCACATGTACGGTCCCGAGGCGTTCACCTTCTACACCCGCAGCAAGGTCGTCACCACGCGGTGGCCCGAGCCGAGCGAGAGCCAGATCAGTCTGGGATTTCCCACGCACTGAATGAGCGGACGGCCCCGTCCGGACGCGGCGACGCCTCGCGGCTGATGTCCGGCCTCGCGGCTATGGTGGAGGCATCCATCCCGATTCGGAGGTCATCATGGCGATCGCACGACTGCACGGAGGCCCGCTCGACGGGCAGGTCCTGCCCCTCGAGGACGCCTCGCAGGACACCCTGATCATGCCCTACAGCGAGACGCAGGTCGTCTACGAGCGCGCGGGGTCGCCGGAGAACACCGGCGAGGCCGACGGCCCCACCTCCAGCGACTTCCACTACGTCGAGGCCGAGGACGACATCGATCCCGATCCCGACGGCCGCGACGAGTGAGCGCACCTTCGCGCTCGCTGGAGATCGAGCTCACCTTCGACGTCGACGCGGACACCCCGCTGCCCGCGCTGGAGCGGCTGCCGGGCGTAGCGGCAATGCGGGGCCCGGAGCGGCGCGAGCTCGATGCCCGCTACTTCGACGTGCCCGGATATGTCCTCGGACGAGCGGGCTACGCCGTCCGCCGGCGGACCGGCGGCCCCGATGCGGGCTGGCACATCAAGGGCCCCAAGGGTGTCGAGGGCGGGCGCGTCGAGACCCACTGGCCGCTCGATGCGGCCGAGGGGGGCGCTCCCGGCATCCCGTCCGCCGTCCTCGCGGCCGTGGAGGGCATCGCCCCGGGGCCGCTGGCCCCGATCGCCCGCATCCGCAACGACCGCCACGCGTACGCCCTCGTGGACGACGCCGGCCGTGTCGTGGCGGAATTCGTCGACGACCACGTCGACGCGATCGACGAGGCCCGGGGGGTGCACACCTCGTGGCGCGAGTGGGAGATCGAGCTGGGCGAGGCCGCTCCCTCCTCGCCGGACGACCGCGCCGCGCTGTTCGCCGCGGCGGCGGAGCTCGTCGCCCGGGTCGGGGGCCGCCCCGCGGCATCCGACTCCAAGCTGGCCCGCGCGCTCGGCGCCTGACGGCGGAAACCGCTGACGCCGCCCCCGGCTTCGGTTGGGGCGGCGTCAGTCGTGGGAGTCAGCGTACTCCCGACATGCATGCGATCACATACGTGCGAGCGGACTCACAGGTTGATCTTCTGTGCTCCCTGTATCCGTGCTCGATGCACGTGCCATCCATGAATACGGCAGAAAAACGCGGAAGTTGAGGCGTTCCAGCGAGATTTCGGGCCTCGCGGCTCCGCGCTGGTCCATGCGCAAGACGAGGGCGAGATGACTGGGGATGAATGAAGATGACTCGTGCTTGCTGGGCTAGAGCGTAGGTTTCGACGGCCCGTCGCCCAACTCTTGTGTCGCCCCAGAACGACTCATTTGATGCGCTCGACACTCAGGCGTGTATGACGCGTGTATAGTAGTTGTCATACGCGCACATGAGGAGGGTGGTATGGCGGTTCTGAACATCAGGGTCGAGGACTACGTTCGCGACATCCTGAAGGGCAAGGCTGATGACGAGGGCGTGACCATCAGCGAGTATGTTCGTGACCTCCTCATGGCTGCGATCATTCCGGTGGGGACGGCCGCGGCCATCGAGCACGGTGACGAACCTGCGCCGAAGACGATGAATCTGTTCGAGCGGCAGGTCCTCGCAGGGATCCATCGCATCCTGGCGCATGTAGTGCCGGAGGACGGCCATGACGAGGACGGCAATTTCGACTACCAGATCATGCGCGCGAAGATCCTCGAGGAGGGTTACACCGGCCAGTACTGGTTCACAACGGCAGGCTTCAGCACGGAGTTGTCGAAACACGATTGCGACCGCGTCATCGATGTCCTCGACATGTTTCGGATCATCACGTACAGCATCGAAGACCTCGCGAAAGCGGGTACGCCGATCGATGACGAGCTCCACCAGGATCTTGAGTTCGAAGGTTTCGATCACAACGACGCGCTCGAGGGGCATATGGCGAGCTACGTGCGGTTTCTTATGAGCGACGAGCGCAAGTGGGAGGAACTCCGGCCTCAGCTCGAGCGGCATGACAACGGGAACTCCCACATGCGCAAGCTCGGCGTGTACGACCGGATGCTGGCGGAGTACCGGCGCATCATGGATGGTCGGGAGCGCGGCTATCGGCGAGACCGCTACCTGCTGTCGCATGACGAACTCGTGCAGATCACGGAGGCGCAGACACACCCGTCGCACCGCCGGAAAGCGCAGGACTGATTGTGGCATCGGGGGGAGGCATCTGTGCATCGCGTCGTGGTATTCTTGCAGCATCACGACCGGTTCCGCCTACCTCGGTAGGTCCAGGGCCGGTCTTCATTTTGCATGGACGGTCCGCATGCACGGCGTGGTGAAGGCGTACCGAAGCTACGAGGATCAGGTCGCGCTACTCGCGGAACGTGGCATGGACGTTGGCGACCATGACGTTGCTGGGCCGCCCCCTTCATTCGGTCCGGTCGCTGTGCGAGTCGTCGGTTTCCGATTGATGGGTGCATTGCCGAGCGTAGTCGACGGGTGCGAGGTAGCCGAGCGATGAATGCC
>NZ_JBBCVW010000016.1:0-106595 GCF_037146215.1 Microbacterium sp. MMO-56
GGCATTCATCGCTCGGCTACCTCGCACCCGTCGACTACGCTCGGCAATGCACCCATCAATCGGAAACCGACGACTCGCACAGCGACCGGACCGAATGAAGGGGGCGGCCCAAGATCAAGAAGCCGAAAACCCAGATAGTCAAGTCGCGGGCGTACCGCGACGGAGTATTCGGGGTCTCGTCTGAGCTTTCGGAGGCTGTGACGCAAGTGCTGGATCAGGCGCATCAGCTGAAGCTACATTTCGCCAATGTGAAGTCCGACTCGTGGCAGCACGACATTGAGGCCTACTCCATCGGCTGCTTCGTGGTCGCAGGACGCCTTCCAACGCCGGAAGAGCCCAACAAGCTCAAGTCACTAGAGCTCTTTCGAGTGAACTCGAGCGTCTTGAGCATCATCACATTCGACGAGGTCCTTGCGAACCTGAAGATCCTCCGCGATCTCCTGGCTGTCGACTTTACACACGCCCCGCCGCCAAGCTGAAGATCACTTATAGAAGTCATCGCCACTGTTGTCCACGCGGGCGAGCCACCCCAGCGATGATCAATGTTGATGCCGTCGCCTCACGCGAACTCGATGACTTCCGTACAGCCGCGGTGACCACTTTCTTGGCCCCCGGAGCATCAGCCCCGCGCGAGCTCCATGGCTACGGTTGTGGAAGGGACCGGCGGCGCGAACCCGGACAAGCAGTCTTCAGGTGTCCAACGAATAATGCTCATCCTGGTAATGCTCCTCCCCAGTACGATGCGACATCCACTCCTCTGCGGCGAGCACGCCGACGGGGCGCGACCCCTCCGTCGCCCTCACGCGCCGTTCGGAACGACGGCGACGCCGGCTCGCCGTTCGGTAGCATCGGGGCGTGACGACCCCCATGGTCCTGTTCGTCTGCGTCCACAACGCGGGCCGATCGCAGATGGCGGCCGGTTACCTCCAGCAGCTCGCCGGCGATCGTGTCGACGTGCGCTCCGCAGGCTCGGCCCCCGCGGACGGCGTCAATCCGGTCGCGGTGGACGCCATGGCCGAGGACGGCATCGACATCTCCGCGACCTCCCCGCGGCTGCTGAGCGTCGACGACGTGCGGCAGGCGGATGTCGTGATCACCATGGGCTGCGGCGACGCGTGCCCCGTCTTCCCCGGCAAGAGGTATGAGGATTGGGAGCTCGACGATCCGGCGGGTCAGGCGATCGACGGCGTCCGGCCGATCCGCGACGAGATCCGCTCGCGCGTGGCGGCGCTCCTCGCGTCGCTCGACGTCGCGGCCCGCCCCGACCAGGCACGGTGAGCCGCGGGCGGTCGGGCACCCCCGCGCACGCGACTAGCGTGGAGGGGTGAGAACCGTCCGCATCCCCTCCTCGCACACGGGACCGGGATGGCGGGCCTGGTTCATCTGGACCGTGGGCGTCTCGGCCTACATGCTCGCCGTCGTGAACCGCAGCTCGCTCGCCGCAGTCGGCGTCGACACCGCCGAGCGCTTCGGCGCGGACGCGGCCACACTGTCGATGTTCGCCGTCGTCCAGCTCGCGGTGTACGGCGGGATGCAGATCCCCGTGGGCCTCCTCCTCGATCGCTACGGCGCGCGACCCATCATGACCGTCGGGATGCTCCTCATGGCGGCCGGCCAGCTCACCCTCGCCTTCTCCCCCAGCGTCGGCGTCGCGATCTTCGCCCGGACGCTCCTCGGCGCCGGCGACGCCGCGATCTTCCCCGGCGTCCTCCGCCTCGTCGCGACGTGGTTCCCGGCCCAACGCGGGCCTCTCATGAGCCAGCTCACCGGCCTGGTGGGTCAGGCCGGCCAGCTCCTCTCCCTCGCACCGCTCGCCGCGGTGCTGCACGCCACGAGCTGGGAGATCGCCTTCGGGGGCATCGCCGGACTGTGCGTCCTGTTCGGGATCCTCGTCGCCGTCTTCATCCGCAACCGTCCCCCGGAGCTCGATGCCGACCTGTCGGTCGACACGAACACCGGAACGATCCGCGTCGTGCGCTCATCGATGGACACCGGCGTCGGCATCCGCGCAGCGTGGGCGCACCCGGGCACCCGGCTCGCGTTCTGGTCGCATTTCACGACACCCTTCGCCGGGACCGCCTTCGTCCTCCTCTGGGGCATGCCCTTCCTCACCGCCGGCGAAGGCCTCGACAAGGGGCACGCCGCGGCGGTCCTGTCGACGTACGTGGTGGTGGGCATGGCGCTCGGCCCCATCATGGGCGACCTCTCGCGGCGCGTGCCGCACCTGCGCTCCCGGGTGCTCGTCCTTCCCGCGATCGCCGTCCAGGCCACCGCGTGGCTCGTGGTGATCGCGTGGCCAGGAGCTGCGCCCGTGTGGCTGCTGTACGTCCTCGCCTTCGCGCTCGCGATGGGCGGGCCGGCATCGATGATCGCGTTCGACCACGCCCGCACGCACAATCCCGCCCATCGGCTCAGCACGGCCACGGGGATCACCAACGTGGGCGGCTTCCTCGCCGCCCTGCTGGCGATCTTCGCGATCGGCCTCGCCCTCGACCTGCAGGGGGCGGGCACTCCCGCCACCTACCGTCTGGACGCGTTCCGCATCGCCTTCCTGACCCAGGTGCCGCTGTGGATGATCGGGTGGACGTTCATCGTCATCGAGCGTCGGAAGACTCGTGTCCTGCTGGGGATGGATCCCCCGCCGACGCCGCGCCGACGCATCGGGCGCTGAGGGCGGTCAGACGGCGCCGTCGCCCGACGTGCGCGATTCGGTCTGGGTGATCCGCTCCCCCGCGACCGGATCGACCGTGCGGGTGACCTGCGCCGTCGACCGGCGGCGGAAGGTGAAGACCAGTCCCAGCAGGAAGACCAGCACACCGGCTCCCATCAGGATGTAGCCGATCAGATCGAGATCGACGAAGCCGCTCGTGTCGACGTCGATGGCGAAGACCAGAATCGCGCCGATCACGATGAGGGCGATGCCCGCTCCGATGCTCATGAGTGGTGCTCCTTCGGAGAATCCTGGCGCGGCGGGGCACCGCGCCGGTCCATGGTCTCGGATGCATCGGGGGTCGGCCATGCCCTTGACACGACGGGGCGACGTATGGGCCGACGCGGTCAGCGCGGCGCGACCTCGATCCACCCGCCGCCGAACTTCGGCTCGCGGCCGTCGCCGGACGAGGTGCCGGTCAGGCGGCGCCGCACCCACGGTCCGAGGTGCTCGCGGAAGTACTCGCCGCGGGCGAGTGTCGCCGCATCGGGCAGTTCGGTCAGCGACCACCAGTCGTCCGGTGCGCGCTCCCCCAATGCCTCCAGCACCCGGGCGGCGACGCGATGATGGCCGCGACTGTTCATGTGCAGCCGGTCCTCGGACCAGAACGACGGGTCGGACAGTGTGGCGTCGGGCCAGTTCAACGCGCGAGCGACGTCGTCGCGCCCCGCCATCCGCTCGATGACGGCATCCGACATCAGGTCGCCGCGCCGCTGGATCATGCGTCCCATCGGAAGCTGGGCGGAGGGATTGGCCCCGGACAGCAGGATCAGCCGGACGCCTTCCTCGTCGCACCGGCGCAGCACCTGGCTGAAGGCGTCCGCGATGTGCGAGATCGATGTCCGCGGACGCAGCATGTCGTTGCCGCCGCCGTTGAACGACAGGTGGGTGGGCTTCAGGGCCAGCGCGGGCTCCAACTGCTGCGCCACGATCGGCCAGACGAGCTTCCCCCTGATCGCGAGGTTCGCGTACTCGATGGGCTCAGCGCGCGAATCGGCCCAGCCCTGGGCGACGAGGTCCGCCCAGCCGCGCACGGTGCCGTCGGGGAGCTCGTCGCCCACGCCCTCGGTGAAGGAGTCGCCGATGGCGACGAAACGCACGGATGCCATCCGGCCAGCCTACGACCGCGCTGCGGCCTCAGCGGTCATCGAGGGCGGCGCCGCGACGATCCACGAGCCCCCAGGTGGCGACGGCCGCGACGACGAAGAACGCTCCGAACACCGCGAACGGGACGGGCGTGCCCCCGATCGCGAGCAGCGGCGGAACGCTCAGGGGCGCGACGATCGACGCGATGCGCCCGACACCGGCCGCCCAGCCCGAGCCGGTCGCCCGCAGTGAGGTGGGATAGCTCTCCGGAGTCACCGCGTAGAGGGCTCCCCACGCGCCGAGGTTGAAGAACGACAGGGCCATGCCCGCCGCGATGATCGCCCCTTCACCCGTCGCGGTGCCGAAGAGCACGGCGGATGCCGCCGAACCGGCCAGGAACACGGCGAGCGTCAGCCGACGCCCCCACACCTCGATCAGCCACGCGGCGACCGCGTAGCCGGGGAGCTGGGCGAGCGTGATGACGAGGGTGAAACCGAACGACTTCACGAGGTCGTACCCCTGGGAGAACAGGATGGCCGGGATCCAGATGAACGCTCCGTAGTAGGCGAAGTTCACACAGAACCACACGACCCAGAGCGACGCCGTCCGGTGGCGGAACTCGGCGGACCAGAGGGCGGCGACCCGCGCGCCCGAGGTCGGCGCTACCCCCGCGCCGCTCTCCTCGCCGGCGGTGGGCGCCGGTCCGGCGACCGGACCGACGGCGCGGGCGGTGGACCCCCCGTTCGTGGCGGCTTCGAAGCGTGCGACGACGGCGTCCGCCTCGGCGTGACGACCGCGGCGCTCGAGCCACCGCGCGGACTCGGGGAGACCCCACCGCACGACCAGCGCGTACACCGCGGGGACGGCGCCGAGAGCCAGCGCCCACCGCCATCCGTCGTCGAGGTTCGGGATCACCAGGTAGCCGATCAGCGCGGCCGCCGTCCACCCCACGGCCCAGAACGCCTCGAGGATGACGATGAGCCGGCCGCGCATCCTGGCCGGCGCGAACTCGCTGACGTACGTGCTCGCGACCGGCAGCTCCGCGCCGAGCCCGAGCCCGACGACCACACGCAACGCGATGAGGACCGCGAGGCCGCCCGCGAGAGCGCTGGCGCCGGTCGCGAGGCCGTACACCAGCAGCGTGAGAGCGAACACCGACCGGCGACCGAACCGGTCGGCGAGAAGGCCTCCGACGCTCGCGCCGACCGCCATGCCGACGAACCCCGCGGAGGCGATCCACGAGGCCTGCTCCCCCGTCAGAGACCATTCGGCGATCAGCGCCGCGATCACGAACGAGACGAGCCCGACGTCCATCGCGTCGAGGGCCCATCCGAGACCGGAGCCGGTCAGGACGCGGAGGTGCGGGCGCGTGAACGGGAGGGCATCCAGCCGCGTCGCGACCGTCGTACCGGGGCGGGGCAGGGCATCCGTCATGGTTGCATGTTACGGACCGGTGTCCGTGGCTGTCATGCCCGGTCGTCGGCCAGAAGATCGTGCACCATCGGCGCGACCTCCGTGCCGTAGAGCTCGATCGACCGCATCATCGTCGCGTGCGGCAGCGTGCCGTTGGCGTACTTCAGGTCGAACCGGTCGGCGCCGAGCGTGCGCACGGTCGCCGCGATCTTCCGCGCCACTGTCTCCGGAGAACCGGCGTAGATCGCACCTTCCGGGCCGACGTCGTGCTGGAACTGGAGGCGGCTGTACGGCGGCCATCCCCGCTCCGCGCCGATCGCGTTGCGATTCGCCTCCATCGCGGGATACAGCTCGTCCCACGCCTGAGCATCCGTCGGCGCGACGTGGCCCGGCGAGTGGATGCCCACCGGGAGCCGGTCACGGCCGAACGAGTCGAGCGAACGGTGGTAGAGGTCGACGAACGGGCGGAACCGTTCCGCCGAGCCGCCGATGATCGCGAGGAGCAGCCCGTAGCCGTGGCGCGCGGTGCGCACGACCGATTCCGGCGAGCCCCCTACGCCGACCCAGGCGCGCAGGCCGCTCTCCGTCTTAGGGAAGACGTCCGCGTTCGAGAGGGACGCCCGGGTGGTGCCTTCCCAGGTCACGGGCTCCTCGGTGAGCAATCGGGAGAACAGGTCGAGCTTCTCGTCGAAGAGGACGTCGTAGTCGCGGAGGTCGTAGCCGAACAGCGGGAACGACTCGATGAACGACCCCCGGCCGAGGATGACCTCCGCCCTCCCCCGGGAGACGGCGTCGAGCGTGGCGAACCGCTCGTAGACGCGCACGGGGTCGTCGCTGGAGAGGACGGTCACGGCGGTCCCGACGTGGATGTGCTCGGTGCGCGCCGCGATCGCCGCGAGGACGATCTCGGGGCTCGAGACAGCGAACTCGTGGCGGTGGTGCTCCCCCACGCCGAAGAAGGACAGGCCCACCTGGTCGGCGAGCACTGCCTGGTCGACGACGTCGCGGATCGTCTGCGCATCGCTCGATCGCGTGCCGTGCTCGTCGACGGAGATGTCGCCGAACGTGTCCAGTCCCAGCTCAACTGCATTCATACGGATGCAAACTCCCCCGTGCGCGTCATCATTCCCCGGATTGTCCGGTCGCGGTCGTCAGGATGCGCTCGGTCAGGAGTGGGCGAGCGCCATCCGCAGAGTGTCCAGGCCGACGCCGCCGAGCCGCAGCGCGCGCATGTGGAACCGCTTGATGTCGAAGTCGGCGCCCTCCCGCTGCGCCGTCTCGTCGCGGATCTGCTCCCAGATGCGCTGACCGACCTTGTAGGACGGAGCTTGTCCCGGCCACCCGAGGTATCGGTTCACCTCGAAGCGGATGAACTCGTCCGGCATGTTGACGTTGCGGCGCATGACATCGAGCGCGTAGTCGGCGTCCCAGACGCCCGTGCCGTCCAGACGCGGCTTGCCCAGGTGGACGCCGATGTCCAGGACGACCCGCGCCGCGCGCATCCGCTGACCGTCGAGCATCCCGAGCCGGTCGGCGGGGTCGTCGAGATAGCCGAGCTGCTCCATGAGGCGCTCCGCGTAGAGCGCCCAGCCTTCGGCGTGACCGCTGGAGCCGGCGAGGAGCCGCCGCCACGAGTTCAGCTCCGCACGGTTGTAGACGGCCTGGGCGATCTGCAGGTGATGACCCGGGACGCCCTCGTGGTAGACGGTGGTCAGTTCGCGCCAGGTGTCGAACGTGTCGACGCCCTCCGGCACGGACCACCACATACGTCCCGGGCGGGAGAAGTCGTCCGTGGGGCCGGTGTAGTAGATGCCGCCCTCGTGGGTGGGTGCGATCATGCACTCCAGGGTGCGGATCGGCTCGGGGATGTCGAAGTGGCTGCGCCCGAGTTCTGCCACGGCGCGGTCGCTCGTCTCCTGCATCCAGCGCTGCAGCGCATCCGTGCCGCGCAGCTTGCGGGTCTCGTCGCCCTCGAGGAACGCGACGGCCTCCTCGACAGAGGCTCCGGCGGAGATCCGGTCCGCCACGGACTCCTGCTCGGCGACCATCCGCGCGAGCTCCTCGACACCCCACTCGTAGGTCTCGTCGAGGTCGATCTCCGCGCCGAGGAAGCGGCGCGAGTGCAGAGCGTAGAGGTCGCGCCCCACGGCGTCCTGTGCGGAGGCGACGGGGGCCAGTTCGCGCGACAGGAACTGGGCGAGCTCGTCATAGGCGACCCGGGCGGCGTTGCTGCTGATCGCGAGCTCGCGGGCGAGCGAGGCGGGCAGCTGCCCCTCCGCGGGCGCAGCGTCGCCGGTGAACTCCGCGAAGAACCCCGCGTCCGAGGTGTAGCGGGCGATCTGCGTGACGACCTCCGTCACCTGACGGCGCGCCGGCACGTTGCCTGCGGCGACACCCTCGCGCAGCGTCGCGATGTAGCCGGAGAGCGCAGCGGGCACTGCCGCCAGTCGCGCCGAGATCGTCGCCCAGTCCTCGACGGTGGCGGTCGGCATCAGGTCGAAGACGTTCCGCAGCTCCTGTGCCGGCGAGGCGATCACATTCAGGTCGCGCTGGTGGGCGCCGGCGTCGTGCAGGGCGAGCCTCAGCTCGAGCTCGGCGGACAGGTCGGCCCGGGTGACCACGTCGACCGCGTCGACGGGCTCGGCGGCGGACAGCGCCGCGAGCGTGGCGCGGGCGGCCGCAGCGGCGCGCTCCGTGCCCTCCGGGGAGAGGTCGTCCAGACGCGCATCGTGCTCGAACCGTCCGATGTACGTCGCGAGAGTCGGATACTGCTCCGCGACGGTGTCGACCCAGTCCTCGGCGATCGCGTCGATGGGGGTGGGCGTCCGTGGGGTCTCGTTCATCCTTCGAGCATATTCCGGGGCACGTGCGGTCGCGGCCCGACGATCAGTGCCCCGCGACGTCCCAGTTCTCGCCGCGACCGATCTGCACGTCGAGAGGCACCGACAGCTCGGCGGCATCCCCCATCCGCGTGCGCACGATCTCCTCGACCGCGTCCCACTCACCGGCGGCGACCTCGACGACGAGCTCGTCGTGGATCTGCAGCAGCACGCGGGAACGCAGACCGTCGGCGCGCAGCTGATCGTGGATGTGCAGGAGGCCGAGCTTCATGATGTCCGCCGCGCTGCCCTGGATCGGCGCGTTGAGCGCCGCACGCTCCGCGTTCTCGCGCAGCACCCGATTGGGGCTGGCGAGGTCGGGGAAGGGCCGCCGTCTGCCGAAGATCGTCTCCGTGTAGCCGTCCACGCGCGCCTGGGCCACCGACTCGCGCAGGTAGTCGCGCACGGCGCCGAACCGCGCGAAGTACTCGGTCATGAGCAGCTTCGCCTCGGACTGATCGATCCGCAGCTGCTTGGACAGCCCGAACGCGCTCAGTCCGTAGACGAGGCCGTAGCTCATCGCCTTGACCTTCGTCCGCATCGCGGGCGTCACGTCGGCCGGATCCACGCCGAACACGCGCGCGCCGACGAACCGGTGAAGGTCCTCCCCCGAGTTGAACGCCTCGATCAGGCCCTCGTCGCCGGAGAGATGGGCCATGATCCGCATCTCGATCTGCGAGTAGTCCGCGGTGAGAAGGGTCTCGTAGCCCTCGCCGACCTCGAACGCCGCACGGATTCGGTGCGACTCCTCGTTGCGGATCGGGATGTTCTGCAGGTTCGGGTCCGTGCTCGAGAGCCGCCCGGTCTGGCTGCCGGTCTGCAGGTACGTCGTGTGCGCCCGGCCGTCGGCGCCGATGGCGACATCGAGTGACTCGATGATCTGGCGGAGCTTCGTCGCCTCACGATGCTGCAGGAGGAGGTCCAGGAACGGATGGGGGTTCGATTCCTGCAGGTCGGCGAGCACGGCGGCATCCGTCGAGTAGCCCGTCTTCGTCTTGCGGGTCTTGGGCAGCTGGAGCTGCTCGAACAGCACCTCCTGCAGCTGCTTGGGCGAGCCGAGGTTGACCTCGCGCTCGATCTCGGCGTACGCACGCTGGGCGATGTCGTCGGCGCGGGCGGCGAGCTCGGTGGAGAACGCCGACAGCTTGGCGTGCGAGACGGCCACACCCGCCAGCTCCATGTCGGCGAGGGCGCCGAGCGTCGGCAGCTCGATGTCGGTCATGACCCGGGCGACGGACGCGGGCATGTCGTCGCGGATGGCGGCGGTCACCCGCAGCGCGTACCAGCCGAGCTGAGCCGGCGTCGCCCCCTCGGTCTCGGGGACGAGCTGCGTCGGGTCGGCCTCGGGCAGCTTCTCGTCCAGGTAGCGGTCGACGAGATCCCCGAGGGTCTTGTCGGGGAAGCTCGGTCGGAGGAGCCACCCGGCGAGGATCGGATCGAACGCGAGTCCGCGCAGCGAGACGCCCGCCCGGCGCAGCGCCTTCACCTGGGGCTTCGCGTCGACCATGACCTTCGGCGCGTCGCCCTCCAGCCACGGCCGCAGGGCGGCGGCGACCTCGTCGTCCCACGTGGCCTCGACCGCCGCGTCGCCGTCCGAGATCCCGACGCGGGCGGGCAGCGCGCCCTCGATCGTCACGGTGAGGGCCAGCTCGCCCTCGCGCCGACCGATCCAGTCGGCCATCGCGGGCGCGGTCAGCTGCTCGGCGACCGGCGCGACGACCGCGGGGGCCGTCGCGGCCGCGGCCTCGTCGGCGTCCGCGCCGACGGCATCGAAGACGCGCGGAAGCAGGGTGCGGAACTCGAGCCGCGCGAAGATGTCGCGCACCGCCTGTGCGTCGATCGGCTGTACGGCGAGGTCCGCGGGGCCGACGGGCAGCTCGACATCGCGGAGGAGGGCGTTGAGGGAGCGGTTGCGCCGGACGTCGTCGAGGTGCTCGCGCAGGTTGCCGCCGACGACGCCGGTGATCTTCTCCGCGTTGTCGAGCAGGGCGTCCAGAGTGCCCCACTGGGTGAGCCACTTGACCGCGGTCTTCTCGCCCACCTTCGGGACTCCGGGCAGGTTGTCGCTCGTCTCCCCCACCAGCGCCGCGATGTCGGGGTAGTTGACGGGTGGGAGGCCGTACTTCTCCACGACGGCGTCCGGGGTGTAGCGCTTGAGCTGCGACACCCCCTGCACGCTCGGGTAGAGCAGCGTGACGTCGTCGGTGACGAGCTGGATCGTGTCGCGGTCGCCGGAGCAGACCAGGACGTCGAACCCGGCGGCCGCGCCCTGGGTGGCGAGGGTGGCGAGGATGTCGTCCGCCTCCACACCCGGCTTCGTGAGCACGGGCACGTTCATCGCTGCCAGGCAGTCCTGCAGGAGCGGGATCTGCCCGGTGAACTCGGCGGGCGACTCGGATCGGTTCGCCTTGTACTCGGGGTACTGGTCCGTGCGGAAGGAGTGCCGGGAGGTGTCGAACGCGACGGCGAGGTGGGTGGGCTGCTCGGCCTTGATGAGGTTCACGAACATCGACAGGAATCCGTAGATGCCGTTCGTGTGCTGGCCGTCCTTCGTGGAGAAGTTGTCCACCGGCAGCGCGAAGAACGCGCGATACGCGAGCGAATGGCCGTCGACGACCAGGAGGGTAGGCTTTCCGGAGTCCGTCACCCTGCAAGCCTAGACGCGGGCGCGGACACCGGAACTCCCCGCACTGATCACATCCGAAGGTGGACGATGACCGCTCCGAGCACCCCCGATGACGTCGACGGCCTCGCCTGGGTGCGGGCGCGCGGCATGGGCGCCCTCGCCGACAAGATGGGCATCGAGTTCACGGAGTTCACCGTGCAGCGGGCCGTCGCGACGATGCCCGTCGAGGGCAACACGCAGCCCGTCGGGCTCCTGCACGGCGGGGCCTACGTCGTCCTCGGCGAGTCCCTGGGGTCGATGGCGGCCAACCTCCACGCCGGGCCCGACCGGCTCGCCGTCGGGGTGGACATCAACGCGACCCACACCCGCTCGGCGACCAGCGGCGTCGTGACCGGCGTCTGCACGCCGGTCCACCTCGGCCACAGCATGACCGTGCACGAGATCGCCGTGACCGACGACCAGGGTCGACGCTGCTCGACGATCCGGATCACGAACCTGATCCGCGCCCTCTGACGCCCGCGCGCTCCGCGCCGCGCCCCGCCTCCCACGTCGAGACCGCCCCTCCGCGTCGAGACCGCCGGCGTGGTCGCGGGTCTCGACGCGCAGAGGCGGTCTCGGCGAAAGCGGGTGGAGGTGCGGCGTCAGGCCTTCTTCGGGGAGAGCTGCTCGATGATCGCCTTGGCGACGTCCTGCATCGTGAGGCGACGGTCCATGGACGCCTTCTGGATCCAGCGGAAGGCCTCGGGCTCGCTGAGCCCCATCTTCTCGTTGAGCAGGCCCTTGGCGCGGTCCACGAGCTTGCGGGTCTCGAAGCGCTCGACCATGTCGGCGACCTCGGCCTCGAGCGTGATGATCTGCTCGTAGCGGGCCAGGGCGATCTCGATCGCCGGCAGCAGGTCGTTCGGGGTGAACGGCTTCACGACGTAGGCGAGCGCGCCCGCCTCGCTGGCCCGCTCGACGAGCTCCTTCTGGCTGAACGCCGTGAGCAGGACGACCGGGGCGACGTGGTTCTTGCCGAGCTTCTCCGCCGCGCTGATCCCGTCGAGGGTCGGCATCTTCACGTCCATGATCACGAGGTCCGGGCGCAGCTCGGTGGCCAGCTGGACGGCGGTCTCGCCGTCACCGGCCTCGCCGACGACGTCGAAGCCGTTGTCGCGGAGGATCTCGACGATGTCGAGGCGGATCAGCGATTCGTCCTCGGCCACGACGACACGGCGGGGCGTGGTCGCGGACGACGGGGTGCTCAGTTCCTGCTCAGTCACCTTTGAATCCTACGGTATGGTCGATTCGTCGCACGCCGGTGTGGCGGAATGGCAGACGCGACCGACTCAAACTCGGTTGCCCGCAAGGGCGTGTGGGTTCGACTCCCACCACCGGCACCCACCACCCGCGGCGCACACGGCCCGGTTACGACGAAGGGCGGATGCCCGGGGCTCCCCCGGCCATCCGCCCTGTCCGTCCGACCTACTTCTCCGACTGGTAGATCGGCGCCTTGCCGTGGACGGCGTCGCCGATCCGGTGGACCCGGATGTCGTTGGTCGAGCCGATGATTCCGGGAGGGGACCCGGAGATCACGACGACCTTGTCCCCCTCCTTGGCCAGACCCTTGTTCAGGAAGAACTCGTCGACCTGGATGAACATCAGGTCCGTGTGGGCGACGTGCTCGACGAGCGTCGACTGCACGCCCCAGGTCAGGGCCATCCGGCGACGGATCGCCGGGTCGACGGCGAAGGCCATCATCGGGATGCCGGGGCGCAGCCGCGACATGCGGCGGGCGGTGTCGCCCGACTCGGTGAAGATGCAGATGAACTTCGCCTCGACGAACTCCGCGACCTCGTTGGCGGCCAGGGTGATGATGCCGCCCTGGGTGCGCGGCCGGGTCGGCACCGGCTTGATGCGCTCCAAGCCGTGCTCCTCCGTCGAGTCGACGATGCGGGCCATCGTCTGGACCGTGACCACGGGGTAGTCGCCCACGCTGGTCTCGCCGGAGAGCATGACCGCGTCGGCGCCGTCGAGGACGGCGTTGGCGACGTCGGACGCCTCGGCGCGCGTGGGCACCGGGGCGTGGGTCATCGACTCGAGCATCTGCGTCGCGACGATGACGGGCTTGGCCATCCGACGGCACAGCTCCACCGCGCGCTTCTGCACGATCGGCACGGCCTCGAGCGGCAGCTCGACGGCGAGGTCGCCGCGAGCGACCATGATGCCGTCGAAGGCGTCGATGATCTCCTCGAGGTTGTCGACCGCCTGCGGCTTCTCGATCTTGGCGATCACGGGGACCTTCCGGCCCTCCTCCGCCATGATCTCGTGCACGCGCGAGATGTCGGCGGCGTCGCGCACGAAGGAGAGCGCGATGAGGTCGGCGCCGGCCTTGAGGCCCCAGCGCAGGTCCGACTCGTCCTTCTCGGACAGGGCGGGGACGCTGACGGCGACGCCGGGCAGGTTGATGCCCTTGTTGTTGGAGACGGTGCCCGCCACGACCACCTTGGTGGTCACCACGGGGCCGTCGACGCTCTCGACCTGGACGCGCACCTTGCCGTCGTCGATCAGGAGGAAGTCACCCGGCTTCACGTCGCCGGCGAGGCCCGCGAACGTGGTCCCGACGAGGTCGCGGGTGCCCACGACGTCCTCGGTCGTGATGCGGAACGTCTCGCCGACCGCGAGGTCGTGGGGGCCGTCCGAGAACTTCCCCAGGCGGATCTTCGGCCCCTGCAGGTCGACGAGGATGGCGACGGCGCGCCCCGCGTCGTCGGCGGCCTTGCGCACGTTCGCGAAGCGGACTTCGTGCTCGGCGTAGGAGCCGTGGCTCAGGTTCATTCGGGTGACGTCCACGCCCGCGTCGATGATCGCGCGGATCATCTCGTACGATTCTGTGGCCGGTCCCAGGGTTGCGACGATCTTCGCGCGTCTCACTGACTGACTCTCCGGTCTGTGTGTGTTGTTCGGGGGTGATACTCAGCCTACGCGGGCTGAAGGCCGATCGCGATGTCGCGCGGCCCCACGGGAGAGGGCAGGTTCGTCCGTCCCATGAGGTACTCGTCGACGGCCGCCGCCGCAGCCCGCCCCTCGGCGATCGCCCAGACGATCAGGGACTGACCACGACCGGCGTCGCCCGCCACGAACACTCCCGCAGCGGTTGACTGGTAGTCGTCGCCGCGCTCGACATTGCCGCGGCCCGTGAACACGGTACCCAGCTGCTCCTCGAGCTCCGGGCGCTCCGGGCCGGTGAAACCCATCGCGATGAGAACGAGGTCTGCGGGGATCTCGCGCTCGGTGCCGCTCTTGGGCACGCGACGCCCGTCGGGCAGGTACTCCGTCTCGGCCAGGCGCAGCGCCCGGACCTCGCCCGCGTCGTTCCCGAGGAACTCCACCGTCGAGGCGAGATAGGTGCGCTCCCCGCCCTCCTCGTGCGCCGAGGAGACCTCGAACACGGTGGGCATGGTCGGCCACGGCTGGTGGTCGGGGCGTTCCGTCGGCGGCTGCGTGCCGATCGCGAGGTTCGTGACGCTGAGCGCGCCCTGGCGGTGCGCCGTGCCGATGCAGTCCGCTCCGGTGTCGCCGCCGCCGATGACGATGACGTGCTTGCCCTCGGCGTGGATCTGGTGCGGCACCTGGTCGCCCGCGACGGCCTTGTTCGACTCGACGAGGTACTCCATGGCGAAGTGCACGCCGTCGAGGTCGCGACCGGGGATCGGGATGTCGCGCGGCACCGTGGCGCCGGTGGCGATCACGACGGCGTCGTAGCGCGCCCGCAGGTCGGCCCACGTGATGTCGGTGCCGATCTCGACGCCCGCGCGGAAGCGCGTGCCCTCGTCCTGCATCTGACGAAGGCGCGACTCGAGGTGACGCTTCTCCATCTTGAAGTCCGGGATGCCGTAGCGCAGCAGGCCGCCGATGCGGTCATCCCGCTCGAACACCGCGACGGTGTGACCGGCACGCGTGAGCTGCTGCGCCGCCGCGAGGCCGGCGGGGCCGGAACCGACGACGGCCACGGTCTTTCCGGTCAGGCGCGCGGGCGGCTCGGGCTCGACCCATCCGTTCGCGAACGCCTCATCGATCGTCGAGACCTCGATCTGCTTGATCGTGACGGCGGGCTGGTTGATCCCCAGGACGCAGGCGCTCTCGCAGGGCGCCGGGCAGAGCCGACCGGTGAACTCCGGGAAGTTGTTGGTCGCGTGCAGCCGCTCGATGGCCGCGCGCCCCTCCCCGCGCCACATGAGGTCGTTCCACTCGGGGATGAGATTGCCCAGCGGGCATCCCTTGTGGCAGAACGGGATGCCGCAGTCCATGCAGCGTCCCGCCTGGCGACGCAGCACGGCGGAGTCGCCGGGCTCGTACACCTCTTTCCAGTCCATGATGCGCACGGGAACCGGCCGGCGCGCCGGGAGCTCGCGCTCGGTGGTCTTCAGGAAGCCCTTCGGGTCAGCCACCGGTCACCTCCAGGATGCGGGTCCAGACGACGTCGCTGTCGGGGTCGAGCCCCTCGGCGGCGGCGTCCTGTCGGGTCTGCAGTACGGCCGCGTAGTCGCGCGGCAGCACTCGGACGAAGTTCTGCGCCTCGTCCTCGATGTCCTCGAGGAGCGCGGCGGCCAGGGTCGAGCCCGTCTCGGCGACGTGGCGCTCGAGCAGGTCACGCAGGATCTCGACGTCGCCCGAGCCGAGCTCGCGGAGCTCCAGCTCGCCGCTGGCGAGCGCTTCGCGGTTGACGAGGTCTCGGTCGAGCTTGTAGACGTAGGCCGTGCCCCCGGACATGCCTGCGCCGAGGTTGCGTCCGGTGGCCCCGAGGATGACCGCGAGGCCGCCCGTCATGTACTCGAGGGCGTGGTCGCCGACACCTTCGACGACGGCGGTCGCGCCGGAGTTGCGCACGAGGAACCGCTCCCCCACGACACCGCGGAGGAAGAGGCTGCCCTGCGTCGCGCCGTAGCCGATGACGTTCCCGGCGATGACGTTCTGCGACGCGTCGAACTCGGCGTCGCGCGGCGGGCGCACGACGATCTCGCCGCCCGACAGGCCCTTGCCGACGTAGTCGTTGGAGTCCCCCTCGAGGCGCAGCGTGATCCCGGCGGGCAGGAAGGCGCCGAACGACTGGCCCGCCGAACCGGTCAGGTTGATCTCGATCGTGCCGGCGGGCAGGCCGTGCTCGCCGTGCGCCAGCGTGACCCGGTTGCCGAGCATCGTGCCGACGGCGCGTTCGGTGTTGCGAATGGGCAGATCCACGGCGAGGTGACCGCCGTGCGCGATGACGTCCTGCGCCCGCTCGATGAGGCCCACGTCGAAGTGCTGGTCCAGCTCGTGGTCCTGATCGCGCAGATGCCGTCGCGGCGTCTCGGGTGCGAACGAGGGGCCGTCGAGGATCGGCGTGAGGTCGAGCCCGCTCGCCTTCCAGTGCTCGATCGCGCCGTTCACGTCCAGGAGGTCGTTGCGTCCGATCGCCTCGTCGAGCGAGCGGAAGCCGAGCTCGGCGAGGTACTCGCGCACCTCCTGCGCCAGGAACTCCATGAAGTTCACGACGAACTCCGGCTTCCCCGTGAACCGCTGACGCAGCACGGGGTTCTGCGTGGCGACGCCTACGGGGCACGTGTCCAGGTGGCAGACGCGCATCATGATGCACCCCTCGACGACCAGGGCGGTCGTCGCGAAGCCGTACTCCTCGGCGCCCAGGAGCGCCGCGATGATGACGTCGCGCCCGGTCTTGAGCTGCCCGTCGGCCTGGACGACGACGCGGTCGCGCATGTCGTTGAGCATGAGGGTCTGCTGGGTCTCGGCGAGGCCCAGCTCCCACGGGGTGCCGGCGTGCTTGAGCGAGTTCAGCGGGCTCGCGCCGGTGCCGCCGTCGTGCCCGGAGACGAGGATGACGTCGGCGAGGGCCTTCGCGGTACCGGCCGCGACGGCGCCGATCCCCGACTGGCTCACGAGCTTGACGTGGACCCGGGCCGCGGGGTTCGCGCGCTTGAGGTCGAAGATCAGCTGCTTGAGGTCCTCGATCGAGTAGATGTCGTGGTGCGGCGGCGGCGAGATGAGCCCGACGCCGGGGGTCCCGCCACGGGTGCGGGCGATCCACGGATACACCTTCGCGGGGGGCAGCTGGCCGCCCTCGCCGGGCTTGGCGCCCTGCGCGAGCTTGATCTGGATGTCGTCCGCGTGCGTCAGGTACATGCTCGTGACGCCGAAGCGCCCGGATGCGACCTGCTTGATGGCGCTGCGGCGCGCGGGGTCGAGCAACCGCTCGACGTCCTCGCCGCCTTCGCCCGTGTTCGACTTCGCACCGATCGAGTTCATCGCGATCGCGAGGGTCTCGTGCGCCTCCTTGGAGATCGAGCCGTAGCTCATCGCGCCCGTGGAGAACCGCTTCACGATCGACTCGATCGGCTCGACCTCGTCGATCGGGACGGGCGGACGTTCGCCGGTCTTCAGCCGGAACATGCCGCGCAGCGTCTTCAGCTCGGCCGCCTGGTCGTCGACGAGCTTCGTGTACTCGCGGAAGACGTCGTACCGGCGCGCGCGCGTCGAGTGCTGCAGGCGGAACACGGTGTCGGGGTTGAACAGGTGCGGCGCGCCGTCGCGACGCCACTGGTACTCGCCGCCGGTCCACAGGCGCTCGTGCGCACGCGCCGCGCCGTCCTCGGGGTAGGCGTAGTCGTGGCGCGCCTGGTTCTCGCGGGCGATCTCGTCGATGCCGACGCCGCCGAGCTTCGTCTCGGTGCCGGTGAAGTACTTCGCGACGAACTGCTCCGACAGACCCACGGCCTCGAACACCTGGGAGCCGGCATAGGAGGACACCGTCGAGATGCCCATCTTCGACATGATCTTCAGCACGCCCTTGCCGAGCGCGTAGATCAGGTTCTTGACCGCCTTCTCCGGCGAGATCCCGGTGATGAAGCCCGCGCGCACCAGGTACTCGACGGTCTCCATCGCCAGATACGGGTTCACGGCGGAGGCACCGTATCCGATCAGCGTCGCCACGTGGTGGACCTCGCGGACATCGCCCGCCTCGACCACGAGACCGACCTTCATGCGGTTCTCGCGTCGGATGAGGTGGTGGTGCACCGCCGAGAGCATCAGCAGCGACGGGATCGGGACGAGGTCCTTGTTCGAGTCCCGGTCGCTCAGGATGATGAACTCGGCACCCTGCTCGATGGCGGCGTCGACCTCGGCGCAGATCTCCTCGAGGCGGTTCTCGAGCGCGTGCTCGCCCTGGTCGAAGTGGTAGAGGCCGCGGACGGTGACGCTCCGGCGGCCCGGCAGCGCCTTGTCGATGTTCTGGAGCTTCGCCAGCTCGTCGTTGTCGATCACCGGGAAATCGAGCGTGATCGTCCGCGTGTGGTCCGGTCCCCAGTCGAGCAGGTTCCGCTCGGGGCCGAGCCCCAGCGCGAGAGAGGTCACGACCTCTTCGCGGATCGAGTCGAGCGGCGGGTTCGTCACCTGCGCGAACTGCTGCACGAAGTAGTCGAAGAGCAGACGCGGGCGCTCGCTCAGCACCGCGATCGGCGCGTCGGAACCCATCGCGCCGAGCGGTTCGGCACCGTTCTGACCCATCGGGGTGAGGAGGATGCGCACCTCCTCCTCCGTGTATCCGAAGGTCCGCTGGCGGCGGGTGATCGAGGCGATCGGGTGGACGATGTGCTCGCGCTCGGGGAGGTCCTTGAGGCGCACGCGCCCGGCGTCCAGCCACTCCTGCCACGGCTGCAGGTTCGCCAGATCGCGCTTGACCTCGTCGTCCTCGATGATGCGGCGCTGTGCCGTGTCGACCACGAACATCCGCCCCGGACGCAGGCGCCCGCGACGCTTGATCCGCTCGGGGGCGAAGTCCAGCACGCCGGTCTCGGACCCGATCACGACGAGCCCGTCGGTGGTCTCGGTCCACCGGCCGGGGCGGAGCCCGTTGCGGTCGAGGGTCGCGCCCACGATCGTCCCGTCGGTGAAGATGAGCGCGGCCGGGCCGTCCCAGGGCTCCATCTGCATCGAGTGGTACTCGTAGAAGGCGCGCAGGTCCGGGTCGAGGGTCGCCTGCTTCTCGTAGGCCTCGGGCACCATCATCATGATCGCGTGCGGCAGGCTGCGCCCCGTCAGAGTGAGCAGCTCGAGCACCTCGTCGAACGAGGCCGAGTCGCTCGCGCCCTCCGTACAGATGGGCAACAGCGGACGCACGTCGCCGATGAGCTCCGACTCCAGCTGCGACTGACGCGCCCGCATCCAGTTGCGGTTGGCTCCGACGGTGTTGATCTCGCCGTTGTGCGCGAGCATCCGCAGGGGCTGCGCGAGCGGCCACGAGGGGAAGGTGTTGGTCGAGTACCGCGAGTGCACGACCGCGAGCTCGCTCTGGAACCTCTCATCCTGCAGGTCGGGGTAGAACGGCTCCAGCTGCAGCGTGGTCACCATCCCCTTGTACCCGAGGGTGCGGGCGCTCAGGGAGACGAAGTACGCGTCGTGCTCGCGACGCGCGCGCTTGCGCAGGCGGTAGACACGGCGGTCGAGGGCGATGCCGCTCAGCGCGGGGGCGTCCCCCACGGCCGGGCGCGAGACGAACAGCTGCTCGAACGCGGGGCGGGCCGCGTGGGCGAGCTTGCCGAGGTTCTCCTGCTCGGTGGGGACGACGCGCCACCCCAGGACCGTGAGTCCCTCGGCGGCGGCGATCCGCTCGACGCCCGCCTTGACCTCGGCGCGCTCCTCGTCGTCCAGCGGCAGGAACGCCATTCCGGCGGCGTACTCCCCCACCAGAGGCAGGTCGAAGTCGACGACCTCGCGCAGGAAGGCGTCGGGCATCTGCGTGAGGATGCCGGCACCGTCGCCGGTCCCCGCGTCGGAGCCGATCGCGCCGCGGTGCTCGAGGTTGCGCAGCGCCGTGAGCGCGAGCTCGACGATGTCGTGGCCGGGCTCACCGCGCAGCGTCGCCACCATGGCGAGGCCGCAGGCATCCTTCTCGAACGCCGGGTTGTACATGCCCTGCTTCGCGGGGAAGCCCGCTGCCGTACGCGCACTGCTGTCGGAGGTCGTTTCACGACGGGGGCTCGAGGCCATTGCTACCGTCCTCATGGTCAAGCTGATCCGGGACGACGTCGGCCCTGCGATGATGCTGTGGTTGTTACTTCGAGGCGACTGTGCTTGTGGCAGCGTCCGCGGCGAGATCGGACGCAGGGGGTGCGCTCACGTCCACGAAATCGTCGGTGTCCTGTGATTGTACAGCCCGCCCGCCGGTGCGCTCGCGCCCCGGCTGGTACGGGGACGGTTCGAGCCCCGGGTGGCGACGTGTCTGCACGACGAAGATGACGATGCCGACGATGACGCCGCCGATGGCGGCCCAGACGTTGGTGCGCAGACCGAAGAAGACCTCGCTCGGGTCGATGCGGATGTTCTCCCACACAATGCGTCCCGCGCTGTACCAGACGAGGTAGAGCGCGAACAGCCGGCCCCACTGCAGGGTGAAGCGCTTGCCGACCCAGAACAGGAACAGGACGCCCAGCGTGTTCCAGATGACCTCGTACAGGAACGTCGGGTGGAACAGCGTGCCCTCGGGCAGGCCGACGGGCCATGCCGGGTTGGGGTAGGAGATCTCGAGTCCCCAGGGCAGGTCGGTCGGCTGCCCGTAGAGCTCCTGGTTGAACCAGTTGCCGAAGCGGCCCATCGCCTGCGCGAGGAGGAGGCCGGGAGCCAGGGCGTCGGCGAACGTCCAGAACCGGATGCCGGTCCACTTGCAGCCGAGCCACGCGCCCAGTGCGCCCGCCAGCAGGGCGCCGAAGATGGCGATCCCGCCGTCCCACACGTTCCAGATCGCGTCCTTCACGAACGGGTTCCACCACTCGCGGCCCTGATCGAAGTAGTAGCTCCAGTGCGTCACCACGTGGAACGCGCGCGCGCCGATGATGGCGAGCGGCACCGCGATCAGACAGATGTCGATGACGACCCACGGCTCCGCGCCGCGGCGGGTGAGGCGGTGGTTCGTGATGAACGCGGCCGCGACGATCCCCGCGAGGATGCACAGCGCGTAGAAGTGGATCGTCAGCGGGCCCAGCGCGAAGCTGCTGATCGGCGGGCTCGGGATGCTGGCGACGACGGAGAGGGAGGAAAGCACGAGGGGCAGTCTACTTCGCCGCGCGGGCCGTGCCGGATGCCAGCGAGCGCGCCTCGGCGACGAGGCCGGCAACGCCCCCGTCGCGCAGAGCCCGCACCAGCGCCGTGCCGACGATGGCTCCGTCCGCGTAGTCGACGACGCCCGCGACCTGGGCGGCCGTCGAGATGCCGATGCCCACGCAGGCGTGCTCGACCCCGTGGGCACGGAGGCGACCGACGAGCGTGCGGGCGGCGGCGTCGAGCTCCGCCCGCTCCCCCGTGATCCCCATCGTCGACACGGTGTAGACGAAGCCGGTGGAGGCCTCGGCGATCATCCGCAGCCGGTCCTCGGTGGAGGTCGGCGCCGCCAGGAACACCCGGTCGAGCCCGGTCCGTCGCGAGGCGGCGATCCAGTCGGCGGCGGCATCGGGAGTGATGTCGGGAGTGATGAGGCCCGCGCCCCCGGCGGCGAGGAGGTCGTCCGCGTAACGATCGACCCCGTACTGCATCACCGGGTTCCAATACGTCATCACGAGGATCGGCACGTCGGTGCGTGCGGCGATCTCGCGGACCGCGGTGAACGTGTCGCTCACGCGGAAGCCGCCGGCGAGGGCCGCCTGCGTGGCCTCCTGGATGACCGTGCCGTCCATCACCGGATCCGAGTAGGGAGGACCGAGCTCGAGGATGTCGGCTCCGGCCTCCGCCAGCGCGACGGCGGCGTCGATGCTCGTCTGCAGGTTCGGGTAGCCCAGAGGGAGGTAGCCGACGAAGGCACCCCGCCCCGCGGCGCGGGCGGCGTCGATGGCTGCGGCGACGCGGCTCACAGCTCGACCCCCTCGCCGCTCGCGGCGTCGTCCGCGGGCGGCTCGTCCACGGGACCGTCGCCGTCGTCGTACAGGCCGAACCAGCGCGCGGCCGTGTCCATGTCCTTGTCGCCGCGGCCGGAGAGGCTCACCGCGATGATCGCGTCCGGGCCGAGTTCCCGGCCGAGCCGCAGCGCTCCCGCCAGGGCGTGGGCCGACTCGATCGCCGGGATGATGCCCTCGGTGCGCGAGAGGAGGCGCAGCGCATCCATCGCCTCCGCGTCGGTCGCCGGGATGTAGCTCGCCCGCCCGATGTCGGCGAGCCACGCGTGCTCAGGTCCGACGCCCGGGTAGTCGAGTCCGGCCGAGATCGAGTGCGATTCGACGGTCTGGCCGTCCTCGTCCTGCAGCACGTACGTCTTCGCACCGTGCAGGACGCCCGGGCGACCGCGCTCGATCGAGGCGGCGTGCTTCGGGGTGTCCACGCCGTCGCCGGCCGCTTCGACGCCGTACAGCGCCACGTCGGGATCGTCGAGGAACGCGTCGAACATGCCGATCGCGTTCGACCCGCCCCCGACGCACGCGACGACGGCGTCGGGCAGGCGGCCCGTCTCGTCGAGGAGCTGCTGCCGCGCCTCCTCCGAGATGATCTTCTGGAAGTCGCGGACCATCGCCGGGAACGGATGCGGACCCGCCGCCGTGCCGAAGATGTAGTTGGTCGTCTCCACGGAGGCCACCCAGTCGCGGTACGCCTCGTTGATCGCGTCCTTGAGGGTGCGGGACCCCGTCGTGACCGGGATGACCTCGGCCCCGAGCAGACGCATCCGCGCCACGTTCAGCGCCTGCCGCTCGGTGTCCACCTCGCCCATGTAGACGGTGCACTCGAACCCGAAGAGCGCCGCGGCGGTCGCGGTGGCGACACCGTGCTGACCGGCGCCCGTCTCGGCGATGACGCGGGTCTTGCCCAGGCGCCGAGTGAGCAGCGCCTGACCGATGACGTTGTTGATCTTGTGCGAGCCGGTGTGGTTGAGGTCCTCCCGCTTGAGGAACATCCGTGCGCCCCCCGCGTGCGCGGCGAACCGCGGGACCTCGGTGAGCGCCGACGGGCGCCCGGCGTAGGAGTGCAGGAGGCTCTCGAACTCCGCGTGGAAGGCGGGGTCGGCCGTCGCCGCCTCGTACTCCGCCGTGAGCTCGTCGATCGCGGCGATGAGCGACTCGGGCATGTACCGCCCGCCGAACTCGCCGAAGAAGGGGCCGTGCTGATCGCGCAGGCTCGTCATGATCCGGCCTCCAGGAAGGCGTGCAGGGTCGACACGGGGTCGTTCGTCACGAGGGCCTCGCCCACGAGCACGACGTCGGCCCCGGCCGAGCGGTAGTGGGCGACGTCGGCGGGAGCCAGGACCGCCGACTCCGCGATCCGCACCGCGTCGGCGGGGAAATCGGCGGCGAGGGAGCCGAAGAGGTCGCGGTCCAGCTCGAAGGTCGAGAGGTTGCGCGCGTTGACGCCGATGAGCTTGGCACCGAGATCCGCGGCGCGGTCGAGCTCCTCGCGCGAGTGCGTCTCGACGAGGGGGGTCATCCCCAGTTGGAGGACGAGGTCGTGGAGCCGACGGAGCACGGGCTGGTCGAGCGCCGCCACGATCAGGAGCACGAGGTCGGCGCCCGACGCACGCGCCTCGAGCACCTGGTACGGCGTGGCGATGAAGTCCTTGCGGAGCACCGGCACGTCCACGCGCTCCTTGACGGCCTCGAGGTCGGCGAGGGAGCCCTTGAACCGCCGACCTTCCGTGAGCACCGAGATCGCGGAGGCGCCGCCCTGCTGGTAGAGCTGTGCCTGGAGGGCCGGATCGGGGATGGCGGCGAGGTCGCCGCGCGACGGGCTCGCGCGCTTGACCTCGGCGATGATCTTCACGCGGTCCGCGGGAGCCAGGGCGGCGAGAGCGTCGAGGGCGGGTGCCTGGGCGAGGGCGGCGCGCTCGACGTCGCCGAGCGGACGCGCCTCGGCGCGTGCCTCCGCATCCTCGACCGCACCGGCGGTGAGGCCTGCGAGCATGATCAGTGCTGCTTCGGGCTGTACTTGGGGCCGTTCACGCCGTACCCGGCCTTGGCCAAGGCCCAGCCCACGATCGCGCCGCCGACGAGCAGGCCCGCGGAGGCCCACACGAGCGCGGGCATGTCGAGCACGAAGAAGACGGTGCCGAGCGTCACGGCGAGCAACATGATCACAACGGCGGTCCAGGCGGCCGGCGAGTGTCCGTGGCCGGGGTCGTCGATGCTGTTGCTCATGATGCTCCTCGGTGTGCTGCGGGGTTCCCGGCCAGTCTAGCGGGAGGTCGGATCGTCGCCGCGCGACAGGTCGTCCCACGAGTCGATCGCGTCGTCCCGCGAGGCGTCGTGCGGCCGCGCCCCCGCCGTGTGGCCGGGCCGCGCGTCGTCCCGTTCGTAGCGTCGGCCGCCGCCGCGCCAGCGGTGCGCGGTGGCGAGCGTCCACGCGCCGCCGAAAGCGATCAGGGCGCCGGCGACGGCCGCGGCGACGGGCCATCCGGTCGCCGCCGTCTCGCCGACGAGATCCGAGATCGCGTCCGCGCCGGACAGACCCGTCGACCCCGTGACGACCCCCGCGACGGCATCGAGCGGTCGCTCGAGGAGGATCCGCGCGGCGGCGACCAGCAGGGACCCGCCGATGACGGCGGCGAGCACGCCGAATGCGTAGCGGAGCACGCGCCCGACCACCGTGAGAGCGAGACCGAGGGCGAGCGCGGCAAGGCTCAGGGGCGCCAGGAGCGGCACCGCGGAGGCACCGGGGACCGGAAGAGCCTCCGTCGCGCCCGTGCGGAGCGTGACCTCGAGCCACGTCTGGGTCGAGGAGATGATGGCGATCGCGCCGCCGAGGACGATCGCCAGGACGGCGAGCATCCGCGCGCGGGCTGTCACGCCCATCCCTCCACCGGCGCGAGATCGTCCGCGTCGAAGCAGGTGCGGTCGCCGGTGTGGCACGCGGCGCCGATCTGCTCGACCCGGACGAGGACCGCATCGCCGTCGCAGTCCAAGCGGGCGCCGCGCACGTACTGGGCGTGCCCGGAGGTGTCGCCCTTGCGCCAGTACTCCTGCCGCGAACGCGACCAGAACGTCACCCGGCCCTCGGTGAGCGTGCGCCGCAGTGCCTCGGCATCCATCCACCCGAGCATCAGCACCTCGCCGGTGTCGTGCTGCTGGATGATCGCGGCCACCAGTCCGGACGCGTCGAAGCGCACCCGGGCGATCCGCTCGTCGACGGTCTCGCCGCTCACGATCGGACCTCGATCCGCTCGGCGGCGAGCGACTCCTTGACATCCGCGATCGTCAGTTCGCCGGAGTGGAAGACGGACGCCGCGAGCACGGCGTCCGCGCCGGCGTGGATCGCGGGGGCGAAGTCCGCGGCGCGACCTGCGCCGCCCGAGGCGATGACGGGCACGGAGGAGATCTCGCGCATGAGGCCGATGAGCTCGAGGTCGAACCCGTCCTTCGTCCCGTCGGCGTCGATGGAGTTGACCAGCAGTTCGCCGGCGCCGCGGTCGATCGCCTCACGCGCCCAGTCCAGGGCATCCAGCGTCGTCTCGGTGCGCCCGCCGTGCGTGGTGACCACGAAGCCGGACCGCGTGCCGGCCGCGCGCTTGACGTCGAGGCTCAGCACGAGCACCTGCGCTCCGAAGCGGTCCGCGATCTCACCGACGAGATCCGGGCGTGCGATCGCCGCGGAGTTCACCCCGACCTTGTCCGCGCCGACGCCGAGCAGCCGTGCGACGTCGTCCACGGAGCGCACGCCCCCGCCGACCGTCAGCGGGATGAACACCTCCTCGGCGGTGCGGCGCACCACGTCGTAGGTCGTCGAGCGGTCGTCGACCGTCGCGGTCACGTCGAGGAAAGTGAGTTCGTCCGCGCCCTGGGAGAAGTACAGCGCGGCCCGCTCGACCGGGTCTCCCATGTCCCGCAGGTTCTCGAAGTTCACACCCTTCACGACGCGGCCGGCGGCCACGTCCAGGCACGGGATCACCCGGCACGCGAGGGACATCAGAGCCTCGCGTTGTGGATCGCGGTCACCAGGATCGCCCGCGCGCCGATCGCGTAGAGCGCATCCATGACCTGGTTGACGGTCTTGCGGGGGCTCATGACCCGCACCGCGACCCAGGCGGGGTCGCGCAGCGGAGAGATCGTGGGCGACTCGATGCCGGGCGCGAGGGCGACGGCCTGGTCGACGAGGTGGGCGGGCAGGTCGTAGTCGATGAGCACGTACTGACGCGCCACCATCACTCCGCGCAGGCGTCGCAGCAGCGTCTCGGTGCCGTCGGCCTCGGCCGGCGCGCCGATGAGCACCGCCTCGGACTGGAGGATCACGGGTCCGAACACCTCGAGCCCGGCCTGCTTGAGGGTGGTGCCGGTCTCGACGACGTCGGCGATCGCATCCGCGACGCCGAGATCGATGGCGGACTCCACCGCCCCGTCCAGGGGGACGAGGTCCGCCGCGACGCCGTGCGAATCGAGGAAGCCGTCCACGAGGCCGGGGTACGACGTGGCGATGCGCACCCCGTCGAGATCGGTGACCTCGCTGTACTGGCCGGGACGACCGGCGAAGCGGAAGGTCGATCGCGCGAAGCCGAGCTGCTCGATCTCGCGCGCCCCCGGCATCCGTGCGTCCAGTAGCAGGTCGCGGCCGGTGATCCCCACGTCGAGGGCGCCGGATCCGACGTAGGTCGCGATGTCCTTCGGACGCAGGTAGAAGAACTCGACCTCGTTGCGCGGGTCGATGATGTGCAGTTCCTTGGAGTCGCGGCGGCCGGTGTAGCCGGCCTCCGCGAGCATCTCGGCGGCGGTGTCGGCGAGCGACCCCTTGTTCGGCACGGCGATTCGCAGCATGTCGCGGGAGCTTTCGTTGGGAGAGTGTGCGGTGAGCGGACGCGGGCTCAGAGATGTCGGTAGACGTCGTCGAGGGTGAGGCCCTTCGCGAGCATCAGTACCTGGAGGTGGTACAGCAGCTGGGAGATCTCCTCGGCCGCCTCCGCGTCCGACTGGTACTCCGCCGCCATCCAGACCTCGGCGGCCTCCTCGACGATCTTCTTGCCGATCGCGTGCACGCCGCGATCCAGCTGCGCGACCGTTCCCGAACCTTCGGGACGGGCAGCGGCGGTGGCGGTCAGCTCCGCGAACAGTCCGTCGAACGTCTTCACCCTGACAGGCTACCGTTCCGCGGCGCCTCCGGACGTCGCCCTCCGCCGTCCGCCCTCATCCCTCCTCGCCGCGGGCCACCGTCAGCGGGCGTCCATCTCCGCAGATGAGCGCGTACTCCGCATCCCATCGCCGGTCCGGGTGCGGAGTACGCGACGATCTGCGGAGTACGTGGCCCCGGATGCGGCGCGGGAAGCGCGACGAGACGACGGCGGCGCCGTAGTGGGCTCCGGGTCAGTGGTGGTGCGAAGCCGCGCCGCGACGCAGGGCGTCGATCGCTCGGGCGGGATCGTCGGCCCCGAACACCGCAGAACCCGCCACGAACGTGTCCGCGCCCGCTTCGGCGGCCTGAGCGATCGTCGCCTCGGAGATGCCGCCGTCGACCTGCAGCCACACCTGCGATCCGCGCCTGTGCGCCTCGTCATGCAGGCGGGCGAGCTTGGGCATCTGGTCGGCCATGAAGGACTGGCCCCCGAAACCCGGCTCCACGGTCATGACGAGGATCTGGTCGAACTCGTCGAGGACGTCGAACAGACCCTCCACCGCGGTCGCGGGCTTCACGGCGATCCCCGCGCGCGCCCCGATCCCCCGCAGCCGACGAGCGAGGGCGATCGGGTCCGCCGCCGCCTCGAGATGGAAGGTGACGGACGCCGCCCCGAGCTCGGCGTACCCGGGCGCCCAGCGATCCACGTCGGAGATCATCAGGTGGACGTCGAGCGGCACGGGGCTCGTCTCCTGGATGCGCTGCACCATCTGCGGGCCGAACGTGAGGTTCGGCACGAAGTGGTTGTCCATGACGTCGACGTGTACGAAGTCCGCCGCGGCGATGCGCTCGAGGTCGGCCTGCATGTTCACGAAGTCGGCCGAGAGGATGCTGGGATTGATGCGGATGTCGGGCACGCCCCCACCCTAGCGGCGGGCCGTCAGCGGCGGCGCAGTAGCGAGATCGACATCGCGTCGGTGCCGTGACGGTGCGGCCACAGCTGCGCGCGGCCCGAGCCGTCGACGTCGGGGAGGTCGATCGGGGAGGCGGCGATCGACGCGACGACCGAGCGGGCGTCGAGCTCCTCGATCGCGGCGCCGTGGATGCGCAGCGCGTCGGCGACCACGGCCGCGGTCTCGGCGAGGTGCGGCGAGCAGGTCACGTAGGCGACGATGCCGCCGGGCGCGAGCGCGCCGATCGCGGCGTCGAGCAGCTCGCTCTGCAGCGAGGCCAGCTCGGGGACGTCCGCGGGACGCTTGCGCCAGCGCGCCTCGGGGCGCCTCCGCAGCGCACCGAGCCCGGTGCAGGGGGCGTCGACGAGGATGCGGTCGTAGCGGCCCTGGCCCGCGCGGGTGCGGCCGTCCTCCTCCGAGACCGGGACGTCGAGCGGGATGCCCGCGACCGAGTCGCGCACGAGACCCGCTCGCGCGGGCGAGAGCTCGTTGGCCTCCACGAGGGCGCCGTGGGCGAGCGCCTCCGCCGCGAGGACGGCGGTCTTGCCTCCGGGCGCGGCGCACAGGTCGAGCCAGCGCTCGCCCTCCCGCACCGGCAGCGCCCGGGTGAGCGCGAGGGCGGCGAGCTGCGAGCCTTCGTCCTGCACCCGGACACGGCCCCCGGATGCCTCGACGATGCCGGCGGGGTCGCCGCCACCCGAACGGAAGCCGATCGGCGAGTAGGGCGTCGGCACGGCACCCGCGGGCGGCTCCGCCAGGTGGGGCAGCGCCGCGAGGGTCACCACGGGCGATGCGTTGTCCGCGTCGAGCAGGCTCTCCAGCTCGTCGGCGCGCCCCTCCGCGGCGAGGGCGCGACGAAAGGCGCGGATGACCCAGACGGGGTGGGCGAAGCGGACGGCGAGACGCTCGTCGTCGGTGCGGGCGGCGGCATCCAGACGGCTCAGCCACTCCGGAGCCGATCGCTCCGAGACACGGCGGAGCACGGCGTTGGCGAACCCCGAGGCGGGTTTGCCCACGGCTTGCCTCACCTGACGCACCGTCTCGTTGACGGCGGCGTGCGGCGGCGTGCGCATCGACAGGATCTGGTGGGAGCCGAGGCGCAGCGCGTCCAGGACGGCGGGATCGATGGCGTCGACGTCGCGTCCCGCGGCGTCGGCGATCACGGCGTCGTACGTCCCCTGGCGACGGAGCGTCCCGTAGGTCAGCTCGGTCGCGAGGCCCGCGTCGGGTCCCGTCAGCCCGGCGCGTGCGATCGCGCGCGGGAGCAGGAGGTTGGCGTAGGCGTCCGAGGTGTGCACGGCGCGCAGGACGTCGTACGCCACCCACCGGGGGGTGCGACCTGCGGGTGCCGCCGTGCTCATGCCGGAGCCCCGGTGTGGGCGACCGGGGCGTCGCCGCGCAGACCACGCCACCAGTCGGCGGCGTTCATCGGCCCCTTGCCTGCGGGCTGTACTCGCTTCAGCAGGAGCGTGCCCTCCCCCGTCCCGAGGAGGACGTCTCGTCCGGTCCACGCGAAGGCTCCGGGCGCGAGAGTGCCCTCGGGTCCCTCGTCCGGTCCGCGATGCGCGGACAGCACCTTCAGCCGCTGGCCGCCGATCTGCACATGGGCGCCGGGCTCGGGCGTCGTCCCGCGGTACCGGGACAGCACGACCTCCGCCGACCGGGTGAGGTCGAGGGCGCCGTCGGCCAGGGTGAGCTTCGGCGCGAGAGTCGGGTCGCCCGTCTGCGGGGTCGCGCGCGCCGTGCCCGCCGCGATCTCGTCGACGACGCGCGCGAGCAGGCCCGCCCCCGCGTCGGCGAGCTCGTCGAGGAGCTCTCCCGCGGTGGCGCCGCGCCCGATGTCGTGGCGGAGCTCGCCGTAGACGTCGCCCGCATCGAGCGCCGGGACCAGCTGGAACACCGCCGCGCCGGTGACCCGGTCCCCCGCGATCACGGCGTGCTGCACCGGTGCCGCTCCGCGCCAGCGCGGCAGGAGGGAGAAGTGGAGGTTGATCCAGCCGCGGGGCGGCAGGGACAGCAGCGGCTCGCGCACCAGCCCGCCGTAGGCGACGATCACGCCGAGGTCGGGGGCGAGCGCGGCGATCTCGGCGGTCGCGGACGCGTCGAGGCGGTCGGTCTTGACCACCGGCACACCCAGGTCGGCCGCCGCCCGTGCGACGGGCGAGGGCGTCAGGACGCGCTTGCGGCCGAGCAGGGCGTCGGTGCGGGTGACGACGCCGACGAGGTCGTGGCCCGATGCGGCGAGGGCGCGCAGCGAGGGGATCGCGGGCTCGGGCGTCCCGGCGAACACGATGCGCATGGGAGTCCTCGGGAGGGTGGAGACGGTCACAGGTCGAGCTCGGGTACGTCGAGCCGCACCCTGAGTGTAGTGCGCGGCGCGGAGCGATCGGCTCCCGCGCGGCGGGCGCGCCTGCCGTGCAGCGCGTCGGCGACGACCGCCGCCCGGAGGGTCTCGGCGACCGCCCGGCCCTGCCCGTAGTCGAACCGCACCAGGGCGCGGACCGTGCCGCCGTCGCGCGGCACGGGGCCGAGGATGCCGCTCGGCGCCGCGGTCGCCTCGGTCGCCGGAGCCAGCGCGGGGACAGCGTCGCGGAGCGCCGCGAGGGCGGTGTCGACGGCACGCGGCGCCCCCTCGACGGTCGCGACGCGGACCGTGGGCGGCATCCGCAGAGGTGCGCGGTCCGCGAGCTCGGCGCGCGCGTACGCGGGCTGGGTCCACGTCGCCAGGGCGCGCGCGACGGGTCCGGCGACGCCCACGAGGTGGACGGGAGCGCCGGGCGCCGCCAGCGCGGCCGCATTCGACCACCACCGCAGGCAGGATTCTCCGATGCGCAGCTGCTCGGCCATGAGCATCCGGTCGCCGTCCAGCAGGATCACCGTCCGGTACCCGCCGATCGCCTGCGGCTCCGCCCCCCGCGTCGCCACCACGAGTGCCGGCCGGTGATCGACGACGGTCACGGGATGATCGCCGTCGGCGAGGATCACGCGCGTGTTCGGGAACGCGCGCCCCAGCTCGTCGGCGGTCCGCTCACTGCCGGAGGACGCCATCCGCAGCGTCGTGCCGGCGCAGGTGGCGCACGACCACGACGGGATCGTCCGGCCGCACCACGAGCATTCGGGCGCGGCCCCCGGGCGCCGGGCGCGGAGCGGACCGGTGCAGTGCGGGCATCGCGCCGGCGTCCGGCACTGCCCGCACACGAGGACGGGAGAATAGCCCGGACGAGCCACCTGCACGAGCACGGGCCCCGTACGCAGCGCCTCACGGGCCGCGGCGAACGCGGCGGACGGCACGCGCTGCCCCCGCGACTCGCCCTCCCGCGTCGCCGACAGGACCACCGTGGCGCGCGCTCGTCGCCGCGCGGGGACGTCGGCGACCCACCCGATCTGCACGAGCCGCTCCACATCCGTCGTGCGTGTGTGACCCGCGAAGACGAGGGCGGAGCCTTCGAGCTCCTGACGCAGGAGCGCGGCTTCGCGCGCGTGCACGCCCGGGCTCAGCGGCTCGGCCAGGAGGGGGTCGCCGTCGTCCCAGACGACGACCGCCCCGACCGCCGGCGCGGGGGCGTACACCGTCGAGCGGTTGCCCACCACGATGGCGGGCGGACCGCCGAGCAGGCGCAGATAGCTCGCGTAGCGCTCCGGGCCGCTGCGGCGGGCGTCGTCTCGGACCACCGCGTCCGGCGGCGCGTGCGCGTCGAGCACCTGCAGCAGCTGATCCTGGTCGCGCTGGTCGGGGACCACCAGCAGCGCGCTGCGACCGCGGGCGAGCGTGTCGACGGCGACGGCGGCGAGCAGCTCGGCCCACGCACCCACGCCGAGCTCCCCGGCGGGGTACGGCGGTGCGTCGAGGGCGAGACGCTCGCCCGCGGCCACCGCGTCGGCGAGGGACGGGTACTCGTCGAGCAGGCGCGCCGCCCACTCCCGGTCGTCCGACGGCACGTCGGGCGGTGGTGCGGGGGCGACGGGCCCGTCCGCGCGCGCGACGATCCAGGCCTTCTCGGCGCGCACCATGCGTTTCGGGATCGCCAGCCTGAGGATGTCGCCGGCCGATCCGGCGGCCCGGTCCGCCGCGCGCCGGGCGAGGGCGTAGAGCGCGGGGGTGAGGACGGGCACCGGCGACACGACGGCGTCCAGCTCCGAGAGCGGTCGGGCGGAGCCGTCCGCATCCGGCGCCTCGACCAGTTCGACGAGGTAGGCGTCGACGACGCGTCCCGCCGTCCGGAGCGGCACCTTCACCCGCACTCCGGGACGGACGTCTCCCTCCAGCGCGGCGGGGACCGCGTAGTCGAACAGTCGATCGAGCTGCGGGAGCGGTGAATCGATCAGCACCCGCGCGACGAGCGGCATGACGCGGCTCAGAGGCCCACGGCGGCCCGGAGCTCCTCGACACGGTCCGTACGCTCCCACGTGAAGTCCGGGAGCTCCCGACCGAAGTGCCCGTATGCGGCGGTCTGAGCGTAGATGGGCCGGAGGAGGTCGAGGTCGTCGATGATGGCCTGCGGCCGGAGGTCGAAGACCTCCCGGATCGCCGCCGTGATGCGCTCGTCCGAGGCATGGCCGGTCCCGAACGTCTCGACGTAGAGGCCCACCGGCTCCGCGCGTCCGATCGCGTACGCGACCTGCACCTCGAGGCGATCCGCGAGCCCCGCCGCGACCGCGTTCTTGGCGACCCATCGCATGGCGTAGGCGGCGGAGCGGTCGACCTTCGACGGATCCTTCCCGCTGAAGGCGCCGCCGCCGTGCCGCGACGCGCCGCCGTAGGTGTCGATGATGATCTTGCGGCCCGTGAGCCCGGCGTCGCCCTTCGGTCCGCCCGTGACGAACGGACCCGCGGGGTTGATGACGTAACGCACGTTCGAGAGGTCGAGTCCGGTCGTCGCGAGGACCGGATCGATCACCTCGGCCTGGACGGCCGCGCGCAGCGCCGGCAGGGAGATGTCGGGATTGTGCTGCGTGGACAGCACGACCGTGTCGACGGTCCGGGGGACGGCGCCCTCGTAGCCGAGCGTCACCTGCGTCTTGCCGTCGGGGCGGAGGAAGCCCAGGGCGCCCGAGCGGCGGGCGTCCGTGAGCCGTTCCGCGAGCCGGTGCGCGGTCCAGATCGCCATCGGCATGAGCTGGGGCGTCTCGGTCGTGGCGTACCCGAACATGATGCCCTGGTCACCCGCGCCCAAGGCGGAGACCGGGTCGGACGAGCCGCCCTCGCGGTGCTCGATCGCCGTGTCGACGCCGGCGGCGATGTCGCCCGACTGCTCGCCGATCGACACGGTCACGCCGCAGGACTCCCCGTCGAAGCCGGTCTCGCTCGACGTGTACCCGATGTCGCTCACGACGCGGCGGACGATCCCGGGGATGTCTGCGTAGCCGTCGGTGCGCACCTCCCCCGCGACGTGCACGAGCCCGGTGGTCACGAGGGTCTCGACGGCGACGCGGCTGCCGGGGTCGACCGCGAGCAGCGCATCGAGCACGGAATCGGAGATCTGGTCGCAGATCTTGTCGGGGTGACCCTCGGTCACCGACTCGGAAGTGAACAGTCGAAGGCCGCTCATCGCACGCTCCTGGGGTCTCGGCGGGTACGCAGACAATCATGCCCGCGATCACCGACACGGCGGCACTCGCGGGCATGGGGAACGCCACAGTCGGTCATCGACCGTGGCGTCCGGGATCAGTCGACGTGACGCAGGCGGAGCTTGTCCTCGTGGATCTCGTGCAGCGCGATCGTCAGCGGCTTGTCCTCGACACTCGAGTCGACCAGCGGGCCGACGTTGTCGAAGAGGTTGCCCTCGTGGAGATCGGAGTAGTAGTCGTTGATCTGCCGCGCGCGCTTGGACGCGTAGATCACCAGCTGGTACTTGGAGTCGACCTTCTCGAGCAGTGCGTCGATGGGCGGGTCGATGATGCCCTTGTCACGTCCGGCCATGATGAACCTCCAGGATCGATGGCGGTGGGAAAGCATGCGGCGGAGCGCCGCGGGGAGATCTGGCTGCCGCCTCACCGGCGGCATCCGACCATTCTATCAGCGAGCGAGGGCCGCGACCTCGGCCGCCGCGCGGGCGACCTCGTCGTTGACGACGCGATAGTCGAACTCGCCCTGCGAGGCGAGCTCGACCTTGGCGGTGCGCAGGCGCCGTGCGCGCTCCTCGGCGTCCTCGGTGCCCCGCCCCACGAGGCGCTGGACCAGCTCGTCCCAGCTGGGCGGAAGCAGGAAGACCAGGGTGGCGTCCGGCGCGGCGTCGCGCACCTGGCGGGCCCCCTGCAGGTCGATCTCCAGGAGGACCGTGCGCCCCTCGCCGAGTGCGCGCTCGATGGGTGCGCGCGGCGTGCCGTAGCGGTACTTGTTGTGCACGGTCGCGTGCTCGAGCAGCTCGCCGTCGGCGACCAGCCGATCGAACTCGGCGTCGTCCACGAAGAAGTAGTGCTCACCCTCGACTTCGCCCGGGCGCGGCGGGCGCGTCGTGGCGGACACCGACAGGAGGATCTCCGGGTGGTGGTCGCGGATGTGGGCGGCGACCGTGCCCTTGCCGACGGCCGTCGGGCCGGCGAGGACGACGAGGCGACTGCGACCGGCGCGGGCGACGGGCGCAGGGAAGCGCCGGTCCAACCACTCGGTGAGGGCACGGCGCTGCCGCACGCCCAGCCCACCGAGACGCTTGACGGGCGAGATCTCGAGCTCCGTCAGGAGACGATCGCGCTTGCCCGCCCCGATCGCCGGCAGCGCCGTGAGGAAGTCGGTCACGCGCATGGCTCCGGCGGAAGACTCGGGCTGCGCGAGCGCCCGGTGCAGCAGCTCCTGCGGGCTGATCACCCGCATGGCCACGTCGTGCTTCAGCGCGGCGCGCTCACGACGGGCGGCGACGGCCCGTCGGGAGGCTGCGGCGCGGTCGACCTCGGGTGGGCGGCGCGTCTCACTCATCGCTGTCCACGGTACAGCGCCGCGCGCTGCTCGATCCGCGCGCCGAGCCCGTCGGGGCCCGCGGAGAGGATGCTGCGGCTCTCGCTCGCCACCACCTGCGAGGCCACGTAGCCGAACAGGCGCCCCAGATCGGCGGGCTGCGCGCCCTGCGCGCCGAAGCCGGGGGCCAGCAGCGGCGTGCCGGCGAGGACGACGTCGGTGAGCCCGAAGGCGCGCCGGTCCACCGTCGCCCCCACGACGAGTCCGATCGGACCGAGCGAGCCCGGCGCTCCGATGTTGCGCGCGGCGACGTCGTGGGCGACGCGTTCGGCGACGCTCTCCTCCTCGTCCACGCGGGCGCGCTGGATGGCCGACGCCTCCGGATTGCTCGTCGCGGCGAGCACGAAGGCGCCCTTGTCGTTGTCGAGGGCCGTCGTCAGGGCGGTGTGCAGCGCGTCGGTGCCCAGATACGGGCTCAGGGTGACGGCGTCGCACTCGAGGGGCGCACCGGCCCGCAGCCACGCCTCGGCGTATCCGTCCATCGTCGTGCCGATGTCGCCGCGCTTGGCGTCGGCGATCACGAGCAGGCCCGCGGCGCGGGCATCCGCCAGGACGTCCTCGAGCGCGGCGAAGCCCGCGGACCCGAACCGCTCGAAGAACGCGACCTGCGGCTTGACGACGCCGACCCGTCCCGTGGCGGCGGCGACCGTGCGCAGGCCGAACTCGCGCACCCCCGCCGCGGAGACCTCGAGCCCCCACGCGCGCAGCAGGCTCTCGTGAGGATCGATGCCGACGCACAGCGGCCCGTTCGCGTCGATGGCGTGCCGCAGCCGCTGCCCGAACGTGCTCATCGCCCTGCCCATCCCGTCCATCCCGTCGGGCACGTCGCACCGGCTGCGCCGCGCCGACGAGTTTCGGTCGCCACGCGCGCCCGAAACTCCCCACCGGGGCGAATCGGACGCCCGTAGGGACCGAAACGCGACGCTCCACCGGTCATGCGCGTGCGGCCTCCCGGTCGGCGGCGTACTCCTGCAGGCTGCGCACGGCGAACCCCTCCCTGAGCACCGGGAGGGCGCTGACGGCGGCGCCGAGCACCGCCATCGTGGTGAACAGCGCCTTGTCGGCCGCGACGGCCGCCGCGCGGATCTCGTACCCGTCCGCCCGCGCGATCCCGCCGGAGGGGGTGTTCACGATGATGTCGATGTCGCCCGCGTTGATGAGGTCGACGACGTTGCGCTCCCCCGAGACCTGCGTCGCGGAGTACTTGTTCACGACGTCGACGCGGATGCCGTTGCGCGCGAGGATCTCGGCGGTGCCCTCGGTCGCGACGAGGCGGAAGCCGAGCTCCTGCAGGCGGTGCGCCGGCAGGATGACCGCGCGCTTGTCGTCGTCGGCGACCGACAGGAAGACCGTCCCCGACGTCGGCATGCCGCCGTACGCCGCGGCCTGGCTCTTCGCGAACGCCGTCGGGAAGTCGCGGTCGATGCCCATGACCTCGCCGGTCGAGCGCATCTCGGGGCCGAGCACGGAGTCGACGGTGTGCCCGTCGGCGGTGCGGAACCGCTTGAAGGGCAGCACCGCCTCCTTGACGGCGACCGGAGAGTCCAGCGGCACGCGCGAGCCGTCCTGCGCGGGAAGCATGCCCTCCGCCTTCAGCTCGGCGATGCTCGCACCGGCCATGATGCGCGACGCCGCCTTGGCGAGCGGGATGCCCAGGGCCTTCGAGACGAACGGGACGGTGCGCGACGCCCGGGGGTTAGCCTCGATGACGTACAGCACGCCTGCCGACACGGCGAACTGGACGTTCAGGAGACCCCGCACGCCGACGCCTTCGGCGATCGCGAGGGTCGCCGCGCGCACGCGGTCGATCTCCGTGCGTCCGAGCGAGATGGGCGGGAGGGTGCACGACGAGTCGCCGGAGTGGATGCCCGCCTCCTCGAGGTGCTCCATGACGCCGCCGATGTACAGCTCGTCGCCGTCGTAGAGCGCGTCGACGTCGAGCTCGATCGCGTCGTCGAGGAACCGGTCGACGAGCAGGGGCTTGCCCTCCTCGATGACGACCTCGCCGGCCGTGCGCACGAAGTAGTCGCGCAGGCTCTCGGTGTCGTAGACGATCTCCATGCCGCGCCCGCCGAGCACGAAGCTCGGCCGCACGAGCACGGGGTAGCCGATCTCCTCGGCGATCGCGACGGCGCCGGCCTCGTCGATCGCCGTGTCGTGGCGCGGCGCCACGAGACCCGCCCGGTCGAGCAGCTGCGAGAACAGCTCCCGCTCCTCGGCGATGTCGATGGCCGCGGGCGAGGTGCCGAGGATCGCGTAGCCGGCCTCCTCGATCCCCTTGGCGAGGCCCAGGGGCGTCTGCCCGCCCAGCTGGCACACGACGCCGAGGATCGTGCCCGACGCGCTCTCCGCGTGCAGCACCTCGAGCACGTCCTCGAGGGTGAGCGGCTCGAAGTAGAGCCTGTCGCTCGTGTCGTAGTCGGTCGAGACGGTCTCGGGGTTGCAGTTGACCATGATGGTCTCGTACCCGGCATCCGACAGCGCGAAGGACGCGTGCACGCAGGAGTAGTCGAACTCGACGCCCTGGCCGATGCGGTTCGGGCCGGAACCGATGATGACGACCTTGGTGCGCTCGGACGGCGTCACCTCGGTCTCGTGGTCGTAGCTGGAGTAGTGGTACGGCGTGAGCGCCGGGAACTCCCCCGCGCAGGTGTCGACGGTCTTGTACACGGGGCGGATGCCGAGGCCGTGCCGCACGCCGCGGATCTCCGCCTCGGTGACGCCCCGGAGCTGCGCGAGCTGCGCGTCGCTGAAGCCGTGCTCCTTGGCGACGCGAAGGGTGTTCGCGTCGAGCTCGGGCGCGGCCTCGACGAAGGCCGCGACCTCGTTGATGAGGGCCATCTGGTCGAGGAACCACGGGTCGATCTTCGTGGCCTCGAAGGCCTGCTCCACGGTCGCGCCCTTGCGCATCGCCTGCTGGAGCACGACGATGCGTCCGTCGGTGGGCCGCTGCGCGATCTCCAGCAGCTCCGCCACGGACCGGGGCTCGTCGCCCCAGTGGAAGCTCGACCCGCGCTTCTCCAGCGAGCGGAGCGCCTTCTGCAGCGCCGTCGTGTAGTTGCGGCCGATGGCCATGGCCTCGCCGACCGACTTCATGGTGGTCGTCAGGGTCGTGTCGGCGTTCGGGAACTTCTCGAAGTTGAAGCGCGGCACCTTGACGACGACGTAGTCGAGCGTCGGCTCGAAGCTCGCGGGCGTCGCCTGCGTGATGTCGTTGGGCACCTCGTCGAGGCGGTAGCCGATCGCGAGCTTGGCGGCGAGCTTCGCGATCGGGAATCCGGTCGCCTTCGACGCGAGCGCGGAGGAGCGCGAGACGCGCGGGTTCATCTCGATCACGATGATGCGCCCGGTCGCCGGGTCGACGGCGAACTGGATATTGCAGCCGCCGGTGTCGACGCCGACGGCGCGGATGATGTCGATGCCGATGTCGCGGAGCTTCTGGTACTCGCGGTCCGTGAGCGTCAGCGCGGGGGCGACGGTGATCGAGTCCCCCGTGTGGACGCCGACGGGGTCGACGTTCTCGATCGAGCAGACGACGACCGTGTTGTCGGCCGTGTCGCGCATGAGTTCGAGCTCGTACTCCTTCCAGCCGAGGATCGACTCCTCGAGGAGCACCTCGGTGGTCGGCGAGTCGCGCAGGCCCGCGCCGCCGATCCGGCGGAGGTCCTCCTCGTCGTATGCGAAGCCCGAGCCCAGGCCGCCCATCGTGAACGAGGGGCGGACCACGAGCGGGTAGCCGAGCTCGGCGGCGCCCGCCAGGAGGTCGTCCATCGTGTGGGCGATGACGCTCCGGGCTACATCCGCCCCAGCGTCCAGGACGAGCTGCTTGAAGATCTGACGGTCCTCGCCCTTGCGGATGGCGTCGACCTTGGCTCCGATGAGCTCGACCCCGTACTTCTCCAGGATCCCCTGCTCGTGGAGGGCCATCGCGGCGTTCAGCGCCGTCTGACCGCCGAGGGTCGGCAGGATGGCATCCGGCTTCTCCTTGGCGATGATCGTCTCGATCACGGCGGGCGTGATCGGCTCGATGTAGGTCGCGTCGGCGAAGTCGGGATCGGTCATGATCGTCGCGGGGTTCGAGTTCACGAGGATGACGCGCACGCCCTCCTCGCGAAGGACGCGGCAGGCCTGGGTCCCCGAGTAGTCGAACTCGCAGGCCTGGCCGATCACGATCGGGCCGGAGCCGATGACGAGGACGCTCTGGATGTCGTCGCGCTTGGGCATCAGTTGTTGTTCTCCCGGGAGGTGCGCACCATGTCGGCGAAGCGGTCGAAGAGGTAGTTGGCGTCGTGCGGACCGGCGGCGGCCTCCGGGTGGTACTGCACGCTGAACGCCGGGAGGTCGAGGGCGCGCAGGCCCTCGACGACGTTGTCGTTGAGGCCGACGTGGCTGACCTCCACGCGGCCGTAGCCGTTCGGGCTGTCCACCTCGCCCTCGAGCGGCGCGTCGACGGCGAAACCGTGGTTGTGCGCCGTGATCTCCACCCGTCCGGTCTGCTTGTCGAGCACCGGCTGGTTGATCCCGCGGTGGCCGAAGGGCAGCTTGTAGGTGCCGAACCCGAGCGCGCGGCCGAGGAGCTGGTTGCCGAAGCAGATGCCGAAGAACGGCAGGCGCTCGTCGAGGACCGACCGCAGCAGTTCGACGTGATCGCCGGATGCCGCGGGGTCGCCGGGACCGTTCGAGTAGAAGACGGCGACGGGGTCGATCGCCCGGATGCCCTCGATCGTGACGTCCTGCGGGAGGACGTGGACGTCGAAGCCGCGGGCAGCGAGGTTGTCGATCGTGGCCTGCTTGACGCCGAGGTCGAGGACGGCGAGGTTTCCCAGGCGTGCGACGCCGGCGGCGGCCGGGGTGATCTCCGGGGCGGTCACCGAGACGGCGGCGGAGAGGTTCTGCCCCGCCATGGCGGGCGCCTCCCGCACGATCCGCAGCTGCTCCTCGGCGTCCAGGCCCGCGGCCTCGCCCGAAAAGACTCCGCCGCGCATCGAGCCGGCCGAGCGGAGCACGCGCGTGATCGCACGGGTGTCGACGCCCGAGATCCCGACGATGCCGTCCCGGACCAGCGCGTCGTCCAGCGACTCGTCCGCGCGCCAGTTCGACACGACGCGGGAGGGGTCGCGCACGACGTATCCGGCCACCCAGATGCGGCGCGACTCGGGGTCTTCGCCGTTCATGCCGGTGTTGCCGATGTGCGGCGCGGTCTGCAGGACGATCTGCCCCGCGTAGGACGGGTCGGTCAGCGTCTCCTGGTAGCCGGTCATGCCCGTGGCGAAGACGACCTCGCCGAACGTGGTGCCCCGCGCGCCGTACGCGCGGCCGGGGTGGCGCGACCCATCCTCGAGGACGAGCACGGCCGGGTCGGTGGTCAAGGAAGAGAACGTCATGCGTCGTGTCCCGTCGGGGTGGCGGTGGAGTCGGAAGGGGGAAGGACGGCGGGGGGAAGCGTCGCCTCGATCGCTGCGGCGAGAGAGAGAGCGGAGCCGTCCTGGGGGCGCAGGTAGGTGTCGACGGGCTCGTGCGTCCCGTCGGTGCGGTCGGCGCGCCAGGCGAGACGGACCAGTCCGCCCGGCTCGACGACGCGGTCGATCGCCACGGTCGCCGTCTCCGCGGCGTCGACGGCCTCGATCGGCACGAAGAACGACGGCTGTCCGGGGAGCTCGAGCGCGACCCCACGGGAGGTGACCGTGACGTCGGCGCGCGAGCGGAATCCGAGGCCGCGCACCGCGAGACGCTCCAGCGGCTGATCGCGCCGGGTCGTCGCGACATAGAAGCCGGATGACGCGTGGGTCACGGCGGCGTCGGCGGGGATCTCCCCGAGAGGGGGGACGATCCCGGAGTCGCGGTGCGCGCGACGTCGCCAGGCGAGGACGCCGAGGCCCAGCAGCACCACGACGACCCCGAGGATGACCAGGAGCGCGCCCTCGCGGGTCATGCGCGGGCCTCCCGGGTGACGGAGTCCGCGAGCACCCCGTCGGCGACCGTGGCGACGCCGCGGAAGAACGTCCAGCGCACCTCGCCGGGAAGCTCGCGCCCGAGGTAGGGCGAGTTGCCGCTGAGTCCGCGGAGATCGTCGCGCGTGAACGCACGGGTGGGAGCCGGGTCGTACAGCGCGAGCGATGCGGGGGCGCCGACGGCGAGGGGGGCGCCTGCGTCGGCGAGCCGGCCGATCCGTGCGGGCGCGCTCGACATCACCCGCGCCACGTCGTCCCACGTGAGCATTCCCGTGTCGACCATCGCCTGCTGGACGACGCGGAGCGCGGACTCGAGCCCGACCATCCCGTTCGCCGCGGCCTGCCACTCGCACGACTTCGCCTCGGCGGGGTGCGGGGCATGGTCGGTCGCGACGATGTCGATCGTGCCGTCGGCGAGGCCTTCGCGGACGGCCTGCACATCCTCGTCGCGCCGCAGCGGCGGGTTGACCTTGAAGCGCGCGTCGTACCCGCGGACGAGCTCCTCCGTGAGCAGCAGGTGGTGCGGGGTCACCTCCGCGGTGACGTCCACGCCGCGCTTCTTCGCCCACCGGACGATGTCGACCGAGCCGGCGGTGGACAGGTGGCAGACGTGCAGGCGCGACCCGACGTGCTCGGCCAGCAGAACGTCGCGCGCGATGATGGACTCCTCGGCGACGGCGGGCCAACCCGCGAGACCGAGCTCGGCGGATACGGTGCCCTCGTTCATCTGGGCACCCTCGGTGAGCCGCGGGTCCTGCGCGTGCTGGGCGACGACGCCGTCGAAGGCCTTCACGTACTCCAGCGCCCGCCGCATGATGAGCGGATCGAAGACGCAGAAGCCGTCGTCGCTGAAGACGCGCACGCGGGCGCGGGACGAGGCCATCGCTCCGAGCTCGGCGAGGCGTTCGCCCTTCTGCCCGACGGTGACCGCCCCGATCGGCTGCACGTGCACGTAACCGGCGGCCTCGCCCAGGGCGAGCTCCTGCTCGACGACGCCCGCCGTGTCGGCGACCGGCGAGGTGTTCGGCATCGCGAAGACCGTCGTGTACCCGCCCGCCGCCGCCGCGCGCGATCCGCTGAGGATCGTCTCGGATGCCTCGTAGCCGGGTTCGCGGAGGTGCGTGTGGAGGTCGACGAGGCCGGGCAGCGCGACGAGTCCGTCGGCGTCCACGACCGTCGCGCCGACGCGGCTCAGTCCGGTGCCCCGTTGGGCGATCCGTCCGTCCTCGAGGATCAGGTCTGCGCGCTCGCCGGCTCCGATCCGTGCTCCGCGGACGAGGTAGGTCTCGGTCATCGTGCGGCCTCCTCTGCGCCGTGGGTGGGGGTCTCCGCGCCGCGTTCGCCGGCGAGGAGCAGATAGAGAGCGGCCATCCGCACCGACACGCCGTTCGCGACCTGATCGAGCACGGTCGACTGCGGGGAGTCGGCGGCGGCGGCGGAGATCTCCAAGCCCCGGTTCATCGGGCCGGGGTGCATGACGATGCTACCTTCCGGGAGGGCGCCCAGGCGCACGGCGTCCAGGCCCCATCGGCGCGAATACTCCCGTTCAGTCGGGAAATACGCCGCATTCATGCGCTCGAGCTGGATGCGCAGCATCATGATCGCGTCGGGGGCGGAGGCGATCGCCTCGTCGAGGTCGTAGGCGATCGTCACCGGCCACGCCGAGACGTCCTGCGGCACCAGCGTCGGCGGGGCGACGAGGGTGACGTCGGCGCCGAGCGTCGTGAGGAGCCAGACGTTGGACCGGGCGACGCGCGAGTGGAGCACGTCGCCGACGATGACGACCCGCAGCCCGGAGAGGTCGCGACCGCGGCTGTCGTCGCCGAAGCGGCGCTTGCGGATCGTGAACGCGTCCAGCAGCGCCTGCGTCGGGTGCTCGTGCGTGCCGTCGCCGGCATTGACCACGCCCGCGGTGATCCAGCCGCTGGTGGCGAGGGTCTGCGGTGCGCCCGATGCGCCGTGGCGGATGACCACGGCGTCGGCGCCCATCGCCTGGAGCGTCTGCGCGGTGTCCTGCAGCGACTCCCCCTTGCTGACCGAGGAGCCCTTGGCGGAGAAGTTGATGACGTCGGCCGAGAGCCGCTTCGCAGCGGCCTCGAACGAGATGCGGGTGCGCGTGGAGTCTTCGAAGAAGAGGTTGACCACCGTCTTCCCGCGGAGGGTGGGGAGCTTCTTGACCTCCCGCGACTGGGTGTCGCGCATGTCCTCGGCGACGTCCAGGATCCGCAGCGCGTCCTCGCGGGCGAGGGTCTTGGTGTCCAGCAGGTGCCTCATGAGCCGATCGTCACCTCCTCGACGGCGTCCACTTCGGCGAGGTGCACGTTGACGCGCTCGCTCCGCGCGCTGGGCAGGTTCTTGCCGACGAAGTCGGGGCGGATGGGCAGCTCGCGGTGCCCGCGGTCGACCAGGATCGCGAGGCGGACCGCCGACGGGCGGCCGATGTCGCCGAGCGCGTCGAGCGCCGCGCGGATCGAGCGGCCGGAGAACAGGACGTCGTCGACGAGAACGACGGTCTTGCCGTCGATGCCGCCCGCGGGGATGGCGGTCGGGTGGGGCGCACGCGTCGGGTTACGGTGCAGGTCGTCGCGGTACATCGTGACATCCAGCGCACCGACCGGGACCGACGAGCCGCAGAACTCTGCGAGGCGGCCGCCGATCCGCTCGGCGAGGGCGACGCCGCGCGTCGGGATGCCGAGCAGCACGAGACCGTCGGGGCCCCTGTTGGACTCGAGGATCTCGTGCGAGATCCGAGTCAGGGCCCGAGCGATGTCCGCCGCGTGCATGACGGTCCGAGGGGACTCGGTCGTCGTCATCCGCTGCTCCCTTCTCCGCCTCACGGGACGGGGTTAAAGGTTGCTGTGATTCCACCCCCCACCCTACCCGATCTCGCCGTCCGCCCCGCCCGCACGCGTGGAGCCCCCACGCGTCGAGACCCCGCCCACACGTCGAGACCCCGCCCACACGTCGAGACCCCGCCCACACGTCGAGACCCCGCCCGCACGTCGAGACCGCCGCCCACGACGCGGGTTTCGACGCCGGCGCGCGGTCTCGACGCCGGCGCACGAGCGCGGACCGGGTGAGCGGTCAGGGACCGACGGTCAGGGACGGGCGGATGCGGTCTCGACGATGCGGGATGCGCGGATCGGATGGCCGGGCGTCGTGAGGCACTGGCCGCTCTCGAGGTCCCACTTCCAGTCGTGGAGCGCGCACGTGAGCACGCCGTCCTCGATCTTGCCCGTCTTGGTCAGGTCGGCGCGCAGGTGCGGACAGCGCCGCTGCACGGTCCACTCGCCGATCTCGGCGTCCTCGGTCTGATCGCTCTGCTCGGCGTACCAGTTCTCGACGTACTCGATCCGGTCGCGCGACAGGCACTTCAGGAACGTCGTCAGGAACTCGTTGAACTTCCCCGACCGGCCGACCTCGAACTGCATCGACAGGAAGATCGAGTTCGACCAGTCGATCTCGTGGTCGGCGATGTTCGTGGAGACGAGGTCGGCGGGGATCGTGTACCAGTAGATGCACTCCTCCCCCGCGTACTCGCGGACCTTCGCCTTCGGGAAGTCCACGACCATGTCGAGCTCGCCGATCCGGAACCGGACGTTGCCTCCCACGCCGAGGCGGATGGTCCGCGCCCGGCGCAGCAGCGGCTCCCACCACTCCTTGATCGCCGCGAGCATCTCGTCCGGCGGGATGATCTCGGCCCGCCGCGCGACCTCCGCGGCGACCTCGTCCCGACGGGAATCCCGCTGCGCCGCCAGGTATGCCCACTTGTCGTCGAAGATCCGGTCGATCTCCTCGGCGGTGTACAGGGTCTGCGTGACCTCGAGCGCCCCGCCGTCGAGGTCGACCTGCGTCCCGGGGACGAACTCGTACCCCTTCTGCGCGGGGCGCTCGGCGCGCATGTGCGCGAGGAACTGCCGCTGATCCGTGAAGATCGAGTCGTTCTCCAGGCCGTATCCGTTGTACCGGAAGAGCTCCTCGCGCAGGAACATCGGCGGGCCCGCCATCGGGAAGACGTGCTCGGCGTCGACCTTCTCGATGTAGTACATCGCGCGCTTGTTCTGGGCGTCGCGCTTGAGCTGCGCGAAGTTCTGCTTGGCGTCCTGCGGCAGGTCGTAGACCATGGGCCACCAGATCGCGCCCGAGACCTGCGTGAAGTAGGCGTCGGGCTTCGAGAACGACAGCAGCGTCTCGAGGTCGAGCGGGTGCGAGTCGTTCTGGTTCAGGATCGACGCCGTGCCGTCGTCGACCGACAACGACGAGTCTCCGATCGGGCCGTCGCTCGGCGCGCGCAGGGGCGTCACCATGATCTTCAGCCCGCCGTCGTACTCGAGGGTCTCGCCCGGCTGCGTGTAGACGATGTTCTCGTAGCCGAGGGCGCGGATGTCGACCTCGAGGTCGTCGGTCGGATACGCCGGCAGCAGCACCCGCACGTCCTTCGGCACGTACCGCTCGAGCAGGGCGGGATCGAAGTGGTCGCGGTGACGGTGCGAGATGTAGAGGAAGTCGGCCTTCCCGAACCGGTCCCAGTCGAGTCCGCGGTTGTCCGGGAACGGGAACCACGAGCCGAAGAAGCTCGGTCCGATGACGGGGTCGCAGAGGATGCTCCCCCCGGTCGTCTCGATGAACATGCCGGCGTGGCCCAGACCTGTGATGCGCATGCGGATCCTTCCCCTCACAGCGACGACGAGTCTACGCGGGGCGCCTCCGCGCATCCTGGCGACGGGCCGAGCGGTCAGTCCGACAAGAGGTCGCGGATGTCCTCCGCGGTGAGCGACCGCGCGAGCGCGTCGTCGTCCCCGAGGACGGAGTGGAACAGCCGCGCCTTGCGCTGCTGCAGCGCGAGGACCTTCTCCTCGATCGTGCCGTCGGCGACGAGGCGGTAGACGTTGACCGGTCGGGTCTGCCCGATCCGGTGCGTCCGGTCCACCGCCTGGGCCTCGGCTGCGGGATTCCACCACGGATCGAGGAGGAAGACGTAGTCGGCCTCGGTCAGCGTGAGCCCGAAGCCGCCCGCCTTGAGGCTGATCAGGAAGACCGGGGCGTCGCCCGACCGGAAGCGGTCGATCACCTCGCCACGCTGCCTCGTGGAGCCGTCGAGATACTCATAGGCGATGCCGTGGGCCTCCAGATCGGCGCGCACCAGGTCGAGGTACGAGGTGAACTGGCTGAACACGAGCGCTCGGTGGCCCTCCGCGGCGAGCTCGTGGATGTGCTCGCGCAGGAGGTCGAGCTTCGTGGAGCGGATGCCGGGCGCGCCCGCGCCCACGAGAGCCGGCGCCAGGGCGAGCATCCGCAGCAGCGTGAGCGAGCGGAAGACGATGAAGCGGTGCCGGTCGAGATCCTCGAGCAGACCCAACACCTTCGTGCGCTCGCGCTGCAGCACGGTGTCGTACACCGCGCGGTGCGCGGGGCTCAACCGCACGCGGAGTTCCTGCTCCTGGCGCGGGGGGAGCTCGGGGGCGACCCGCTCTTTCGTCCGGCGCAGGAGGAACGGCCGGATGCGCGAGCGCAGGCGGGCGAGACGGCGCTCCCGGTACGGCGCCCCCTCCTCGTTCTCCGGCACTTTGCCCCGCTCGATCGGCTTCACGTACTCCTCGCGGAAGCGCCGCGGCGACGGGAACAGCCCGGGACACGTCAGCGAGAGGATCGCCCAGAGCTCGGTGAGGGAGTTCTCCAGCGGCGTCCCCGTCACGGCGAGCACCATGTCGGCCCGGAGGGCCTTCGCCGCGCGGTGCTGGCGGGTCGCCGCGTTCTTGACGAACTGCGCCTCGTCCAGCACCACGATCGCCCACCGCTCGGCGGCGAACAGCGCCTCGTCGTGCCGGAGGAGCCCGTAGGAGGTCACGACGACGTCGGCATCCGCCGCTCGCGGCATCGTGCCGCTCGCCGCCGCCGTCCGCTCGTGCACGTGGACGCGGAGCCCCGGGGCGAATCGAGCCGCCTCCTCACGCCAGGTCGACAGGACCGACGTCGGGGCCACCACGAGGAACGGGCCGGCGGGGGCGCCCGCCTCCTCGCCCCGCTCCGCGCGCACGTGCGCGAACAGCGCGAGGACCTGGAGGGTCTTGCCGAGGCCCATGTCGTCCGCGAGGATGCCGCCGAGGCGATGCCGCCACCACAGCGCCAGGCGGTCCAGCCCCTCGCGCTGGTACGGCCGCAGGTCGGCGCGCAGGCCCGGTGGCGTCTCGATCCGCAACGGGGTGCCGTCCTGCCGGAGCGCCTCCGCCGCGGCCCGCCAGCTGCGCGCGGGCAGCGCCTCGTCGGCGAGGTCCTCGAACTCCTCCCACAGCGGCAGCTGATACCGACTGATCCGGGGTCCGGTCTCCCACTCGCCCAGCTCCGACGCCTCGTCGAGCAGGTCGCGCAGGCGGTCGAGCCCGCGATGGGCCAGCGAGAAATAGCTTCCGTCGACGAGCAGGAGCTTCTTCTGCCGGAGCGCGAGGGCGGCGAACAGAGGTGCGAACGGGATCGCGCGACCCTCGATCTCCACGATCACGCCGAGGTCGAACCAGTCGGCGTCCGCGGTCTCGACGGTCGTCACGCGGATGCGAGGGTCGCCCCGCAGCTCTCGATACTCCCGCCGTGGTCCGCGCGTCTCGATCCGGATGCCGTCCGTCTCCTCCAGCGCGGGGAGCACGTCGCCGGCGAACTCCGCGGCCGCGACCCCCACCAGCGTCCCCGCGGGGGCGAACATCAGGTCGGGCGCGTGCGCCCACGCGGCGGCCACCGCGTCGCGCAGCGCGGACTCGTGGGCGTCGTCGGGCCTGCGCACCTCCCAGGCCTCGCGCTCCGCGTCGGCGCGCACCCACTCCAGGCGGTAGTCGAGGCGGTCTCCGGGCCGGAACTGTGCGGCGAGGACGAGCGTCGTGGGCGCCGGCTCGGGCAGCGGGACGCCGGGGTCGCCCCGGACCTCGGTCTCCCGTCTCAGCCGGGGAAGCACCTCACGCGCGAACTCGGCGGTGTCCGGGCCCGGGACGACCAGGTCGCCCCCGGCCGACATCAGAGCGTGGAGAGTGTCGCCGAGGGGCACGGCACCGAGGGTCACGCGGATCTCCGGCCGGCCGCGGTCGTCGATCGCCGTCTCCGCGGCGTACAGGCCCGATCGCCCGATCGGACGCGCGGAGGCGGGCTCCACGGCCCGTCCGTCCATCACGACGTCCGGCGCCAGCCGGACCGCCCCGCCGTGGGCCGCCGCGATCCGGACGGAGACATCGGTCTCGAGCGCCTGGACGATCCGCTGACCGCGCGCCGCCGCCACCAGGGGGACGCCGCGCCCGACGGCATCGGCCAGATGCGGCCACAGCAGCGGGGAGGTGACGGTGTCGAGCGTCAACCACTCCGAATCGTCGCGGAGGCCGGCGAGGAGTCGGACGTCGTGCGCGATCCCGTACAGCTCGACGAACCACGCGCGCTGCACGCCGCGGAACGTCCCCGCGCCGCGGCGCAGCGACTCCCACGACACGCCGCCCCGCACCCACCGCGGTGCACCCTCTGCGCGGCGCAGCGGCCGGAGCCCGACGGAGAGCTCCGTCCGCTCGTCGTCCAGATCGGCGAGCACCGCGCACCGCACGCGTCGCGGTCCCCAGTGCGCGCTCTCGGCCGACTCACGCGCGCGCAGCTCCACGCCGAGCGCGAGATCCTCGGGCGCGTCGCCATCGCTCCGCTCCGGGGGGAGGAGAACGGATCGCCAGGACGTCATGGCATCCATCTTGGCGGTGACCACGGACCTCGCAGGTCGCGGCCCTCGGCCGATCCGATCAGCCGGCGCGGGCGATCCGAGCGAGAACCCCGTGCACGAAGGCGCCGGAGTCGTCGGTCGAGAACTCCTTGGCGAGCTCCACGGCCTCATCGATCGCCACGGCGGAAGGGACCTCGTCGTTGAACAGCAGCTCCCACACGCCGATCCGCAGGATCGCGCGATCCACGGCGGGCATGCGCTCCAGCTTCCAGTCGCGCGCGTGCGTCACGATCTGCTCGTCCACGGCCTCGCGCTCCTCGATCACGCCGTCGACGATCTCCCTCGCATACAGCCACGACGCCTCGCGCGCGGGCTCGTTCGCGGCGCGCTTCGCCTCGGCGGCGAGGGTCACCGCGAGTTCGTCACCGCGGATGTCGGACTGGTAGAGGATGTCGAGGGCGCGCTTGCGCGCCTTGCTACGGGCACTCATCCGTTCGCGGTCCCGGGGTCAGTTGACGCGGCCGAGGTAGTCGCCCGTGCGCGTGTCGACCTTGACCTTGGTTCCCGTCTCGACGAACAGCGGCACCTGGATCTCGTGGCCCGTCTCCACGGTCGCCGGCTTGGTACCGGCGGAGGAGCGGTCGCCCTGCAGGCCCGGCTCGGTGTACGTGATCTCCAGCACCACCGAGGCGGGCAGCTCGATGTAGAGGGGGTTGCCGTTGTTGAGCGCGATCTGCACCTGCTGGTTCTCGAGCAGGAAGTTGGCCGCATCGCCGACGGTCGCGGCTCCGACCGTGATCTGGTCGTAGTCGGCGACGTCCATGAAGACGAAGCCCTCGCCGTCGTTGTACAGGTACGTGAAGTCGCGGCGATCGACGTTCTCCAGCTCGATCTTGGCTCCCGCGTTGAACGTCTTGTCGACGACCTTGCCGGTCAGGACGTTCTTCAGCTTGGTGCGCACGAACGCGCCGCCCTTGCCCGGCTTGACGTGCTGGAACTCCACGACGCTCCAGAGCTGTCCGTCGATGTTGAGGACGACGCCGTTCTTGATGTCTGCGGTCGATGCCATGAGTGAGGAGGTTCCGTTCCGTGAAGTCCGATCGGCGGTGGCGGGGCTGTGCGCCCGACGCGATGCACGCGGCCGACAGTCGATTCTATGGGATGACGCCGCACTACGCCCCCACGCGAGGCACGTCTACCCCTTCCCTCCGATGCGGTCCACCCGCCAGGCTGGAGCCGTGGGATGGACAGACGACCTCGGTGCCTGGGCGGCACGACAGCGCTGGTACGCCGGCAAGAGCCACGAGCCGGCCTTCCGGATCCTCGACGAGCAGCCGGTGGCGGGGGCCACGCGCTATCTGCTCATGGACGACGGCGGCGCCCTGCCGACGCTGTACCAGGTGCCGCTCGCTCGCGTCTCGACGCCGACCGAGCACGACGAGGTGGTCGCCCGCGACGGCGACCTGTACGTCGTCGACGCCGCGCGGCGACCGGAGTACACGGTCGCGGCGCTGGCGGCGATGGGCGTCGAAGCGGGCGCCGTGACCGGGTCTCGCGTGCTCACCGGCGAGCAGTCGAACACTTCGATCGTCTTCGACGTCGACGGCGAGCCCCGCATCATCCTCAAGCTGTTCCGGACGCTGCATCACGGTGAGAATCCCGACGTCACGGTGCAGCGTGTCCTGAGCGCCGGCGGCTCGCCGTACGTGCCGCACTTCTTCGGCAGCGCCGACGCGGAATGGCCCGATGTCGGACGCCCCTCCGGGAGGGCGCGCGGGACGCTGGGGTTCGCCCAGGAGTTCCTGCCCGGCGTCCGCGACGGCTGGGCGGTCGCGCTGGATTCGGCGCGGGACGACTCCGACTTCACGGCTGCCGCGCGCGAGCTGGCCGTCGCCGTCGCCGGCATCCACGGTGCTCTCGGGGCCTCGCTCGGGACGCAGGACGCGGATGCGGAGAGCATCGGCGCGACCGGAGCCGCGTGGGAGCGGCGTCTGCGGATCGCCGCGGCCGAGATCCCCGCCGTCGCGACGCGCGTCGACGCGATCGGGGAGGTGTACCGCGCCGCCCTCTCGCGCCCGTGGCCGCGGCTGCAGCGGATCCACGACGACCTGCACCTCGGACAGGTCCTGTCTGCGCCGACCGGTGGGTGGCGGATCGTCGACTTCGAGGGCGAGCCGCTGCGGCCCATGGCGGAACGTGCACTCCCCGACCTCCCCCCGCGGGACGTCGCGGGGATGCTCCGCTCGTTCGACTACGCCGGCGCCGTCGCGCGCGGGGCCGAGGGGGCGGACTGGGGTCGCCGATGCCGGGAGGCGTTCGTGGAGGCGTACCGCGGTGCCCCGGGAGCGGTCGAGCTGGACCCCGACCTGCTGCGGGCCCTCGTCCTGGACAAGGCGGTATACGAATGCGTCTACGAGGCGCGCAACCGTCCCGACTGGCTGCCGGTGCCGCTCGCCGGGATCGACGCCGCCCTCTCGGACGGCTGACGCGGGGCCTGCCGCGGCGGCGTCAGGCCCCCTCCGCCTCCGGCGTCCGCAGCAGGAGGAAGCGGGCACCGTAGCCCGGCAGCGACACGCTGAAGCTCTGCAGATCGTCCACGCGGCCGACGGCTTCGCCCGACGCGGCGTCGACGACCTCGGACTGCGGGGTGAGGTGCTCCGAGCGCACGGTTCCCTCCACCGGTTCCGCCGAGAAGTTGAGCACCGTCACCTGGGTCGCCGCCTCGGCGTGGGGATCGCCCTCGTCCAGCCGGTGCACGAGCACCAGCATCCCCGAGTGCGCCACCTCGGGGATGTCGACCTGGGACGCGGACGCGATGCCGTGCACGCGGCGCAGGTCGAGGATCGCCGACAGCTGGGAGACGAACGATTCCGGGTCGTCGAGCTGCGCGGGAAGGGCTCCGTACAATGCGCGCCCCCGCGGCATCCCCGATGCCGAACGGGTCGCAGTCGGGTCCGCATCCAGCAGGTCGTGGGCACCGCGCTCGATCCAGCGGGTGTCGCCCGCGCCCAGGAGCTCGGCCACCTCGTCCGCCGGGACGGTCAGCATGCCGACGAGGTCCCACCCGGACAGCGCGAAGACGCCGGGCTGCCACGCATTGTACGCGCAGAGCAGGAGGTGGGCGGCCCGGATGCCGGGGATGTCGTCGTCGCCGATGTCGGCGAGCCGCGCGCGGCCCTGCGTCGCGGCGATGAGCGAGGTCGTCGTGCACGCGATGCCGTTCTGGGTGAACACGCGGTTGTAGTCGGCCTCCCCCGTCAGGTGCGCGGTGAGGTCGGCGCGGACCTCTTCGGCCAACTGGGCTCCGCTGATCTCGCGACCGCGGAAGTGGTAGATGTCCTCGGCGTGCCGGGTGGCCCAGTGCACGAGCTCGTAGGTGAGCTCGTCGTGGTTCTGCATCCCGTGCACGAGCTGCACCGGGGCCACCCCCAGCTCGAGCGAGGAGGTCAGGGCGAGCCGGAGGAACTCGGTCTGCCCCGTCGCGAGGGCGTGATGGTACCCCGGTCGCCCGATGAAGTCGTAGGACAGATCCGCGCCGACCGCCCCGGTGTCACGGATGTCCTCGATCGTGAGGTTGAGCTCCTGGAACGTGAACCCGCCGACCTTGCGGACCATCCCCGCGATGATGTGGTTCGCGGCGTGGGAGAGCGGATGCCCCTCCGACCACGCGGGGAGCCCCTCCGCGCTCTTCTCCACCCCGAGGAACCCGTTCGCGTCGAGGCGGAGCGCGCTCGTGCCGAGCTCGCCAAGGGAGTGCAGGGCGTCGCCGATCACGAGCCGCATCCCGGCGAACGTGGGGTCGAGCCAGTTGATGGAGGGCTGACCCTGCTTGAAGTAGTGCAGGTAGACCCACCTTCTCGTCACGCCGTCGGGGCCGACCACCGGCGCCGTGGCGCTCCAGTTCGTCTCCTTCACGCCGGGCGTGTAGAAGATGACCCGCTGCAGTGCCCCGATGATGTAGCCGCGTTCGGCGAGGAGATGCTCGGTCGCGGGGTCGAGGTTGACGCTGTCGGCGCCGTCGGCGATCTCGGGCAGCAGCTCCCAGTCCTCGGGCGGGATCTCGACCATGTGGTAGATGCCCGGATAGTCCTTGAAGCCCATCTCCGCGAGGCGGAAGTCGGCCCCCTTGCCGGTGTGCCCCGGCACGATGTCGTCGATGACGCTGCCGCCGTGCGCATCCGCCACGTCGCAGAGGCGGCGGAACTCCTCCTCGGTGCCGAAGGCGGGGTCGATCGACGTGCTGATGCGATCGAAGTGGCCGTCGACGCTGGGGGTCTCCCGCCATCCCGAGATCCCTCCCGCACGCTTGACCGGCCCGGTGTGGATGGCCGTGATCCCGATGCGCTCGAAGACCGACCACAGCGCGTCGTCGCCGAGCGCCGCGAGGAACGATTGGCCGGGGCGGGTGATGAGGGAGATCGGGTAGGCGGTGAACCAGACGTCCGTCGTGGCGATCGCGCGGCGGGCATCCGGCCGTGCGTAGGGGTTCCGCCACATCGCGGGCTGTCCGGACAGCTGGCGCGCGAGCACGTCCGCGTCCTTGAGCATCGACTGACGCACCAGCCACTCGACGTAGGACGGGTTGGTCCCGTTCGCGGTGCGCGGGTCGGTCGTGTTGCGTCGCACGCTCCCGCCGCGGAACTGGTCGCGCGGGCGGAGTCGTCGCGGGCGCGCCGGATAGCGCTGCTCGTCGTAGCTGATCTCGGTGCTGTCGGGATCTCCGCCGTCGGCGCCGATCGATCCCGGGAGGGTGATCGGTGCGGTGTACAGGTCCTCCGGCAGTTCGTCGTCATGCGCCATGACACCACGCTAAGGGCGGCGCGGTCCCGCGAGGAAGGGGTGGCGTCCTCCGGAACGAGGTACTAAGACGGATCGTGCGTTCGGACCGCGTCAGCCTTCGCCGCGTCCGGCGATCACATCGATCAGCAGGCCCGTCGCGCGCACGTATCCCGCGACGCCCTCACCGATGACGTGCACGACCGCGACGTCGGCGACGTAGGAGTGGTGGCGGAACGATTCGCGCGCCGTCACGTCGGAGATGTGCACCTCGGCCACGGGAAGCGCGACACCGGAGAGCGCATCGCGCAGCACGACGGACGTGTGGGTGAGGCCGCCGGGGTTGATGACGATACCCGCGCAGTCCGCGCGTGCGGCATGGATCGCGTCGAGGAGGACGCCCTCGTGGTTGCTCTGCACGGCGCGGACGTCGTAGCCGCGCTCGGCGGCCGCGTCGCGTACGAGCCGCTCGACGTCGGCGAGCGTGTCCTGCCCGTAGATCGCCGGTTCGCGCGTGCCGAGGAGGTTGAGGTTCGGGCCGTTGACCAGCAGCAGACGTCGGGGTTCGCTCACGCCCGCACCCTACCAAAGCCCCCGGACTCCCGAGCCGCGCTCGACGCGCTCTGCGCGTTCAGCCGCACGGGGGCGTTGCCGGCGCCGAACCCCGCGTAGTCGCCGCGACGCTCGACGAACTCGAAGAAGACGTTCCCGATCGTCGCCGTGTAGACGTGCAGGTACTCCCCCGCGTCGGTGCGGTCGTACACCAGGTTCAGCTCCCGCAGTTCGGCGAGGACGTCGTCGTCGAGGTCGACGCGGGCGGCCAGATCCTCGTAGTAGTTCGCCGGGATCGGCAGGATGTCGAGCCCCCGCAGGTGCGCGGCGCGCGCCAGCGCCCGCACGTCCGCGCAGGAGAAGGCGACGTGGGCGGAGAGCGCGGCGGGGCCGCCCCGCTCCGCGAGGATCGGCGGCGCCACGTTGAGCGGCAGCCGGACGACTTCGTCGGGACCCGCCAGCACGCGCGATTGCACGAGGCCCTGCGGCCCGGGCACGTCGGTCGCACTCACCGTGCGCAGGCCGAACGTCGCGGTGTAGAACAGGGCGGATTCGTCGATCACCTGCCACGGCTCGGTCAGGCTCACGTGATCGATCCCCGTCACCGGACTCGCGATGCGCGGCCCCCCGTGCTCGAACTCGGACACCCAGGCGGGTTCGCCCTCGTCGGCCGCCTGCGCCCAGAACACCTCGGTGCCGCCCGGTGCGACGGCCGCCTCCAGCTCCTCTTCGGCGTCATAGGTGCGACGATAGGCGCGCGGGGTGCGCAGGGCGGCGACACGTCGCGACATGGCGGACGCGTCGTCGACCTCGAAGCCGATCGCGGCCAGGTACGGCGTGCGGCCGCGCGCATGCTGCTCGTTGAGCACGACGCGTGCGCGGCCCGCGCTCCACAGCGTCACCGGCTTGGTGCGGTGGCGCCCGCGCGACGTGAAACCCGCGCGCGCGAGGAGGTGCTCGATCGTCGACGTGTCCTCCGCGATGATCTCGACGAAGTCGAACCCGGACGGCGCCGCCGAGTCCGGCAGCATCTCGAGACCCGTGAGCGACGGATCGGCGCGAGCGACGGCGTCCTCGAGGTGGCGCAGCGACCGGCGGGCCTGAGCCGCGGTGCGCGCGGGGTCGGTCTGCCGGAACGTGTCGTTGAAGACCTCCAGCGACAGCGGGCCGGCGTACCCGGCATGCAGGACGTGGCCGACGAACCCGACGAGGTCGAACGATCCCTCGCCGGGGAAGAGCCGGTGGTGGCGACTCCAGGAGAGGACGTCGAGCTCCATCCGCGGCGCATCGGCCAGCTGGACGAAGAAGATGCGCTCGCCGGGGATCTCGCGGATGCCCGCCGGGTCGTGACCGCGCGAGAGGATGTGGAAGGAGTCGAGGCAGACGCCGACGGCGGGGTGCGCGGCGAGCTCCACGACGCGCCATGCACGCCGATAGTCGTCGATGTACCTGCCCCAGGCCAGCGCCTCGAACGCGATGCGGATGCCGTGCTCGGCGGCGAGGTCGCCGAGCGCGCGCAGCTGCCGCGCGCTCACCTCGTCGTCGTCGATCGTGGCGGTCGCGACATTGCTGCAGCAGAGCACGACGTCGACACCCAGGCGCCGCATCAGCCGGAACTTCGCCTCCGCTCGACGCAGGACCCGGGCGAACTCCGCGTCGTCGACACCCTCCACATCGCGCATCGGCTGATACAGGTCGAGCGTCAGGCCCAGACGCGCCGCGAGCGCCCGGATCTCCTCCGGGCTCTCCGGGGCGGACACGAGATCGGGCTCGAACACCTCCACGCCGTCGAACCCCGCCTCCGCGCAGGCGCGGAGCTTGTCGACCAGGGCTCCGCTGATGCATACAGTCGCCATCGACGTTCTCATGGCGAGCAATGTACCAGTCAGTACATTGCTCGCGGAAGACCGCTCCCGCGGCGGCGCGGCGGTGCGGGGTCGATATCCTGGACCGATGGGCCTTCCCGCGCGCGACGCCGAACGCACCCGCGCCGAACTCCTCGCCGTCGCGACCGAGGTCTTCGCCGAGGACGGATACTCCGGTGCGCGCGTCGACGACATCGCCGAGCGCACGCGCACCACGAAGCGGATGATCTACTACTACTTCGGGTCGAAGGAAGGTCTGTACCTCGCCGTCCTGGAGAACGCCTACCGCGGCATCCGCGAGGCGGAGCGCGCGATCGACGTGGGCCACACGGATCCGACCGACGCCATCCGGGAGCTCGCCGAGCTCACCTTCGACCACCACGTGACCCACGACGACTTCATCCGCCTGGTCTCCATCGAGAACATCCATCGGGGCGAGTTCATCCGCCGTCTGGACTCGCTGCGCACGCTGTCGCAGCCCGCCAAGGGACTGCTCGACGAGATCCTGGAGCGCGGTCGGGCCGCCGGTGCGTTCCGGACGGACGTCTCCGCGATCGACGTCCACCTCCTCATCAGCTCGTACTGCGTGTTCCAGGTGGCGAACCAGCACACCTTCGCCTACCTCTTCGACGTCGACTTCGCCCGGGAGCGCGCGCACTGGCGCGCCCTGATCGGCGACGTCGTCGTGTCGTGGCTCAGCGCGCGCTGAAACGGACCGGAGAAAACCGTTGACACGCCCTGACGACGCGTGATTCACTCTGAACGTACCGGTTAGTACATAACCGGATCGTACGAGGGAGTACTCCATGGGATCGATCGACGGCGGACACCGCCCCTTCCTGGTCGGCCTCATCGGATCCGGCGTGACGCCCTCGCTCACCCCGCCCATGCACATGGCGGAGGCGGGTCGGCTCGGCATCCCCTACCTCTACCGCCCGATCGATCTCACCTCGCTGGGCCTCTCCCCCGATGCCATCGGCGACATCCTCACGTGGGCGGAGCGGCTGGGATTCGACGCCGTGAACGTCACGCATCCGTGCAAGCAGTCGGTCCTCGCCCACCTCGACGTCGTCGACCCCGTCGCCGCCGCGCTCGGCGCGGTCAACACGGTGCTGTTCACCCCCGCCGGACGCGTGGGCTACAACACCGACACCACCGGCTTCGCCGCTGCCTTCGTCACGGGCCTTCCCGACGCCCCCACGGAGCGGGTCGTGCAGCTCGGCGCCGGCGGTGCGGGTGCGGCCGTCGCCGACGCCCTGCTGCGCATCGGCGTCGCCGAGCTCACCGTCGTCGACATCGATCCCGCGCGCGCCGCCCTCCTCGCCGGCGATCTCGGCGCACGCCACGGCGCCGGGCGCACGAGGTCCGGCCGCCCCGACGAGCTCGCGGAGCTCCTGGCGGGAGCCGACGGCGTCGTCCACTGCACCCCGACAGGCATGGCCGATCATCCGGGGCTCCCCTTCCCCGAGGACCTCCTCCGCCCCGAGCTCTGGGTCGCCGACATCGTCTATCGCCCCTTCGAGACGCCGCTGCTGCTCGCCGCCCGGGCACGGGGCAGCCGCACCCTCGACGGCGGCCGGATGGCGGTGTTCCAGGCCGTGGACGCCTTCGAGCTCATCACGGGCCATCGCCCCGACGCCGACCGCATGACCGCCCATTTCCACCGACTCGTGGACGCCGATCACGACGTCCTCACCCGATGAACAAGGAGAATCGATCCATGTCCGCTCCCGCAACGACGCGGAAGACCCCCGTGAAGGCCGCCGTGGCCTCCTTCATGGGAAGCGCCGTCGAATACTACGACTTCTTCCTCTTCGGATCGGCCGCCGCGCTGATCTTCCCGACCGTCTTCTTCCCCTCCGGGGATCAGGCCGCGCTCGTCATGTCCTTCGCGACCTTCGGCTTCGCCTACATCGCCCGGCCCTTCGGCGCGGTCATCCTCGGTCACTTCGGAGACCGCATCGGCCGCCAGAAGGTCCTGATGTTCACGCTCCTGCTCATGGGGATCTCGACCTTCGTCATCGGATGCCTGCCCGGCTTCGCGCAGATCGGGTGGTTCGCGCCCGCGCTGCTCGTCGTCTGCCGCCTGATGCAGGGTCTCTCCGCCGCCGGCGAGCAGGCCGGCGCCTCGTCTCTGACGCTGGAGCACGCCCCCGACGACCGCCGGGCGTTCTTCACGTCGTGGACCCTCACCGGCACGCAGGGCGGTCAGATCCTCGCCGCGCTCATCTTCATCCCCGTCGTGGCCATGCCCGACGAGCTGAAGTACTCGTGGGGCTGGCGGGTGCCGTTCTGGCTCAGCGCGGTCGTCGTCGTCGTGGCGTTCTTCATCCGCCGGTCGCTGCACGAGACGCCCGAGTTCGAGGAGGCCAAGGCGGAGGGCCGGATCGCGCGGATGCCGCTCATCCCGCTCCTGCGCGACCACTGGCGCGATGTGCTGCGCGTCATCCTGTGCGCCTTCGTCGCCGCCGTCTCCACGGTCTTCGGCAACCTCGCCCTCGCCTACGGCAAGGAGGTCGGCCTCGACCCGTCCCTCACCCTCTGGCTCGTCGTCGTGGCGAACATCGTCGCACTGGGGACCCAGCCGCTGTTCGGCACGCTCGCCGATCGGATCGGCCGCAAGCCCGTCTTCATCTACGGCGCGCTGTCGTCGGCGGTGCTCATGCCCTTCTACATGCTGTCGATGAGCGGCGGGAACACCGTCCTGACGTTCGTGCTCGCCGTGCTCACGTTCTCCTGCGGATACGCGGCCGCGAACGCGGTGTGGCCCGCCTTCTACGGCGAGATGTTCTCCACCCGCGTGCGGTTCTCGGGCATGGCGATCGGCACCCAGCTGGGCTTCCTCATGGCCGGATTCGCGCCCACGATCGTCGCGGCCCTGGGCGGGGTGTCCGACGGGGGCTGGGTCGTCATCAGCGCCTTCACCGGAGTGATCGCCCTCATCGCCGCCCTCAGCGCGTTGACGGCCCGCGAGACGCGGAGCGTGCCCACGAGCGAGCTCGGCGAGCACGCACACCGCGCCCCCGTGAAGACGCCGGTCACGGTCTGACCGCACCCGCCGACGTCCACGGCCCGCCCCGACACCCGGGGCGGGCCGTGCACGTCAGTGCGCGACCTCCTGGTAGGCGGCGAACAGCAGCGACTCGTCGGGCGCCTGCAGCACCGTCGGCCGGGCGAGGTCGTCCAGCACGATGAAGCGGAGCATGGCGCCGCGCGTCTTCTTGTCGCGCTGCATCGTCGCCAGGAGCTGATTCCACGCCCCGGCCCGATAGGACGTCGGAAGCCCCAGCAGCTCCAGGATGCGGCGGTGGCGCGCCGCCGTCTCGTCCGAGAGGCGCCCCGCGAGCCGGGACAGCTCCGCGGCGAACAGCATGCCCACCGAGATGGCGGCGCCGTGGCGCCACTGGTAGCGCTCCGCGTGCTCGATCGCGTGCCCGAGCGTGTGGCCGTAGTTCAGGACCTCGCGCAGCCCCGCCTCGCGGAGATCCTCCCCCACGACCCGCGCCTTCATCTCGATGGCGAGCTCGATGCACCGACGGAAGGCGTCGCTGTGCGGATCGACGACGGCCTCGGGGTCGGCCTCGATGAGGTCGAGGATCTCCGGATACCAGATGAACCCCGCCTTCACGACCTCGGCGAACCCGGCCACGCGCTCGTTGCGGCTGAGCGAGTCCAGCAGGTCGAGGTCGCAGATCACGGCGCGCGGCGGCCAGAACGCACCCACGAGGTTCTTCCCCTCCGCGGTGTTGATCCCGGTCTTGCCGCCGACGGCGGCGTCCACCATGCCCAGCACCGTCGTCGGCACCTGCACGAGCTGCACGCCCCGGAGCCAGGTCGCCGCGACGAAGCCTGCCAGATCGGTCACGGCGCCGCCGCCGAACCCGATGACGGCGTCGGTACGCGTGAAGTCGGCCTGCCCGAGCACCTGCCAGCAGAAGGCCGCGACCTCGACGCGCTTTCCCGCCTCCGCATCCGGGATCTCGGCGAGCAGCACGTCGCGCCCGCCCTCCCCCTGCAGCAGCTCGCGCAGCTCTCCCGCGCGCCCCGCGAGGGTCGGCGGATGCACGATCAGCACCTTCCGCACGCCGGGGGCTAGCGCGGAGCCGACCCGGTCGAGGATCCCTCGGCCGACGACGATGTCGTAGCCCGCGTCGCCGGGAACCGTGATCGTCGTGGGCTCGGTCATCGTGATGTCCTCTCGGTTGCGTCGGACGCGGCGGTCGACGGGGCCTGCGCCCACGTCACGATCTTGGCGACGACGGCGGCCAGCGGGCCGGCCGACGTGTCGAACTCGACGTCCGCCACCTCTTCGTAGACCGGGCGGCGTTCGGTGAAGATCCTGTTCCAGCGTTCCACGGGGTCCTCTCCCGCGAGCAGCGGACGCGCCTCGCCACCGATCCGCGAGGCGATGACGTGGGGCTGCACCGTGAGCAGGACGACCCGATGCGCGCGCAGATCGGCCCGTGTGTCGGCGTCGAGAACCGCACCGCCGCCGAGTGCGACCACTCCGCCGCCGGCCAGCGCCTCGACCACCGCGGCCCGCTCGAGCGCGCGGAAGTGCGCTTCGCCGTGGGCGACGAACAGATCCGGGATCGGACCGTGCGCGCGGACGACGATCTTGTCGGTGTCCGTGAACGGCCGCTCGAGCGCGCGGGCGACGCGCCGACCGACACTCGTCTTGCCCGCGCCCATGGGGCCGACCAGGACGATCGCGCCGTCGGTCATCCGAGCGCGTCGTCGCTGCCCGCCGCCGTCTGCAAGGCGTCGGGGATCGCGGCGAGGTAGCCGTCGAGGTTGCGACGGGTCTCGGCGACGCTGTCGCCGCCGAACTTCTCGAGGACCGCCTCCGCGAGCACGAGGGCCACCATCGCCTCGGCGACGACACCGGCCGCGGGCACCGCGCACACGTCGGAGCGCTGGTGGTGCGCCGTCGCGGCCTCACCCGTGCTCACATCGATGGTGCGGAGGGCGTGGGGCACGGTGGCGATGGGCTTCATCCCCGCGCGGACCCGCAACACCGTCCCGGTGGACATGCCACCCTCCGTGCCGCCCGCCTTGTCGGAGGAGCGGGTGATGCCCTCCGGAGCCGCGAACAGCTCGTCGTGGGCCGCGGAGCCGCGTCGGCGCGTCGTCTCGAAGCCGTCGCCGACCTCGATCCCCTTGATCGCCTGGATCGACATCAGCGCCTGTGCGAGCCGGCCGTCGAGGCGTCGATCCCATTGCACGTGCGATCCCAGCCCGGGAGGCACGCCGTAGGCGAGCACCTCGACGATGCCGCCGAGGGTGTCGCCGTCCTTCTTCGCCGCGTCGACCTCCTCGACCATCGACGCCGAGGTCGCCGGGTCGAAGCACCGCAGCGGATCGGCGTCGAGGGCATCCACATCGTCGGGCGTCGGGAGGGCCGACCCTGCGGGCACCTGGACGGGGCCGATCGACAGGGTGTGGCTGACAAGGCGGATGCCCAGCTCGCCCAGGAAGGCGCGCGCGATCGCGCCCAGGGCGACACGCGCCGCCGTCTCACGGGCGCTCGCCCGCTCGAGGATGGGGCGGGCCTCGTCGAAGCCGTACTTCTGCATGCCGACGAGGTCCGCATGTCCCGGCCTCGGCCGGGTGAGGGCGGCACCGCGACCCCGCGACATCTCCGTGAACTCGACGGGTTCGGCGCTCATGACCTCCGTCCACTTCGGCCATTCGGTGTTGCCGATGCGCAGCGCGATCGGGCTGCCCATCGAGTAGCCGTGGCGGACGCCGGTGGACAGGGTCAGTTCGTCCTCTTCGAACTTCATCCGCGAGCCTCGGCCGTAGCCGAGCTTGCGGCGGGCGAGATCCGCCTGGATGGCGGCACGCGAGATGGGGACGCCGGCGGGCAGTCCCTCCATGAAGGCGACGAGTTCGGGGCCGTGCGATTCGCCGGCCGTGAGCACGCGGAGCATTCGCCTAGTCTCCCATGAGCGCGCGGCGCATGACGTCCACGACGACGCCCTCACCGGGCAGCACGGCATCCGGATCGCCCGTCGTGAAGATCCTGACCTGGCCGACGGCCTGCCGCAGGAGCATCCCGAGCCCGTTGTACGCGACGCCCCCGGCATCCGCCCAGGCCGTCGCCAACTCGGTCGGCCAGTGCCCGTACACGACGTCGTAGAGCATGCCGCCGTCCGCCGCGAGCACGGCCGCTGCCCCGGGAGGCAACGACGCTCCCCCGGGAAGCGTGGACACGCTCACCGGAACGCGCTCCCCGGCGCGGACGGCGTCCAGCGGGCTCGCCTGGACGGCGACGCCGATGCGTTCGCCGAGCAGGACGAGCGGAGCCGCGGCCTCGGGTCGCCGGGCGACCACGTCGACGCGCTCCGCGCCGAGCTCCGCGAGGGCCACGAGGGCGGACGTGGCCGTCGCTCCGGCGCCGATGATGCGCGCCCGGTCCACGCCGTCGATGCCGAGATCTCGGAGGTCGGCGACGATGCCGCCGACGTCGGTGTTGAAGCCGCGCCGGTTGGCGCCGACGAGCAGGAGCGTGTTCACCGCCCCGGTGAGCTCGGCGAAGCGATCCCGCGCCGTCGCCGCGCGGTACGCCTCGGTCTTGAGCGGGTACGTCAGCGACAGACCCCGCACGTCGGAGCCGATCGCGTCGAGCTCATCCGCGAAGCCCGCGGCCGTGACGCGGCGACGACCGTACGCCCACGGCAGAGCGAGCTCGGCGTAGGCGGCGGCGTGCAGGCGCGGCGAGAGACTGTGATCGATCGGGTCGCCCCACACCTCGGCACGCCGGGCGGCGTCGGGGAGAGGCGTCCCGTGGGCGGCTGCGGACACGGGTCAGCAGTCGTCGCTGTCGTTGGCGGCGCACCACTCCTGCCACTGGGCGACCGCCTTCTCGTGCTCGGCGTAGGTGGTGCTGAACACCGTCTCGCCGGTGTCGAGGTTCACGGTCACGAAGTACAGCCACGGGCCGTCGGCGGGGTGCATCGCGGCGTCGATGGCGAGGTCGCCCGGGTTGGCGATCGGTCCGATCGGCAGACCCGCGTGCACGTAGGTGTTCCAGGGGTTGTCGTCCTCGAGCGCCTCGGCCGATGAGCTCGCCGTGCCCTTGTGGATCTCTCCGTAGCCGTACTGCGCGGTCGAATCCATCTGGAGCTTGCCGTGCGTCTCCTCGTTGTCCGGCTGGAGGCGGTTCTGGATGACGCGCGACACCTTGTAGAAGTCGGCGGTGAAGCGGGCCTCACGCTGGATGATCGAGGCGATCGTGAGGATGGTCTCGCGCTGATCGGCGGGCACGCCGGCCGTGTCCAGCGACTGGACCGTCCGGTCGACGAGTGTCTGGATGACCTGGGTCGCGGACGTCCCCGGGTCGAACGTGTACGTCGCCGGGAACAGCCAGCCCTCCAGGCTCTGCGCCGACACGCCGTAGGCCGACGGATCGGCGACCGCGGCCTGCAGATCGGACAGCGGTATCCCCGTGCCGTCGGCGAGACGCTGCAGGGTCTGATCGATCGTGAGGCCCTCGGGCAGCTGGGCGGTGTTGTCCCGTCGGCTCGCCGGGTCCTGGAGCGCGACCAGCGCCGCCGCCGAGGTCATCTTCTGCTTCAGCGCATAGACGCCCGGCTGGAACGTGGGGTTCTGACGGGTCGACACGAGATAGTCGTAGAACGCCGCGGACGTCTTGGTGACTCCGGCGTTGAACAGACTCGTCGAGATCGTCGATCCGGTGTCGCCGGAGACGATCGTGACGGTGGCGTCCCCCTCCGCGATGCCCTCCTCGTAGTCCTTGGGCTCCTCCCACCCCATGAACGCGCGGATCTTGTCCTCGTACGTCGTCCAGACCACGAATCCGCCCGCGGCGATCCCGCCGACGATCGCGAGCACGATGCCGAAGACGACCCAGCCGGCGATGCGGCTCTTCCGACGGTCGCGGTGGTGGCGCGCGATGCGCGCACGCTCGTCGCCGTCCGGCTCGTCGACGAAGAGGGCGTCGATCGAGGTCGGTGCGGGAGTCGCATCCGCGCCGGTGCGCCCCGCGCGCGGTCCCTCCGGCTCCCCCGCCGGAACAGTGGGGAGCACGCCCGGCACCGGATCGGCGGCGCCGGAGCCGGTCGCGGTGCGCGGCGGCGCGGTCGCACCGGCGCCGTCCGCCGCGGCGGCGCGTGCCGCGCGACGCGAGCCGGGCACCGGCGCCGTGTCGGGTGCGGTGGACGGCCCGGCCACCCGCGCCGCGGCGTCCCGGTCCGCCGGGTCTACGGCGGAGTCGTCGCGGGCGCCGTCGGCGGACGAGGCGTCCGAGCGACGCGCGGCCGAGGGGAGGCGACTGAAGAGATCCGCGAACTGGTCGTCGTTCGACGGGGTGTCGGGCATCAGATGAGCTCCTGAGATCCGGGAAGCAGAACCCCGGCCGGGCTACCGGTGCTCTTCTCGACGTCGACGGCCTGCTGCAGGAGCACGACCGCCGCGACTTGATCGACAATCCTACGAGATGATCTCTGAGAGCGCCCCGCATCGCGCAGCGCGGCGTGGGCCGACACGGTGCTGAGCCTCTCGTCCACCATCCGGATCGGAAGACCGGTGGCCTCCAGCAGCTCGTGCGCGAACGCGCGTGCGTCGGCCGTCGACGCCGTCTCGCCGCCGGACAGGCTCACGGGAAGTCCCACCAGGATCTCGAACGCCTCGTGCTCGGCCGCCAGCGCCGACACCCGCGCGACCGCCGCCTCGGTGCGCGGCACGGTCTCCACGGGCACCGCCAGCAGACCGTCGCGATCGCATCGGGCGACACCGACCCGCGCCGTGCCGACATCGACTCCCAGGCGGACCCCGCGTCGGAATCCGCTCACGCGGCGGCCGCGACCAGCGTCGTGGCCACGGCGACCAGGGCCGCCGGCAGCTCGTCGAGCTGCGTGCCACCGCCCTGGGCGACGTCGTCGCGTCCGCCGCCGCCGCCGCCGAGCGCCGCCGCGGCGGCCTTGGCGAGGACCCCCGCCTTCGCGCCGGAGGCGCGGGCGCCCTCGGCGGTCGCGACGATCACGACGGGACGACCCGCGACCTCGGCGCCGAGCGCCACGACGGCGCCGTCACCCACCTGTTCACGCACCTGCAGCGCGAGGCTGCGGACGTCGTCGGCGGAGGCCGCCGCCCCGATCGACTCCGCGACGAGGCGGAAGGCGCCGACCGGGCGTGCGGCGGCAGCCAGTGCGGGGATGCGTCCCTGGAGCGCCTTGGCCTCGAACTGGGCGATCCGCTTCTCCGCCGCCTTGAGACTCGCGGCGAGGTCTGCGATGCGCGCGGTGAGCTGGTCCTTCGGGGTCTTCAGCGACGACATCAGCTCGGAGACGATCGCACGCTCGGCGGCGAGCTCGCGGAACGCGTCGAGCCCGACGAGGGCCTCCACGCGACGGTTGGACGCACCGACCGAGGACTCGCCGACGAGGTTGATCAGGCCCACCTCGGCAGAGCTCGACACGTGCGTGCCGGCGCACAGCTCGCGCGACCACGGGCCGCCGATGTCGACCATCCGCACCGTGTCGCCGTACTTCTCCCCGAACAGCGCCATCGCCCCCGCGGCCTTCGCCTCGTCGAGGGAGACGACCCGGGTGGTCACCTGAAGGTTGTCGCGCACGGCGTTGTTGGCGATCTCCTCGATCTCCGTCCGGGTGGCATCCGACAGCGCCTGACCCCAGGCGAAGTCGAAGCGCAGGTACCCGGCGCGGTTCAACGAGCCGGCCTGGGTGGCGGTCTTGCCGAGGGTGTCGCGCAGTGCGGCGTGCACGAGGTGGGTCGCCGAGTGCGCCTGCTGCGCGGCACGGCGGTTCACCGCGTCGACGATGCTCGTGGCCGGCTGGTCGACGCCGACCTCGCCGCTGGTGACCTCGACGGTGTGGCTCACCAGGCCCGCGACGGGACGCTGGACATCGAGGACCTCGAGCTCGTAGCCGGGACCGACGATGACGCCCTTGTCGGCGACCTGTCCCCCGCTCTCGGCGTACAGAGCGGTCTCGGCGAGGATGACCTCGACGATCTGGCCGGCACCCGCGCGCGGCACCGAGACGCCGTCGGCGAGGATGCCGAGCACGCGCGACTCCGTCTCGAGATCGGTGTAGCCCGTGAAGACGGTCTCGCCCTGGGCCCGCAGGTCGCGGTACACGCTCGTGTCGGCGAGCTGACGCTTGCGGGAGCGGGCGTCGGCCTTCGCCCGCGCGCGCTGCTCCTGCATCAGCGTGTCGAAGGCCGCGCGGTCGACACTCAGACCCGCCTCCTCGACGATCTCCATCGTCAGGTCGATCGGGAATCCGTACGTGTCGTGCAGCAGGAACGCTTCGGCGCCGCCGATGCGCTCGCCTCCGGCGGCCTTGGTCGCCGCGATCGAAGCGTCCAGGTTCTCGGAGCCCGCCGCAAGGGTGCGCAGGAACGTGGCCTCCTCGGCGAGGGCGTACTGCGACAGGCGCGCGTAGTCCTCCGCCACGATCGGGTACGCCTCCTTCATGGCGTCGCGCGATGCCGCGAACAGCTCGGCGAAGGTCGGACCGTCGACTCCGAGCAGGCGCATCGCCCGGATGACGCGCCGCATGAGCCGGCGGAGGATGTAGCCGCGGCCCTCGTTGGACGGCGTGACCCCGTCGCTCAGGAGCATGAGCGAGGAGCGGACGTGGTCCGCCACCACTCGGAAGCGGACGTCGTCCTCATGGATCGCACCGTACGTCTTCCCGCTGAGCTCCACCGCCTTGTCGAGGACGGGGCGCACCTGGTCGGTCTCGTACATGTTGTCGACGCCCTGCTTGATGAAGGCGATCCGCTCGAGCCCCATGCCGGTGTCGATGTTCTTGTGGGGCAGCTCGCCGACGATCGTGAAGTCGTACTTGCTCGTCACATCGGTGATCTCGTACTGCATGAACACGAGGTTCCAGATCTCGACGTAGCGGTCGTCGTCCGTCGCGGGTCCCCCGTCGATGCCGTACGCCGGGCCGCGGTCGAAGAAGATCTCCGAGCACGGGCCCGCCGGTCCCGGCAGGCCCGTCGACCAGTAGTTCGTGTCCTTGCCCAGACGCTGAATGCGCTCCTCGGGCAGGTCGGTGAGACGACGCCACAGATCGTGGGCCTCGTCGTCCTCCTCGTAGACCGTGACCCACAGGTCCTTCGGGTCGAAGCCGAGGCCGCCGTCCTCCTCGGAGCTCGTCAGCAGCTCCCACGCGTAGCGGATGGCGCCCTCTTTGAAGTAGTCGCCGAACGACCAATTGCCGAGCATCTGGAAGAACGTCCCGTGACGCGGCGTCTTGCCGACCTCTTCGATGTCGTTGGTGCGGATGCACTTCTGGTTGTCTGCGGCCCGCGCGTAGGGAGCGGGGACGTCTCCGGACAGATACGGGATGAAGGGCACCATGCCGGCGACGGTGAACAGCAGGGCCGGGTCGTCGGTCACGAGCGACGCGGAGGGCACGATCGTGTGCCCGTTCTTCTCGAAGTAGTCCAGGTAGCGCTGGGCGATCTCGGCGGTCTTCATCTGCGGGTCCTCAGGCAAGGCGATCCCGCGCGCCCATCGGCGGGCGACGCGGGAGCGGACAGTCGGGCGGTGTCAGTCGGTGAGCTTGGCGGCCGCGCTCTGGGCGGCGTCGATGGCCCCCGCGGTCGCGTCCTTGGCCGCACCGACGGCCTGCGCGGCGGCGTCCTTGACGTCCGCCGCGATCCCGTCGATCTTCGCCTCCTGCGCGCGGTAGGCCTCGCCGATCCGGTCGGTGAACTCCGTGATGCGGGCGTCGACATCCGCGAGCACCTCGTGGCCGCGGGGATCCTTGTTCACGAGGTGTGCGGCGACGAACCCGCCGGCCAGGCCCACGACGAACCACATCAAGCTCTTCATGGCATCCATGTTAGGCGCAAACGCCGAAGGGCGCCGGGTCTGACCCGGCGCCCTTCGGACGCGACGTGCGGCGGTAGGACGCGTCGCTTATCGCGCCGCGTAGTACTCGACGACGAGCTGCACGTCACACGTGACGGGCACCTCGGCGCGCTTCGGACGACGCGCGAGGGTCGCCTGCAGCTTGTCGAGCTCGACCTCGAGGTAGCCCGGAACGGGGGGCAGAACCTCGGCGTGACCGCCGGCGGCGGCGACCTGGAACGGCTCGAGCGCCTCGCTCTTGGCCTTGACGTGGATGACCTGTCCCGGCTTCACGCGGAAGGACGGGCGGTCGACCAGCTGGCCGTCGACGAGGATGTGGCGGTGCACGACGAGCTGACGCGCCTGCGCCGTGGTGCGGGCGAAGCCGGCGCGCAGCACGAGCGCGTCCAGACGCATCTCGAGCAGCTCGACGAGGTTCTCACCCGTCAGGCCGTCCTTGCGGCGGGCCTCGTTGAAGGTGTTGCGCATCTGCTTCTCGCGGATGCCGTACTGCTCGCGAAGACGCTGCTTCTCGCGCAGGCGGACCGCGAAGTCGCTGTCCTGCTTGCGCTTGGTGCGGCCGTGCTCACCGGGAGCGTACGGGCGCTTCTCGAGGTACTTCGCCGCCTTGGGGGTCAGCGCGACGCCGAGGGCGCGCGACAGACGGACCTTGCGGCGGTCCTGGGACTTCGTTGCCACGAAGCTGTCCTTTCGTTACGCGGTCACGGCTGTCGTGACTCGCGGACGTATCGCCTCTCCTCGCCCTGTCCGGACTGCACGCCGGGGCACGCCGGAAGGTCGGTGAAGAAGAGAGGGGATGCTCGAAGACTCGTGCGTCGAGCCCGTCAAGTCTAGCAGAGGGCTCCTCGGGCGTCAGCCGAGCACCAGCGAGGCCCACCCGAGCCGGAACAGCGGCACGTACAGGAGGGCGATGAGCACCGCGTGCGTGAGGACGAAGCCCGCCGCCTCCAGGGCGGTGCCGCGCTGCCGCAGGTGCACGCGGACTCTGCGGAGCATCGCTCCGGGGTGCCGGATGTCCCAGCTGTTGACCCGCAGATACCGGCCGACGTACACGCCGACGGCGCCGAGGACGATCACGACGCCGGCGAAGATCCAGCTGCCCGGGGGGACCCGGTCCCCCGGCGGGTCGACGACGAGGACGTACATCGTCTGGACCACGGCGAGGCTGAGGATCGCGTTCGCGATGCCCGAGAGCGTGAGCGCGAGCGTGTGCACGATGTCGTACCAGAGCGGAACCGGCGTCTGCTGCGCGCGATGGCTGAAGTTGAGCTCGGTGATGAGGTAGACCGAGTTCGGGAAGAAGACCAGCCACACGAGGGTGGCGACGACGAGGTACGCCCAGAGGACCCCCGACCCCACCCCTCCGACGAGGTCGTTGACACGCGTGGCCACCGGCGTCAGCAGCACCAGCCCCGCGCCGAACACGATCGCCAGCAGGACCGGCGCGAACGACAGGCCGATGTTGAGGAGCATCGGCCGGTAGATGCCGACGCCGTACACGCGCCCCCGCAGGACGATCAGCACGACGGCGTAGACGTTGAGGAGGACGACCGAGACACCGCCGAGGAGCAGAGCCGACACGCCGTCAGGCCCCCGCGTCCGGCCGGCCCGAGAGCCGTTCGATGAGAGGCACGATCCCGACGGGATACACCGGGACGCCGTCGCCGCCCAGGTCTGCGACGTCGACCCATCCGACGCTTGTATGGCTGTCGCGCACCGCCAGGCGCTCGCCGTCGGCCAGGGCCTCGAGCGCACCGCTGCGCACCGCGAAGACGTGGACGATCTCGTGCCCCGCACGGCCACCGACGTCGAAGATGTTCTCGGTGACGTCGAGCGGTCTCACCTCGTCGAGGGTCGCGCCCAGTTCCTCGGCGATCTCGCGGCGGACGGCGTCGGCGGCCGACTCCCCGAACTCGATGCCGCCACCGGGGGCACGCAGGAACGGACCGTGGGCGTCGGTCGCGGGATAGGTCTCGAGGAGGACCTTCCCCTCGTGCACGAGCAGCGCGACCGAGATCGCACGGATCCGCCGCAGCGGCGCGAGCTCGTCGGCGTACGCCCGGAGCGACCGGCGATACTGCGGCACATGCGGGATCAGCGTCTGCAGGGCCGTCCGCAACGCGGCGACGGGCTTGTCGTCGGAATGGAGCGCGAGCGCGAGGAAGGCCTGGGCGGCGTCGGCGAGCGGGTCGTCCGCGGGGATGCCGCGCAGCAGGGCGAGCGCCTCCGACGCACCGCCGACGTTGCGCAGCGAGCTCGCCAGCTGGATCGTGGCCTCGGTGCGGCGGGCCGCGTCCAGGCCGGCGTCCAGCGCCGCGCGGTACAGCGGGATCGCCGCCTCTTCCTCGCCCAGCGAATCGTGCAGCGACGCCCGCTCGAACGCCGCGCGGGCCTGCGACGCCCCGTGCGTGCGCAGCAGCGTCTCGAGCTCCCCCCGGGCCGCGTGCGGATCCGTCAGGTCCGCCGACGCCCAGAAGGCGTCGATCGCGTCGACCACGCGCGGGGACCCCGCGTTCTCCCCGGCCTCCGGCACCGCGAGCGCGTCGACGATCCGCTCCCGCAACGCTCGCAGCCGCGCGTCCGCGTGCGTCGCCCGGACGAAGACCATGAGCGCCCGCATCGCCTCACCGGCGTCGCTCAGCGCCCCCGAGAGCAGGTGGTCGATCAGTTCCGGCAGCGGGACGAGGTCGACGACCCCCGTCTCCCCCGCCTCCCACTGCGGCTCGGCGACGCGTCGGCAGCCCGCCGCGATGACGACCTCCTTGCGGCGCGTCGAGTTCGCCCCCGACCACTCGCCGCCCGCGTGGAAGACCGCACCCCACGCGTACCCGGTCTCCTCGAGGAGCTCGCGCGCGCCCGCGGTGACCGGGTCCTCGCCCTCATCGATCAGTCCGCCGGGCAGTTCCGCGACGGCCGTGCGCGGACCGACCCGATACTGCCGGAACAGCAGAGCCGTGCCCTGCTCGGTGACGGCGACGACCGCGACGGTGTCGCCCTGTTCCAGGACGTCCCAGTCGGAGACGCTCCCGTCGGGGAGACGGTACGTGTCGCGGCGCACGGCGGTGTAGCCCGCGTAGGCGGGGCGGCTGGCGAGGAGCTCCCACGCGGCGGGCGATGCGGTCATCCCTCGATCCTCGCACCGGCGCGCGGTGTCAGTCGCCCAGGATCTTGCGGATCTTCTCCACGCGGGCGGAGATGTCCCGCTCGAGGCCACGACCGGTGGGCCGGTAGTACTGGCGGCCGCGGAGCTCTTCCGGGAGGTACTGCTGGGTGGCGACGCCCACGTCGAGATCGTGCGGGTACACGTACCCCTTGCCGTGACCGAGACGCTTCGCACCGGGATAGTGAGCGTCGCGCAGATGGACGGGCACGCGACCGAAGCCCCCCGCGCGCACGTCGGCGATCGCCTGATCGATCGCCGTGTAGGCCGCGTTCGACTTGGCCGTCGTCGCGAGGTACGCGGTCGCCTCGGCCAGGGGGATGCGGCCTTCGGGCATCCCGATGAACGCGACGGCGTCGGCCGCGGCGATCGCGATGACCAGCGCCTGAGGATCGGCCAGACCGATGTCCTCCGCCGCGGAGATCACGAGGCGTCGCGCGATGAATCGGGGGTCCTCCCCCGCCTCGATCATGCGCGCCAGGTAGTGGATCGCGGCGTCCGCATCGGACCCGCGGATCGACTTGATGAAGGCGCTGATGACGTCGTAGTGCTCGTCGCCCTGCTTGTCGTATCGGAGCAGTGCGCGGTCGACGGCCTGCGCCACCTGCTCCGCACTGATCTCGCCGCCCTCGCCGTCCACCATCGACGCCGCCGCTTCGAGCGACGTGAGAGCGCGCCGGGCATCGCCGGAAGCGAGTTGGACGAGAGCGGCGCGCGCCTCGGGCGACAGCGAGACGGCTCCGCCGAGGCCGCGAGGGTCGGTGACCGCGCGGTCGATCAGGACGCCCAGGTCCTCGTCGGTGAGGGGCTGCAGCGTGAGCAGCAGCGAGCGCGACAGCAGCGGCGAGATCACGGAGAACGACGGGTTCTCCGTCGTCGCGGCGATCAGCACGACCCAGCCGTTCTCCACGCCCGGCAGGAGGGCGTCCTGCTGCGCTTTCGTGAAGCGATGGATCTCGTCGAGGAACAGGATCGTGGACGTCCCGTACAGGTCGCGCTGCGTCATCGCCTCCTGCATGACCTCGCGCACGTCGCGGACCCCCGCCGTCACGGCGGACAGCTCCACGAAGCGCCGTCCGGAGGTGCGGGCGATGGCCTGGGCCAGCGTGGTCTTCCCCGTGCCGGGGGGACCCCAGAGGATGACGGAGACGACGTTCTTCGCCGTCCCGTCCGGGTCGGCGAGTCCGACCAGGGGCGACCCTGGGCGAAGGAGGTGGGCCTGACCGGCGACCTCGTCGAGCGACGCCGGCCGCATCCGCACCGCCAAGGGCGTCTGCCCCTGGAAGAGCGCGGAGGATGACGACACCCCTCCAGGCTAGTCGCGGCGGCGGACACCGGCTCCCGGGGCGGCCGGACGTGCCGCGTTAGGATGCATGCGGCCCGGGATCGCCCGGAGAGGGAGGTTCCCGTGGCGACGGGTGCAGGCAAGAATCGATCGCACGTCGAGAAGGAGCGCGCGCGGCTGTACCGCGCCCGGCAGGAGTTCCACGCCGGCCTGCAGAACCGGCGTCGGCGCGACAACCTGGTCGCCGGCGTCGCGGGCGGCGTCCTCCTGCTCGCCATCGTCGGCGGACAGATCGCCTACTTCACGGTCGGCCCCGGCACCCCGGCGCCCGCACCGAGCCCCACCGCCACCACCACAGAGGCCCCCGACCCCGGCCCGGCCGACGCGCCCGACCCGGAACCGACCGACGCGCCCGGCGACGGCGCGCCCGTCGACGAGAGCCCGACCACCGCCCCCTGAGCGGCCCCGGCGCACCGGCCACGATCCGGCGGCCCCGGCCTATAGGCTGGAGCGAACCCAAACCCCCATGCGGCGTGAGCCGCGACGAGGTGCACACCGTGACTGACGACGAATTCCCCTCGAACGACGAGACGACTCCTGCCGAGCCGACCGCCGACGAGGTGATCGCGGACCCCGCCGACGAGGCGACCGCGACCCCCGAACCGACCGAGGACGTCTCCGCGCAGGAGAGCCCCGCAGAGCCGGCCGCGCCCTCGGACGCCCCGGCGCCGGTGCCGACGCCCGGGCGGGTCCCGGTGCCGCGTCCTCCCGCCCGTCGCGCCGCCGTGGCGTCCGTCGGCGTCACCCCGGCCGAGTCGTTCGGCCGTGTGGAGGACGACGGGACGGTGTCGGTGCGCGAGGGCGACCAGTGGCGCGTCGTCGGACAGTACCCGGACGGCACTCCCGCCGAGGCCCTCGCCTACTTCGAACGCAAGTACGCGGACCTCGCCGGCGAGGTCGTGCTCCTCGAGACGCGACACCGCGCGGGCGGGGCGTCGGCCGCCGATCTGCGCGCCACGTCCCGCGCCGTGCGCCAGCGCGTCGTCGGCGCGGCCGCCGTCGGCGACCTCGCGGCTCTCGAGGCCCGCCTGGATGCGCTCGACGCGACCCTGTCGGAGGCGTCCGCGGAGGAGGCCCAGGCCCAGCGCGCCGCCGTCGACGCCGCCATCGCCGAGCGTACGGCCCTGGTCGAGCAGATCGAGGCGCTCGCCGCGCGCGATCCCAAGTCGATCCAGTGGAAGCAGACGACGGCCGACATCACGGCGCTGTTCGAGAAGTGGCAGGCGCATCAGGCCACCGGCCCGCGCCTGCCGAAGAACACCGGCCAGCAGCTCTGGAAGAGGTTCCGCGACGCACGCGCGATCCTGGACAAGCACCGCCGGGAGTTCTACTCCGGTCTCGACGAGCAGCACAAGACCGCCCGTGACGCGAAGGCCCGACTCGTCGAGCGCGCCGAGGCGCTCGCCAGCAGGGGCGAGGACGGCATCGGCGCGTACCGCACCCTCCTCGACGAGTGGAAGACCTCCGGTCGAGCCGGCAAGAAGGCGGACGACGCGCTCTGGGCCCGGTTCAAGGCCGCGGGCGACGCGCTGTACGCGGCTCGCGCCGACCGCGAGCACGCGGATGCCGAGGCGTCGCGCGAGAAGATCGAGGCGAAGCGGGCTCTGCTCGTGGACGCCGCCGCGGTGCCGAAGGAGAAGGACACCGCCAAGGCGCGTGCGCTGCTCACCGGCATCCAACGGGCCTGGGACGAGATCGGGCGCGTCTATCCGCGCGAGGCGGAGCGCGCGCTCGACGACGACCTGCGCAAGATCGAGCAGGGGCTCAAGGCTCGCGAGGACGCCGACTGGAAGAGCAACAACCCCGAGACCAAGGCTCGTCAGAACGACATGACGCAGCAGCTGCATGACGCCATCGCCGCTCTCGAGGCCGACCTCGAGAAGGCGAAGGCGTCGAAGAACTCTGCGGCGATCGCGAAGGCGACCGACGCGCTGGAGGCCCGCAAGGGCTGGCTCCGGGCTCTCGGCGGCTGACGCGGTCCCTCCCCATCCGGGGAGGAGCCGCCGTCGTCCACAGATCGGTCGACACCGCGTGGTCGTCGCGGGCGGCACTGACACACTTCGGGGCATGACGTGGCCGTTCCTCTACTTCCCCGGTGACCGGCTGACGCGCAGCGAGCTGATCGGCGCACGCCTCGACGGCGATCTCGTCGAACTCGGCGAGGCCTTCCTCCCCGCCGACGCCGTGGAGACGCGCGAGCTTCGCGCGGCATCTCTGCGCCCGCTCGTGTCGGGATCGCTGGCGCTCACGCGGGAGAGCGCCGCGTGGGTGCACGGCGGGCTCGATTCCGCCCCGCCCCGGCACAGCGTGCAACGCATCGGTGCGCGTCGCCTCCCCCACGTGCTCCACCCCCGGCTCGCCTACCACGATCAGCGCCTCGCGCCCGGGGCCGCCATGCTCCTCGGCGGGGTGTGGGTCACCTCACCCGCATACACGCTGGCCGAGCTCGTGCGCGCCGCGTGCGCCGGCACCGACGTGGCCGGCGCACTCCACGGGCTCCTCCGTGCCCTTCCCGGACTCGCCGCCGAGGCACTGGCGGCACTCGAGAGCGGGCCGCCCGTCCCGTTCAAGCGCGCCGCCCGGGTGTGGCTGCGCGCCCGCCTCTCCCCTCAGGACGAGGTGACGCGGTACACGTCGTAGACGGCGTCGATCCGGCGCACCGCATTGAGCACGCGGTCCAGATGGACGATGTCGCCCATCTCGAACACGTAACGGCTCAGCGCGAGCCGGTCGTTGGTCGTCTGGACGGACGCCGAGAGGATGTTGACGTGATGCTCGCTCAGGACACGCGTGATGTCGCTGAGCAGGCCGGAGCGGTCCAACGCCTCGACCTGGATCTGCACCAGGAACACGCTCTTGGTGGTCGGCGCCCAGGAGACGTCGATCATCCGCTCCGCGTCGTCCTTCAGCGAGCGCACGTTGGTGCAGTCCGCACGGTGCACCGAGACGCCGCTGCCGCGCGTGACGAAGCCGACGATCTCGTCACCCGGCACGGGCGTGCAGCACTTCGCGAGCTTCACCAGGATGTCGGGAGCACCTCGGACCAGCACTCCGGAGTCGCCGCCTCGCGGCGCGCGGGACCGGCCCACGTGCGGGATCTCGATCGGCCCCGTGGAGGTGTCCTCCGCGGTGCTGACGAGCGCCGTCACCTTCTCGATGACCGACTGGGTGGACACGTGCCCCTCGCCGACGGCGGCGTAGAGCGCGGTGACGTCCTCGTACCGGAGCTGATGCGCCACCTCGGTGAACGAGTCCTGGTTCATCAGCCGCTGCAGCGGCAGGTTCTGCCGCCGCATCGCGCGGGCGATGGCGTCCTTCCCCTGCTCGACGGCCTCCTCGCGGCGCTCCTTGGTGAACCAGCCGCGGATCTTGTTGCGCGCGCGCGTGGAGGTGACGAAGCCCAGCCAGTCCTGGCTCGGACCGGCATCCGGGTTCTTCGAGGTGAACACCTCGACGACGTCGCCGGAGCTGAGCGGCGTCTCCAGCGGGACGAGCCGGCCGTTGACCTTGGCGCCCATCGTGCGGTGCCCGACCTCCGTGTGCACGGCGTAGGCGAAGTCCACCGGGGTTCCGCCCGCGGGCAGGCCGATCACGCGACCCTTGGGCGTGAACACGTAGACCTCTTTGGCCCCGATCTCGAAGCGCAGCGAATCGAGGAACTCGCCCGGATCGGCCGTCTCGGCCTGCCAGTCGGAGATGTGGGCGAGCCACGCCATGTCGGCGTCGACCGACTTGGCGTCGGGGTTCTTGCCCGCCATCTGCTCCTTGTACTTCCAGTGCGCCGCCACGCCGTACTCGGCCTGCTGGTGCATCTCGTTCGTACGGATCTGGATCTCGACCGTGCGCCCGCCGGGCCCGATCACCGTCGTGTGCAACGACTGGTACAGGTTGAACTTCGGCGTCGCGATGTAGTCCTTGAACCGGCCGGGGATCGGGGTCCACCGCGCGTGGATCGATCCGAGCACCGCGTAGCAGTCGCGCACCGTGCCGACGAGGACCCGGATGCCGATGAGATCGTAGATGTCGTCGAACTCGCGACCGCGCACGACCATCTTCTGGTAGACGGAGTAGAGCTGCTTGGGGCGGCCCATGACGCGCCCTCGGATGCGCAGGTCGCGCAGGTCCGCCTCGACGGCGTCGATCACCGTGTGCACGTACTGCTCGCGTTGAGGCGTGCGCTGCTTGACGAGGCTCTCGATCTCGACGTAGAGCTTGGGGTGCAGCACCGCGAACGACAGGTCCTCGAGCTCGCTCTTCACGGCCTGGATGCCGAGTCGGTGCGCGAGCGGCGCGTAGATCTCGATCGTCTCGGTGGCCTTCTTCGCCGCCTTCTCGGGCGGCACGAAGCCCCACGTGCGTGCATTGTGCAGCCGGTCCGCGAGCTTGATCAGGAGCACGCGGATGTCCTTGGACATCGCGACGATCATTTTGCGGACGGTCTCCGCCTGCGCCGCGTCGCCGTACTTGACCTTGTCGAGCTTCGTGACGCCGTCGACGAGCATGGCGACCTCGTCCCCGAAGTCCGCCGTCAGCTGCTCGAGACTGTAGTCGGTGTCCTCCACGGTGTCGTGGAGGAGCGCGGCCGCGATCGCGCGCGGGCCGAGACCCAGATCCGCGAGGATCTGGGCGACCGCCAGCGGATGCGTGATGTACGGCTCGCCGCTCTGGCGCGTCTGCGAGGCGTGCGCCCGGGCGGCGACCTGATACGCCCGGTCGATGATCGCGACGTCGCCGCGCGGATGGTGCGTGCGCACGATCCTCACCAGCTGCTCGACCCCGTCCCGCGCCGGAGTGCGGGAGAAGATGCGCGGGACCAGCCGCCGCAGAGACGAACTCTGCGCAGGGGGCGGGGGCGCGCTTCCGGCCGAGGTCGGCACTGTCTCCGTCATCCGCTCCCCTCCCCGTCGAACGATCCCTCAATCCTATGCCCGGGGCGGGGCGTTCCCGACCGCGAACGGGATCCGCAGGACGGACGGGTCACACCTCGACGGCCGCGCGCTCCCTCGCCGTGCGGATCCGCTCGTCACGCGCCGTGATCTCCGGCTCCTTCTCGCGGAACAGCGAGTACAGCGGAGCGGCGACGAACAGGGTCGAATAGGCCGCGACGATCGTCCCGACGAAGATCGACAGCGAGATGTCGGTGAGGGTCTGCGCACCCAGCCAGAGGGCGCCGATGAACAGGATCGCCCCCGTCGGGATCGCGGCGACGACGGTCGTGTTGATCGAGCGGATGAGGGTCTGGTTCACGGCGAGGTTGACCGACTCACCGAACGTCCGCCCCGACTGCTCGGCGTCTCCGCGCGTGTTCTCGCGGATCTTGTCGAAGACGACGGTCGTGTCGTACAGCGAGTACGAGAGGATCGTCAGGAATCCGATCACGGCGGCCGGGGAGATCTCGAACCCGAACAGGGCGTAGACGCCGATCGTGATCACGAGCACGTCGATGAGGCCGATGATCGCCGCCACCGACATCTTCCACGTCCGGAAGTACACCGCGAGGATGATGAAGGTCAGCGCGAGGAAGATCGCGAGGCCCCACAGCGACTGACGGGTCACGTCCTGGCCCCAGCTGGGTCCGACGAACGACGAGCTCACCTCGGAGCCGTCCACGCCGAACGAGGTCGCGAGCGCCGACGTGACGGCGCGCGTCTCGGCATCCGTCATCTGGTCGGTCTGGATCCGCACGGACTGCTCACCGTCGCTCGACCCGATCGTCGTGACCTTCGTGTTCGCATCCGCGACCACCGAGCGGACGGCGTCCGTGGCCTTCTGCTGATCCGGCGACGAGACACCGCTCACGGTGAACTGCGACCCGCCCGTGAACTCGATCGAGAACTGGATCGGACGGATGAGGGGAACCAGGGCCGCCCCGATGACGAGGATCGCCGCGATGACGAACCACAGGCGGCGACGCCCGACGAACGGGAAGGAGGTCTTGCCGGTGTAGAGGTCGTTTCCGAACTCGTTCATGGAGCGCATCAGTCGTCCCCCTCCTTCCGCGTGGGGGTCGTGGCGGCGAGCTCGGCCTGCTTGCGCTCGGCGATCGTCTGGCGACGCTCCGCCTCACCGCGCGATCGCCCGGCGCGGCGTGCGGCCCCGCCCTTGGCCGACCCCGCGGCTGCCGGAGCGCGGAACTGGGCTCGTCCGCGGTACACGGCGCCGAGCGCTTCGGGATCGAGACCGGACAGCGGGTGCCCGCCGCCGAAGAAGCGCGTCCGCGCCAGGAGCTGCATCACCGGGTGGGTGAACAGGATGAAGATGAGGATGTCGATCAGCGTCGTGAGGCCGAGGGTGAAGGCGAAGCCCTTCACCGTCGCGTCGGCGAGGATGTACAGCACGACGGCGGCGAGGATGTTGATCGACTTCGAGATGTAGATGGTGCGCTTCGCGCGGCCCCATCCGTCCTCGACGGCACCGGTGATCGACTTGCCGTCACGGAGCTCGTCGCGGATGCGCTCGAAGTAGACGATGAACGAGTCCGCGGTGAAGCCGATCGTGACGATGAGGCCCGCCACACCGGCCAGCGACAGTCGGAAGCCCATGCGCCACGCCAGGATGCAGAGCGTGATGTAGGTCAGCACCCCCATCACGGCCAGCGACGCGATGATCACCGATCCCAGGGCGCGGTAGACGATGAGCGAGTAGAGCGCGACGAGCGCGAGGCCGATGAGACCCGCGATGAGGCCGATCTGCAGCTGCTGGGACCCGAGGGTCGCCGAGATCGAGTTGGAGCTCTGCACCTCGAAGCTCAGCGGCAGAGCGCCGTACTTGAGCTGGTCGGCGAGGGTCTTCGAGGACTCCTGGGTGAACGACCCGCTGATCTGCGGCTTGCCGTCGAGGATCACGCCGTTCATCGACGGCGCGGAGATAACGCTGCCGTCCAGGACGAACGCGAACTGGTTCTGGGGGCTCTTGCCGGCCTGCGTGAACGCGTACAGGCGCTGGCTCACCTCGCCGAAGGTCTTCGCGCCGTCGCCGTCGAAGACGACGTTCACGACCCACTGGCCGTTCTGCGTGTTCATGCCCGCCGTGGCGTCCGTGATCGACGAGCCGTCGAGCTCGACGGGGCCGAGCAGATACTTCTCGGTGCCCTCCGGGTTGCAGGCGATGACGGGCTGATCCTTGGGCGCGTTGGCCGGATCGTTCGACTCGTCCGCGCAGTCGTACGCGAGGAACTTCGCCTGCAGCGCCGGCGTGATCCAGTTCATGTCGCTGCCGTCGGTCGGAACCGCGGTCGGCGTGGACGGCAGCCCGGGATCGGGGGTCGGGTACGGCGTCTGGTTGCCGTCCTCTCCGACGAAGGACGTGCTGGCGGCCGTCGTGTAGAGCACCGCGCGCAACTGCATCTGCGCCGATGCCGTGATCCGATCCCGCGTCTCGTCGTCCGCCTGACCGGGGATCTGAACGACGATCTGGTTGTTGGCCTGCGTCGTGATGTCCGTCTCACCGACGCCCGAGGCGTCCACGCGCTGACGGATGATCGAGGCGGCCTGGTTCATCTGCTCGGCGGAGGGGGTAGACCCGTCCGGCGTCTTCGCCTCGAGGATGATCTGCGTCCCGCCCTGCAGATCGAGGGCGAGCTCGGGGAGCCATGAGCTCGCCGGCTGGCCGTTGGCGTTCGTGAACACGAACACGCCGAGCGCGTTGATGCCGAACAGGACCACGACGATCGCGAGCAGTCCGGTCAGTGCGCGCCAGGCATGGCGCACAGGGGTGGGAGAGGCCACGGATGGTCAGCTTTCTCGATGTGCCGCGCGTCGCGCGGACGGACTCAGGCCTGGGACTTCTTGTCGGGCTTGGGGTCGGTCGCGGCGGCGCGCTCGCGCGCCTGGTCGTCGCTGATCGAGGTGATCTCGCCGTCCGCGACATCGGCGATGTACTCGGCCTTCTCCGCCTCGGCGTCGATGAACTCATCCTCGGTCACGGTGTCGGTGTCCTCGTCGACGACACGGAGGATCGCCTGGCTGTGGACCTCGACCTCCATGCCCGGGGCGAGCTCGACGCGCGCCGACTTGGACAGGTCATCGCCGTCGTACTCGACGAGCGTGCCGTACAGACCGCCCTGCAGCAGCACCTTCACGCCGGGGAGCATCGCCCGCGACTTGGCCTCCTGCTCGGCCTTCATCTTCTGCGCGCGACGACGGGAGCTCCAGAACATGAAGACGAGGAGCGCCGCCATGGCGACGAGCAGAAGGATGTCCATGAGTGAGACCTTTCGGGTGCACGCCGATCGGCAGAGGAAGAGTCGGCTGAAGGAAGTCGGCAGAAGCCTTCAGCGATTATAGGTCATGGAATCTAGAGGTCTTCGAGAGGGAGGGCCTCGACCGGGGGCGCGACACGCAGGTGCGCGTACGCCTCGGGGGTGGCGATCCGCCCGCGGGGCGTACGACCGAGGAAGCCGATGCGCACCAGGTACGGCTCGACGACCGACTCGATGGTCTCCCCCTCTTCTCCCACCGTGACCGCGAGGGTGCTCAGGCCGACGGGACCGCCGCGGAACCGCCGTACGACGGCATCCAGCACGGCCCGGTCGAGACGGTCGAGACCGATCGCGTCGACGTCGTACAGCTCGAGCGCCTGGGCGACGTCCGCCTCGGTCGCCGCCTGACCGGGCCCCGCTCCGTGCACGATGACGTAGTCGCGCACGCGTCGCAGCAGGCGGTTCGCGATGCGCGGCGTGCCGCGTGAGCGGCGCGCGATCTCGTCGCGCGCGCGGGGCGGCACCTCGACGCCGAGGACCGTCGCCGACCGCGCGATGACGCGTTCGAGCTCGGCGGGCTCGTAGTACTCCAGATGCGCCGTGAAGCCGAACCGGTCGCGCAGCGGATTGGGCAGCAGGCCCGAGCGCGTCGTGGCCCCCACCAGCGTGAAGGGCGCGAGATCGAGCGGGATGCTGGTCGCACCGGCGCCCTTGCCGACCATGATGTCGATGCGGAAGTCCTCCATCGCGAGGTACAGCATCTCTTCGGCGGAGCGGGCCATCCGGTGGATCTCGTCGATGAAGAGCACCTCCCCGGGCTGGAGGCTCGACAGCAGGGCGGCGAGATCGCCGGCGTGCTGGATCGCGGGGCCCGACGACAGCCGCAGCGGCCGCCCGCTCTCGTGGGCGACGATCATCGCGAGCGTCGTCTTGCCGAGGCCCGGCGGCCCGGACAGCAGGATGTGGTCGGCGGGACGCTGCTGGATGCGGGCGGCATCCAGCAGCAGCTGGAGCTGCCCGCGCACCTTCTGCTGGCCGACGAACTCGGCGAGCGAGACCGGTCGGAGCGCCCCTTCGACGGCGAGCTCGGAGTCGTCCTCCGCGATGCCGGGGTCGCGGATCGCGTCGTCAGACATCGGCGCGCTCCGTCCGGCTCGGGCCGAGGTGCGCGAGGGCGAGCTTCAGGAGAGCGGGGACGGAGGCGGCCTCCGCTCCGGCGACGGTGCCGCCGACGTCGCGGACGGTCTCGACGCTCACGCGCTCGTTCCAGCCCAGGGCGACCAAGGCCGCCACGACCTGTTCGGCGATGCCCGGGGACGACGTCGCCGCGCCTCTCGCCCCGGAGACACCCGCCCCCGCCGGCGCGACGTGCAGCTTGCCGGCGAGCTGGACCACGATGAGCTTCGCCGTCTTCGGGCCGATGCCCGACACGCGCCGGAACGGCGCGTCGTCCTCGGCGGACACCGCCGCGGCGATCTGGTCGACGGACAGGGCGGACAGCACCCCGAGCGCCGACTTCGGTCCGACGCCCGACACGCTGAGGAGCAGGATGAAGGTGTCCAGCTCGTCGCGTTCGGCGAATCCGTAGAGCGAGAGCGCGTCCTCCCGCACCACCAGATTGGTGTGCAGCAGCGCCTCGTCGCCCAGGCGCAGCCCCCGAGCCAGCTGGGAGGTCACCGCGACGGAGAAGCCCACGCCGCCGACCTCCACGATCGCCGACTCGGCGTCCACATGCAGCACGCGGCCCCGCAGCGAAGAGATCATCCCCCCACCCTACGAGCCGTTCGCAGTTTTGTTCGACCGACACGCGTGGCGCGTGCGCAGGGTCATCCCGCCGCCCGCCCGAGGTCATTCCCCACAGGTTCGGGGTCGCCAAGGGTCGCCCCGCTCCACGTTCGGGGTCTCATCTGGTCGCCATCCCGCCCCTGAGGCGACCAGAAGCGACCCCAAACCCGCAGAACCAACCGGGGTGGGCCCCAGCTCACCCGGGCGCCATCCCCCCCACGAGTTCGGGGTCGCCAATGGTCGCCCGAGGCCATCCCCCACAGGTTCGGGGTCGCCAAGGGTCGCCCCGTCACGGGTTTGGGGGGGGGGGGGGGGGGGGGGGGGCCCCGCGGCGCGGCCCGCCCCCGCCCCCGGCCCCCCACCCCCCCCCCGCCCCCCCCCCCCCCCACCCCAAACCCGCAGAGCACAGCCGGGCAAGGCCACGGCACATGAAGGCACAACCCCGCACGAGCGCGCGCCCGTCTCACGGGAAGGGGCTCAGCGGCGCGCGGCCCGCTCCGCGTCCGCCCAGGCGCGCTGCGCGGGGGTCAGCGACCCGGAGCCCGTCGACACCGACGGGCCACCCCGCCGCCAGGCGTGGCAAAGCGCGATCGCCAGAGCGTCCGCGGCATCCGCCGGCTGCGGGAGGGCGTCGAGGCGCAGCACGCGCGCGACCATCGTCTGCACCTGCAGCTTGTCGGCGGATCCGTATCCCGTGATCGCGGCTTTGACCTCCGAGGGCGTGTGAGTCGCGGCGGGCAGCCCGTGCTCCGCGGCGAGCAGCAGCGCGACCCCGCTGGCCTGCGCCGTTCCCATCACGGTGGAGCGGTTCTGCTGAGCGAACACGCGCTCGACCGCGACGACATCCGGCCGGTGCTCCGCCATCACGGCTCGAAGACCCGCAGCGATCACGGCCAGACGATCACCGATGGGCAGGTCGGCCACGGAGCGGACGACCCCCACGTGCACGAGCGACGCGGACCGGTCGGCACGCACGTCCACGACACCGACGCCGCAGCGGGTGAGGCCGGGGTCGATTCCCAGAACACGAAGAGCGGATGCCACTCCCCCACGCTATGCGGCGCGGGAGGGCATCCGCTCTCGAAACGCGGGCGGGCGTCCAGCCCGCCCGGTCACTCGTCGTTCTCGAGCTCGGCCTGGACGTCGGCGGAGAGATCGAAGTTGCTGAAGACGTTCTGCACGTCGTCGCTGTCCTCGAGCGCGTCGATGAGCCGGAAAACCTTGCGCGCGGTCTCCGCATCGATCTCGACCTTGAGGTTCGGCACGAACTCGACGTCCGCCGACTCGTACTCGATCCCGGCGTCCTGCAGCGCGCTGCGGACCGTGACGAGGTCGGATGCCTCGGTGATGACCTCGAAACCCTGGGCGTGCGGCTCGATCTCCTCGGCCCCGGCCTCGAGGGCCGCCATCATGACGTCGTCCTCGGTCGTCCCCTCCTCGGAGACGACGATGACGCCCTTGCGGGTGAAGTTGTAGGCGACCGACCCGGGGTCGGCCAGTGTCCCGCCGTTGCGGGTGAGTGCGGTGCGCACCTCGGCGGCCGCGCGGTTCTTGTTGTCGGTCAGACACTCGATCATCAGCGCGACGCCGTTGGGGCCGTATCCCTCGTACATGATCGACGAGTACTCCACGGCTTCGCCGCCGATACCCGCTCCGCGCTTGATGGCGCGATCGATGTTGTCCTTCGGGACCGAGGTCTTCTTCGCCTTCAGAACCGCATCGAACAGCGTCGGGTTCCCCGAGAGGTCGGCGCCGCCCAGCTTCGCTGCGACTTCGATGTTCTTGATGAGCTTGGCCCACGACCTGGCACGGCGGGAGTCGATGACCGCCTTCTTGTGCTTGGTCGTGGCCCACTTGGAATGTCCGGACATGATCTCCAGTTTAGTCGGGCGGCACCCGGGCTCCTCAGCCCAGGATCTTCACCAGCGTACGCAGGTTGCGCGTCGTCGTGGTGGGCTTGTACTCCGCTCGCCCCAGTGCCTTGCCGAACGGCGTGTCGAGCGTGCGTCCCTTCTCGGGGCTCCAGTAGACGACGCCGAAGCCGGGCCCGGTCGGATCCTCCCCCGGATCGAGGGATGCCGCGACGTGCAGCAGAGCGTCGCGCACAGATACGTCGCTGCAGAACACCACGTACGGCTGCCGGCTCCCATCCCCGGCATCGAACGGGTATGCCCGAACCACCGCCTCGAGCTCGGCGAGCGTCACGAGCACGATCCAGGCGTCGTAGCCGAAGCGTTCGCGCAACGCCGCCTCGATGCGCGCCTTCAGCTCCGCGCGGTCCGAGATGGGCACCCTCGCCGTGAACCGCACATTGCCGCTCGCGAGCACCGTCGTCACGTCGACGAACCCGATGGCCCGGAACGTGTCCGCCAGATCGCCGCTGCGGATCGTGATGCCGTTCACGTTCACTCCGCGCAGCAGCGCGACCCAGGTCGTCATGTCTGTACGCTAGCCCGCCCCGCGGACGCCGCATGCGCCGAGCTCAGTGCGGCGGACGGAGATCGCCGAGGGCGGTCGTTCCTCGGCAGCCGAGCTCACCCGGCTGAAGATAGACCCTCGGGGCGTGCACCTGCTCGGTGACCTCCCCCACACGCCGCACCAGTACGCAGGTACTCTCTGTCCCCATCGCGGCGCCGATCGAGCCGTCGGAGATCCGCACCACATCGATGGGCGCGAGGCGCTCGTACGGCCCGGACGGCGCCGTCAGCCGGGACTCGATCGCGTCCACGAGGTCTCCGGACGCCGCAGCGGCGGGCGCTTCGGCGACCACGGCGAGGATCACGTCCGCCGCGTCCGCGGGCACGACGAACACCGGAGAGGTGTCGGGCGCGGGCGTCGCCTCCACCACGGTGTCCGGGCACTCGATGGTGCGGATCGGGCTCGCAGCGCGCCCCGCCCGCTCGTGGTCGACGGGCCCGTATCGCGTGAAGTCCACCGCGTAGCACGCCGTGAAGGACGCCGTCCCCGCGGACCAGAGCCCGGTATTGCTGCGGGTCGCTTCGACACGGAAAGAGAGCGTGCCGAGCGGATCGGTCGACACATCTGCCGTCTGGGCCGTGATCCCGATCAGGACGATGGATGCCCCATGGCCGTCGCTCGCTTCCTCCGCCAGCCGTGCCCATCCGTCGATGTCGTCGGCCCGACGATGCGACATGTCGCGGACCAGCTGCGTCACCGCGGCATCCGCATCCGGGCGGGCGGAACCCGTCAGGAGCGCGCATCCGGCGAGAGACGCGAGCGCGACCACGCCGAGCGCCCCGGCAAGGACGGTCCGGAGAAGGCGCGACATGACGTCAGCCTACGGATCCGCGTATGCGGTGCGGGGCACCCGGTCAGCCGGTGCGGCCGCCGACGAGGTCGAGGAACAGTTCGTGGAACCGCGTCTCGCCCGTCACCTCGGGGTGGAACGCTGTCCCCAACAGGTTCCCCTGCCGCACCGCGACGGTGGTGCCGTCCGCCAGCGTCGCCAGGACGTCCACCTCCGGACCCGTCTCGACGACTCGCGGTGCCCGGATGAAGGTCGCCGCGACCGGGGCGGCGAGGCCGGAGACATCCAGCTCCGTCTCGAACGAGTCGACCTGCGACCCGAACGCGTTGCGCTGCACGGTGATGTCCAGCCCGCCGAACGTCTCCTGCCCGCGGATGCCGTCGGTGATGCGGTCGGCCAGCAGGATCAGCCCCGCGCACGTGCCGTAGACGGGAAGCCCCCGTGCGATCGCGCGCCGGATCGGCTGCTGCAGACCGAACGAGCGGGCGAGCTTGTCGATGACGCTCGACTCGCCGCCCGGGATGACGAGCCCCGCGACGAGGTCGAGCTCGTCCGGTCGACGGACGGGGACGACCTCCGCGCCGAGCTGCGCGAGCATGCGTGTGTGCTCCCGCACGTCCCCCTGCAGTGCGAGCACCCCGACGCGGGTCACGACCACGCCCGTCGGTCGACGGCGCGCCCGATCGGCGCGCGGTGGCGTGCGCGTCGTCGGACCGGTGGGGCGGGTGTGGACCCGCGGGCGGCGTCAGGCATCATCCGCACCAGGCCTCCGACGAACGGCGCCCCGCCCGGCACGACCACCACCGGTCAGGGTCACCACCCACGTTCGGCGAGGCGGTGCGGGGCGGGCAGGTCCGTGACGTTGATGCCGACCATCGCCTCACCGAGCCCGCGCGAGACCTCGGCGATCACCTTCGGGTCGTCGAAGAACGTGGTCGCCTTCACGATCGCGGCGGCCCGAGCGGCCGGGTCCCCGCTCTTGAAGATGCCCGAGCCCACGAACACCCCGTCCGCTCCGAGCTGCATCATCATCGCCGCATCCGCGGGCGTCGCCACTCCGCCGGCCACGAACAGCACGACGGGCAGGGCACCGGTCTCGGCCACCTCCGCGACCAGGTCGTAGGGCGCCTGCAGCTCCTTCGCCGCGACGAACAGCTCGTCGTTCGGGAGAGCCGCGAGCGCCGCGATCTCGCCCCGGATCTTCCGGATGTGCTTCATCGCTTCGGACACATCGCCCGTCCCGGCCTCTCCCTTGGACCGGATCATCGCCGCGCCCTCGGTGATCCGCCGCAAGGCCTCGCCGAGATTCGTCGCGCCGCACACGAACGGCACCGTGAAGCCCCACTTGTCGATGTGGTTGACGTAGTCGGCGGGTGACAGCACCTCGGACTCGTCGATGTAGTCGACGCCGAGCTCCTGCAGCACCTGCGCCTCGACGAAGTGGCCGATCCGCGCTTTGGCCATCACCGGGATCGAGACCGCCTCGATGATGCCGTCGATCATGTCGGGATCGCTCATCCGCGACACGCCGCCCTGGGCTCGGATGTCCGCGGGCACGCGCTCCAGCGCCATGACGGCCACGGCGCCGGCGTCTTCGGCGATCTTCGCCTGGTCGGGGGTGACGACGTCCATGATGACGCCGCCCTTCAGCATCTCGGCCAGTCCGCGCTTGACGCGTGAGGACCCGGTGACGGCAGCGGACATGGGCGACTCCTTCGAGAGAGGGCGGATGGGCGTATTGGCCTAGGCCAAAAGCTAGCATGGTCTGTCACATAGACTGAACATCGTGAAGAGCGCGCGCGTGACGACCGGCACGGTCCGAATCGTGGGCTCCAGCGCGACGGACATCGCCGACAGCGTGCGCGAGCAGGTCGAGCGCGGCGAGCTCGCCCCCGGTGCACTCCTCCCGCCCGTTCGTGCACTCGCGGACGAGCTCGCGGTCAACCGGAACACGGTCGTCGCGGCGTATCGCCTCCTGACGCAGGCGGGCATCGTCGAGGCGCGCGGGCGCGCCGGCACCCGTATCGCCGAGCGCACGCCGGTCGCTCAGGAGGGGTTCGCCCGCGGCACGGTGCTGCGCGACCTCGGCACCGGCAACCCCGATGCCGCGCGCATCCCCGACCCGTCGCGCGCGCTCGGGCGCATCGTGGGCCGGCCGGTCCTCTACGGGGAGCCGGTCATCGACCGCGATCTCGAGGCCTGGGCCACGGACTGGATGCGGGACGCCGTGGGAGACGACCGCGCGCTGCGACTGACCATCACCGGCGGAGCCTCGGACGCCATCGAACGTCTCCTCGCGCAGACGCTGACGCGCGACGACGCAGTGGCGCTGGAAGACCCGTGCTTCCTCGCGAGCCTCAACACGGTGCGCATCGGCGGATACCGGCCCATCCCGGTGCCGGTCGACGGCGAAGGGATGACCGTCGACGGACTCCGCGCCGCGCTGGACGCGGGAGCGCGCGCCGTCCTGCTCACGCCGCGCGCCCAGAATCCCACCGGCGCCAGCCTCTCCGCGCACCGCGCGGCCGCGCTCCGCGCCGTCCTCGCCGCCCACCCCTACGTCCTGGTCATCGAGGACGACCACTTCTCCCTGCTGTCCTCCCGTCCGTTCCATTCGGTGATCGGCCCCGAGCACCGCCGGTGGGCGCTCATCCGGTCGGTCTCGAAGTTCCTCGGGCCGGACATGTGCCTCGCTGTGGTCGCATCCGATCCCGACACCGCGGAGCGACTCGCGCGACGCCTCAATCCGGGCGCGACCTGGGTGAGTCATCTGCTGCAGCGGCTCGCGCACGAGCTGCTCACGGATCCGGAGGCCGCGGCCGACGTCGCCGGGGCGGCCGCACACTACGCGAGCCGCAACAGCGCGGCGGCGGCCGCGTTCACCGCCCGGGGCGTTCCGGTGACGCCCGGCGACGGTCTCAGCCTGTGGGTGCCCCTGCCCGTCACGGCGCGGTCCGCGTCGGAGCAGCTGATGCGCCGCGGATGGCTCGCCCGACCCGGCGACGAGTTCGTCCTCGACGACGAGGCGGCGGCGCGTCACCTCCGCCTGACCGTCCACGACCTCACCGACGCCGAGCTCGCACGCCTGGCCTCCGACCTCGCCGACGCGGTCGGCGCGGCCTCGACCTCCACCGAGAAAGCAGGATGATCGCCCGATGAAGATCCTCTCCATCCAGTCCGCCGTCGCCTACGGTCACGTCGGCAACTCCGCCGCCGTGTTTCCGCTGCAGCGCATCGGCGTCGAGGTGCTGCCGGTGTACACGGTGAACTTCTCCAACCACACCGGGTACGGCGCGTGGCGCGGTCCGCTCATCTCCCCCGACGACGTCCGCGACGTCATCATCGGGATCGAGGAGCGCGGGGTGCTGGGCGATATCGACGTCGTCCTCAGCGGATACCAGGGCGGCGAGGGCATCGGCGACGTCATCCTCGACGCCGTCGCACGCGTGAAGTCGGCCAATCCGGATGCGGTGTACTCGTGCGACCCCGTCATGGGCAACGCCAAGAGCGGATGCTTCGTGGCTCCGGCGATCCCGATCCTCCTGCGCGACCGGGTCGTCCCGAACGCGGACATCATCACCCCCAACCAGTTCGAGCTGGGCTTCCTCACCGAGACCGAGCCGAGCGACCTCGACTCGACGCTCGCCTCGGTCGATGCGGCGCGTGCCCTCGGCCCGTCCACCGTGCTCGTGACCTCGGTCGAGCGACCCGACCGTCCCGACGGGACGATCGAGATGCTCGCGGTGAACGAGGACGGCGCGTGGATCGTGCAGACGCCGCACATCCCGATGAAGGCGAACGGGTCGGGAGACGTCACAGCCGCCCTGTTCACCGCTCACTACCGCGCGTCGGGCGATGCCGCGGATGCCCTCGCGAAGACCGTCTCGAGCGTCTACGACCTGCTGCAGACGACCTTCGATTCGGGGCAGCGCGAGCTGCAGCTCGTCGAGGCGCAGGAGTTCTACGCCCACCCGCGTCTGCAGTTCCCCGTCACGCGCGTCCGCTGAGGCACGACCCGCACCCACTCGCCCCGCACTCACTCGGTGGGCGAGTTTCGGACTCTTGAGGGGTCCGAAACTCGCCGCCGGGCCCCTTCCGCTGCGTCAAGGGGCCGAATCTCGAGCCGTGACCGCCGCGTCCAGCGGCCGAGGTCTCAGGAGGCAGGCCAGGCGGATGCCAGCGCGTCGCGGACCTCGCCGAGCAGCTGCGGGAGCGCCTTCGTGCGCGCGATGATCGGGAAGAAGTTCGCGTCGGATGCCCACCGGGGCACGATGTGCTGGTGCAGGTGCTCGTCGACGCCTGCTCCGGCGATGGCCCCCTGGTTCATGCCGATGTTGAAGCCGTCGCAGCGCGACACCTCACGCAGGAGGCGCATCCCGGTCTGGGTGAGGGCGCCGATCTCCGCGACCTCCTCGGGGGTGGCCTGGTCGTACGTCGCAATATGGCGGTACGGGCATACGAGCATGTGCCCCGAGTTGTAGGGGAACAGGTTCAGCAGCACGTAGGCCGTCTTGCCACGGTGGACGATCAGCCCGTCGGCATCCGTCTTCTGCGGCGCGGCGCAGAACGGGCATCCGCTCCCCCGCAGAGCGTCCGCTCCCGTGGCGATGTACGCCATGCGGTGCGGTGTCCACAGCCGCTGGAACCCGTCGGGGACGCCGGCGAACTCCGCCGCCTCCTCGAGGCGCGCGTCGCCGGCGTCCCCCGCGGTCACGCCAGATCCGCCGCGGTGTTCACGAGCGTCTTGTCCGCGATCGCGGCGACGATCTTGTCGATCGCCTCGTCCACCGGGATCCCGTTCGTCTGCGATCCGTCGCGGAACCGGAACGAGACCGTGCCCGCGGAGCGGTCCTGCTCGCCCGCGATGAGCTGCAGCGGCACCTTCTGCGTCGTGTGCGTGCGGATCTTCTTGGGCATCCGATCGGCCGAGTGGTCGACCTCGGCGCGGACCCCTCGCGTGCGGAGGCGATCGATGATCTCGTCCAGGTAAGGCGCGAAGTTGTCCGCGACCGGGATCCCGACGACCTGCACGGGCGCCAGCCACACGGGGAATGCCCCCGCGTAGTGCTCGAGGAGGATCGCGAAGAACCGCTCGATCGAGCCGAACAGGGCGCGGTGGATCATGATCGGGCGGTGGCGCTCGCCGTCCGCACCGGTGTACTCGAGACCGAAGCGCTCCGGCAGGTTGGGGTCGACCTGGACGGTCGAGAGCTGCCAGGTGCGGCCGATCGCATCGCGGGTCTTGAGATCGATCTTGGGCCCGTAGAACGCCGCCTCTCCGGGGACCTCGGTGAGCTTGAGCCCGGACGCCACGGCGACGTTGCGAAGAGCGTTGGTCGAGTACTCCCAGAACTCGTCCGATCCGATCCACTTGGACTTCTCGTCGTCGCGCATCGACAGCTCGAGCTCGAAGTCGTCGAGACCGAAGTCGCGGAGCATCGAGATGACGAACTCGAGCACGCGGGTCGCCTCGGTCTCCAGCTGCTCCGGTGTGACGAACAGGTGGGAGTCGTCCTGCGTGAAGCCCCGGACACGGGTGAGCCCGTGCAGCGCGCCGGACAGCTCGTTGCGGTAGACGGTGCCGTTCTCGGCGAGGCGCATCGGCAGGTCCCGATAGCTGCGCGCGCGCTCCTTGTAGATGAGGATGTGCATCGGGCAGTTCATGGGCTTCAGGTAGTAGTCCTGCCCCTGCTTGGTGACGTTGCCGTCGGCATCCCGCTCCTCGTCCATCACGATCGGCGGGAACATGCCCTCCCGATAGGTGACGAGGTGGTTCGAGGTGAGGAACAGGTCCTCCTTCGAGATGTGCGGCGTGTACACGTAGGTGTAGCCGCCCTCGATGTGCCGGCGGCGAGCGTGCTGCTCCATCTCGCCTCGGATGACGCCGCCCTTCGGGTGCCAGACCGACAGACCGGACCCGATCTCGTCGGGGAAGGAGAAGAGGTCGAGCTCCTTGCCAAGCTTGCGGTGGTCGCGCTTCGCGGCCTCCTCGAGGCGCTGCTGGTACGCGCGCAGCTCGTCCTTGGTGGGCCACGCGGTGCCGTAGATGCGCTGCAGCTGGGGGTTCTTCTCGCTGCCGCGCCAGTAGGCGCCGGCGATGCGGGTGAGGTCCCAGCCGTTGCCGACGAGGCGCGTCCCGGGAACGTGCGGGCCACGGCAGAGATCGCGCCACGCGGTCTCGCCGTCGCGGGTCACGTTGTCGTAGATGGTCAGCTCGCCCGCGCCGATCTCCGCGGACGCGCCTTCGGCCGCGTTCGCCCCCGACCCGGGCCCGCCGGCCAGGTCGATGAGTTCGAGCTTGAACGGCTCGTCCGCCATCTCCGCGCGCGCCTCGTCTTCGGAGACGACCCGGCGGACGAACCGCTGGTTCTCGCGGACGATCCGCTCCATCTCCTTCTTGATCGCCTTGAGGTCCTCCGGAGTGAAGGGCTCGTCGACGCCGAAGTCGTAGTAGAACCCATCGGTGATGGGCGGACCGATGCCGAGGTTCGCCTGCGGCTTGATGCGCTGCACGGCCTGGGCGAGGACATGCGCCGTCGAATGGCGCAGGATCGACAGACCGTCGGCGCTGTCGACGGTGACCGGCTCCACGGTGTCGGCCTCGTCGACGAGCGTCGCGAGGTCCTTCAGCTCGCCGTTCACGCGCAGGGCGATCACGGAGCGGTCGGGGAAGAGGGCGAAGCCGTCAGCGGGGTAGGTCACGCCCGCCGCGGATGAGACGTCAGTCAAGGGAGGGTCTCCAGAGGATGGATCGGATGGGATGCTCAGCTTCGGGCGCCGCAGCGCCCCGCCCGCTCAGGCCCAGATCGTTCGTGCGCCGCGCGCTCGCGCGCCGGCCGCCGCAGCGATGACCCGGCTCAGTTCCATACGTGCAGTCTATCGTCGCGGCAGGGTCCATGATGGATGCCGTGATGCTCGCCGTGATCGGGGCGGTGCTGCTGCTCCTGGGCGGCGGCGCCGTGCTGCTCGGCGTGCTCCCTGCATCCGATGCACTCGCGATCGCCGATCGGGTGTGGCCGATCCTCCTGTTCGTCGTCGCCGTGACCGTCGTCGCGGAGCTGTCCGCACGAGCGGGGGTGTTCGACGCCGCCGCCGCGCGGCTGGCGCGCTGGTCGCGCGGGCGGGTGATCGTGCTGTGGCTCCTCGTGATCGCCTTCGCCACCGTCGTCACGGCGTTCCTGTCCCTGGATACGACGGCCGTGCTGCTCACGCCCGTCGTCGTCGCCGTCGCGCGCGCGAATCGCCTCGCCCCCCTGCCGTTCGCGTTCGCGACCGTGTGGCTGGCGAACACCGCATCCCTCTTCCTGCCCGTCTCGAACCTCACCAACCTGCTCGCCGCGCACCGTCTCGGCGATCTCGATGCGCTGGGGTTCCTCGGGCTGCTGGGCCCCTCCGCCGTGGTCGCGGCGCTCGTGACGGTGGGCTTTCTGTGGCTGACGCATCGACGCGACCTCCGGGGCACGTTCTCGCCCGCCCGCCCGCCGCGAGTCGCCGACTCCGTGCTGCTGCGGATCTCGGCGGTCGTCCTCGTCGTGATGATGCCGCTGCTGGTGATCGGCATCCCTCCGTGGATGCCGGCCCTCGGTGCCGCGATCGCACTCTCGGGTGTGTTCCTGTGGCGGTCGCCGCGCGCGCTGCGCTGGTCGCTCGTGCCGTGGCAGCTCGTGGTGTTCGCGTCGGGGCTGTTCCTCGCGGTGGGCGCGGCAGAGTCGCTCGGATCGGGCGCCCTCCTCGCCGCAGCGACCGGGACCGGTGAGGATCTCTTCTCGCTCTGGCAGGTCGCGGGAGTCGGGATGCTCGGGGCGAACGTCGTGAACAACCTGCCCGCGTATCTGGCTCTGGAATCGGCCGCCGGCTCCCCCGTGCGCCTGGCAGCGCTGCTGATCGGCGTGAACGCGGGGCCGCTGATCACGCCGTGGGCGTCGTTGGCGACCCTCCTGTGGCATGAGCGACTTCACGCCGTGGGGGTGGATGTGCCCTGGAAGCGGTACATCCTGCTCGGGCTGGTCGTGGCGCCCATGACCGTCGCCCTCGCGGTCGTGCCGCTGGCTCTGCGCTGACCTTTCGGCCGACCCGGGCGGACAGGACGGGCGCGTCAGCCGAGCGTGAGGTCGACCTGGATCTCACCGGCGAGGGCTTCGAGGGCCGCCGTCAGCGCGGACTCGTCGTGATCCGGCGGCAGCGACACGGTCACGGTCGCCTCGAACAGCGTCCCACCCGCCATCGGCGCCTCGGTCGTGCGACTGCGGAAGGTGTCGATGCTCAGCGCGTGCGCGGCGATCGTCGCCGTGACGTCGCGGACGATGCCCGGTCGGTCGTTGCCGAGCACCGTGAACGACACGACCCGGGGCGCGTCGACGGATGCCCCGGGCGACGCGTCGTGCGCCGTCACCCGCAGGAGGCCGTCGAGTCCTTCGAGTGCGGACGTGAGGTCGCCCTGACGATCGTCGGGCACTGCGACCAGCACGATGCCGGCGAACGCGCCCGCCAGTTCCGCGAGCTCGCTCGACTCCCAGTTGCCGCCGTGGTCGGCGATGACCTGGGCGAGGGCACTGACGAGTCCGGCGCGGTCGTCGCCGACGACGGTGAGCACGAGGTGGGCCATGCCGCGAGCCTAACCCTCCGGCCCGACGTCCGCGTCGGGGAGGCGCGCCACAATGGTGCGGTGGACTACGAATTCGATGACGACCCGGCGCGGCTGCAGACCGACGCCATCTGGGCCTGGCTGTCGACGGAGGCGTATTGGGGTCGCGACCGCACCCGCGCCGACGTCGAGGCGCAGATCGCCGGCGCCTGGCGAGTGGTGGGCGCCTATCGATCCGACACCGGCGAGCAGGTCGGATTCGCCCGCGCCGTCTCGGACGGGGTGCGCTTCGCATACCTCGCCGACGTCTTCGTCGTGGAGGACCACCGCGGCCATGGGCTCGGCAAGGGTCTGGTGCGTCTCATGATCGACGACGGTCCCGGGCGCGCCTTCCGCTGGGTGCTCTTCACGGGCGACGCGCACGGACTGTACCGATCGTTCGGATTCACCGACCCCGACGCGACGGCGATGGTCAGGCCGGCGCGCTGATCGTCGGGTCCGGTGACGCCCCTGTCAAGGGAGCGGCGTGACGCGGCGCACAGGACTAGCGTGGAGGGATGTTCGCCAGTCAGCGCACCGAATCCGAATGGGTGCTCGCCGGCAGCCCCTACTGCGAGCATCCGCAGTTCCGTCCCGACCGCGGCTCCTTCGGTCGCGACGAGCTCGACGAGTACTGCACGGTGTGCGGCCTGATCCGACTCCAGGGCACCGACGTCCGCATGCCGCCGCGCGGCATCCGCTGAGGCCCGCCGCGCGCGAGGTCCGCTAGCGGGCCCGGGCCATCTGATCAGCGTGCTCGGGCGGCCACACGACCGAGAACCGCTCGAACACGATCTCGTCCTCTTCCGACCACGACGATCCGCGCGCCGCCGAGACGCGCGTCCAGTATTTCCGATGCTCGCGGCGCCAGCTGTCGAGAGAGCCGTCGTCCTCGCCTTCGTCTGCGGCGAACGCCGCGTCGCAGCTCCGGAAGTCGCCGATCCTGAGTTCGGTGCTGCGGATGATGATCCGCGGCGCGCCGGAGCTGTCGCAGGCGATCCAGTGCGATCCGATACGAGGGACGCTCTCGCCTCGCGCGATGAAGTCTGCGACGAGCTCCGCGGTGGCGCGCTTGCGGCCGGACAGGACGAGATCGAGGAGCTCGTCGGCGAGCCGAGGCGAGTCCCCGAAATGCTCGACGGTGTAGTCGGGCGCGGCACGGGCGGCATCCGGGTGGGCGGCGCGATAGGCGGACCAGAACGCCGCCGCCGCATCGCGATCCATCGGCAGGGCGTGAGACGAGAGGGCGAGATCGGACACACGAACATCGTCGCACCCGGAGGGGTGTCCGGGAGCACACGCCGCCTGATACGGTCGACATCCGCGCACGAGTCCGAGCTATCCACCGACCGCGACTCGGAGCGCCTCGACGCGGACACCCGGGAGATCATCATTCTCGCCGAGAATGAGCACACTCACATGTACACGACGACGATCACGGTCTCTGACGGCGACAAGGTCGTGGGCGGGTACGCCGTCGGCCCGTACGCGGTGCCGACCCCGGAGTCACGCTTCGAGGTGATGGGTCCCGACACGTTGTAGGTGGTAGACGTGGCGACGGACAGGGCGATCCCGATCCCGGAGTCCTGGACACAGATCGTTGCGGATGCCGTCCCAGCGACGGAGCAGCTCGAGCTGGCGCTGGGGGATATCGCGGACCTGAAGACGAAGACGACCACCCGGTACCTTGCACCCGCGAAAGTCGCACCGCTCGTGCCGGGGAAGCTGCCGGAAGCGAACGTGCACGAACGGCTCACCGAGACTGCACTATCCGCCACCTTCGTGCGGTTCGTAGACCAGACGACCTGCTCCCCGATGGCTACGTGACCACCATTCACGTCAACACCGTCACCGGCGCGGTCGACGACATCACTTTCGAGGAGGCCTGACGATGGCAGACACAGCCCTCAGCGGGTACATGAAGTCGAACCGCGACCGTCGGCTTGATGAGTTCCCTGTAGCTACCAGCGGCGGGTCCACCGCCGGGTTCATGCAGCGAGTCATCCGCGGCGAGTCCGCGGCGATGGTCGTCCTCGGCGACTCGACGGGTGTGATCGGTGCGTCGCCGTGGCCCCTCTGCGTGTCCGGTGGCTCGCTCAGAAGCTCCCCACGCACAGCGTGGTCTAGCGCGCTTGGAACGACGCCTCGTCGGGCACACGTGGCAGTCGGCGCGGCAACGTCCAACCCGACCGACCTCTGGCCCGGAACCTCTTCGCAGACCGTGCAGACGGGCACGGGCAGCTCCCCCATCAGGATCTGGAACGGCTCCGTCTCGGGCTCTCCGGTGACCTACCTGTGGCCAACCTAGCCCGGTTCAACGCGACGATGACCGCAGCAGCACCCCACCTCGCGCTCATCAACTACGGCCACAACTCGAACGGTGCCTCCGGTGACGCCTGCCGCGGCACCGCATTCCCCACAATCCGCGCCATCCAGCAGGCCGTACCGTTAGCGGGCGTGATGATGTGCGCGCAGAACCCGCGTTGGGCCGATGGTGTAGACGCTGTCGTGCGCACCATGCAGCGTCAGCGGACAAACGCCCTCCTCGCCGCCACCGAAGGTCTGGGCCTGATCAACTTCACCGACCGCGTCCTCGAGACCCCGAAATACACCGGCGACCGGGGCCTCTCGGACGGGCTGTACGTGCAGCCCAACAGCGCCGGCACTCAGATCATGGCGAACGAAGTCATAGACCACCTCGCGCAAGGCACCGGCACGATTTCGCGCGGAGCGTCTGGGCGCCGAAACGCGGTGAAGCTTGGCCCAGCGACTTCATGCCGACAGACGGCAGCCCGGCTATTGTGCAGGTAAACGGTGGAGTGATGGGCTGGGCGAGCCCGCCCGGGGCGCGCTCTGACCTCATCGCTCACGTGGACGTGCCTGAGCACTGGCTGGAACACAACATCGTCCTGAAGTGGTCGACCCCATCGGTGTCGGCGGACTTCGTCGCGTGGCAGGCCCGATACCGCAACGAGGGACTGGGCCCCACCGACGTACAGCTCGCGTCCTCCGCCCTCGCGTTCCGTGGCACATGGGCGAATCTCACCGCGTCGCCGTACTACACGAAAATGTCGCCCAGCGGCGCCTCGGGCCATGCGACCGACGGGTCCAGCATGGCCGCTGCTGTCCCCATCACCACGTGCGAGGCGACCTACGCATCAGCCGAGGAGGCGACGTCGCAGCGGACGACATGTACGCCCGCCCCGCATACTTGCTCGTGTCGTTCCGACCCGCGTCAAGCGACCTAATCGCACTCACTTAATGGACAACGCCCCCGGCGTCCGCTCCGTCGGGGGCGGACGCCGGGGGCGTCTCGTGACGAAGGTCCTGTACCGCCAATAGGCTGGCGGCTATGACCCCCTACTACCTTCTGATTGGTGGGCCGTCCACAGGGGCGGTCGTATCCGAGCTTCCCGACGGCTACGAGTCGACCGGGCGGCCGTCCTCCGGCACCCACGGCGCCTCACTGATCATCGCGGGGTGGACGTACCACGGGTTCGACGCAATGTCGCAGGAGCTCGTCGAGGCCTCTGAGCACCTGTGGGCGCTCCTCGAAGCGCGCGGCATCCGCGAGGACGAAGCTCTGCCCGTGGTCGACAGGGATGACGTCGAACTCCTAGCTGCGATCGAGCGGTCCCGTCTCGCGAATCGCCGCCAGTCGGAGTGGCTCACCAAGTACGTGTAGCGGGAGGAATTCCCACCGGCCGCGACCAGACGGTCACTCGTTCACCTCCCTGCTGGCATCTTCGGATGGCGGTCAGGGGCTATCGTCGTCCATTTCCTCGCGGCGCCAGTGCATCCGGCGCTACCTTACGGGCATGCGTCAAGCGAACCTCGAACACCTCACAGAGCTGATGCCCGCCCTCCAAACAGGATCCCTTACCCGATCTGACACCGTCAGCCTCTTCTCACTCATCCGCGACCATGCGGATCACGGCTCCGCCATTCGGGACATCGGAGACGCCGTCGTGCACGACAACCGCAACGAGGGCATGTCATTCGACCTGCTCAACGACTTCGCAGACCAAATAGTCGCAGCGATCGACGGCGGCGGAGAGTTCCGAGTCAAGGTGCTCTACCCGATCCGTAGAGTCATCAGGGAACTTGGGGAGTTCTGCGCGGCCCACGGTATCTCACTCGTCCCGCTCTCTGCAGATGCGACAGAAGCTCTCACCGGGAACATCGCCACCATGCTCGACGGCACGAAGGTGAAGATGCGTAACCCGTCCGTGGAAAGCGCGGAGTTGAGAGGCGGCGATGAGCCGACCTACTCATTCCAATTCGCCCGAAAGTCCACAGCTGTGGTTCATATGCCTGCGCTCGCTGGATTCGCCGGTCCTCTGTTCCGCAGCGACAAGGGCACAGCTTTCGGTCCGGCCGCGACGCGCTGAACAGCCACGCCCACCCGCAGCCGAAGATAGGGAATGCTCACCCCTAACGCCGATTACTACGGGCACGTCGAGATCCGTCGAGCCGGCAAGAAGGTGTTTTACCGCTGCTAGTACCGCGACATCGAGCTCACCCCCACAGTCACCCTGCGCCCCGCCACCATGAGCGTTCACCGCACCGCGTGCATCGGCGAGAAGTCAGTCCGGCGCGCCCTCGATGAATTCCGCGCGCTGGGCGTCGTCTCGTGGGAGCGACGGCACGACGCCGAGGGGCAAGCGAGCAACCGCTACACCGTCGCGATGGACCCGACCACGCCGCCGCCCGAGCTCGCCGAGCCTGTGGATAACTTGCCGGTGCCGGTCAGTCTGACCGTCACCCCTCGGTCAGAACGACCGTCACCCCTCGGTCAAATTGACCGACGGAACGAGAACCAAGAGAACAAGAGCCAGGGGAACGAGACGCGCGCGAGCGTGCCGCCCCTCGATCCTCGATGTTCTCGACACGTCGGTGTCTCCGAGCCGCCCGCCTGCCGGGGCTGTCGCGATGCGCGCATCGCCGCCGAGGCATCCGCCGCCGCCGAGGCCAAGGTTGAGCGAGCGCGTCGCGCCCTCGCACTCGTGACGCTCGACCCCATCGCCGTCGAAGCGCTCTCCCGCCGTCTCGGAGGGCTGTACAGCGCCGAGGCGATCACCGAGGCGGCGCGAGCCGAGATGCCGGGGAATCTCCCGCTCGGGCTCCGCATGCTGTCGGGGCGCGAGGATGCCGCCGAGGCAGTGGCGAGGTGGGAGCGATGAGCCGTGAGGCGTCGTGGGCGGAGATGGCAACCGCCGTGATGGCTCACCTAGACGCCTACGGCGCGGATGCGATCTACGACGTATGGCATGTGCTGAACGCCTACACCGTGACCGCGACGACGCCGCCTTGTGACGACTGCGAGCCCGTCGAACTCGCCGAGCCGGTGCCGGGGCTGACCGGCCCTCAGCGCGCGGCGCTCGTGGTGCTCACAGCGCGGCCACGGACGCGCGAGGAGGTCGCCGACCTCGCCGGATGGAACATGGGCACCGCGGCTAGCGTGCTCCGGTCGCTGGAGCGCCGCGGGCTCGCGGAGCACGACGCCGGGCTGTGGAGCCGTCGATGAACCCGTACGACTGGATGACACTCCTGCGCGAGGAAGGGCGGCGACCGCTCCCGCCCGCCGATCTGCCCGGCCTGTTCGCCGACCGGCACCGCACCGGCGTCTCGCTCGACGTGCTCGCCCTCATCCTGAGTGTGTCGTGGGCGAAGGGTGCGGGCCGAGACGGCGTCGGCACGTTCGGCGGTGTACGGATGAGCGGGCGGCGTGTCGCCGAGGCGTGAGGCGCTACGCGGTGCTAGAACAACGGACCGATGTCGTGCTTCGCTCTCGGCAACTCGCCGCCGCCTCCGTTGAGTCGGAATCGAACCGTCCGCCTGCGCTGGCGATGCAGGTTCGGTTCCTGACTCCACGTCAGCCGAAACGATCCCGTGCCCGTCGTGTCAGCCGGATAGATCAGCGTGATGCTTAGGCGCTCCCCGAAGCCGACGCGATCCTGACCCTGACGCGAGAACGCCGTGAGGATGCCGCCGTCCTCCTGCTCAAATCGCACATCGCGCGCGTCTCCGCGGCCCCGGTTCGATGCCGAGGCGGTCACCCTCACCTCGCCGTCGCCGTCAGGCTTGACCACAACGCCCGTAACCCACTTCGGCGCGGGCGTCCGGTTCCGCCAGAACGTCGCACCGCTGATCACCAGACTTGCGCCCGAGACGATGAGCGCCCACCAGCCCACATCCAAGAGGTGACCTACCAGGCCCCGCTGTCATCGATCGGCCACACTGCGGGCCGGTAGCGCACGCCATACCGGCCCCCCTGTAGCAAGGAGATGGTCACCTCGATGCACCGGTCCCCGTAGTCGGCCAGGAAGAACGGCATGTCGAACTCGAAATGCCACGTCTCCGGCCCGCCAGTGATCGATTCACCCGTGACGCGCGCGTACTCACCCGTGTCGAGTTGAGGCGTGAAGTATTGCCGCCCGCCCGCCACGTCGTCGCGCCGCGGGCTGATCTGGCCGAAGCCTGCCAGTACTATCCATCCGGTGCCCTCGGCTACCTGCCAGTCGTCGCTCATGCTCGGAGCCTACCGAGCCTCTAACCCCAGTTCGGCGACCGACACAGAGTCGCACGGCGTCATCCCGGGGCATGGGAACTCGCCGCGAGTTGCACGGGGGTTGCACGCGAGCCGATCTGAGTATGGCCGGAAAAGCAAAAACCCCCGTCAACCGGGGGTTTTCTCGTGTGCGCGATACTGGGATCGAACCAGTGACCTCTTCCGTGTCAGGGAAGCGCGCTACCGCTGCGCCAATCGCGCCTGTACAGGCGTATTCAGTTATGAGGCGAGGTGGCGACGGGATTCGAACCCGTGTAAACGGCTTTGCAGGCCGGTGCCTAGCCGCTCGGCCACGCCACCGTGTGGATTAACCGTGTGGTTTGACCCCACGTGCCGTAGTCACTTCGAAGAAATGACCCGTGCACTCGAGCGGATGACGAGACTCGAACTCGCGACCCTCACCTTGGCAAGGTGATGCGCTACCAACTGCGCTACATCCGCGTGCTCCCTGGTTGCCCCGGGAACTTGATCGACTTTAGCCGACTATTCGGACTTCGCAAAACCGAGCGCCGCCCGCGCGTGTCTCGGCTCGTCACGCACACCCGGATTCGTGTCCGCGCCCCGCATCCGGTAGCATCGGTTCTCGGCCTCCACAGGCCGACGGGCGATTGGCGCAGTTGGTAGCGCGCTTCCTTCACACGGAAGAGGTCATCGGTTCGAGTCCGGTATCGCCCACCATGAAAACCCCTGGTTCGCCGGGGGTTTTCGCATTGCACCTACTCGCCTACGGCGCGTTGTGTGGAGAAATCGGCCGGTTGTGTGGAATCGGGGTCCGTGAGCGCTTCGGCCGCGAGCGCCCAGGGCCGTTGAGCGTCCACCTGACGGTGCGTGTAGACGCCCTCTGTGATGTTGCTGGCGGAGTGCCCGACGCGCTGTTGGATGACCGGCAGAGGGCACCCAGCCTGGTCCAGCAGAGTGACGTGCATGTGCCTCCAGCCGTGCATCCCCATCAGCGGCAACCGCTCCCGCTTCTCCACGACGATCATGCGCCGGGTGACGTACTTCGGATCGACCGGCGACCCGTCCTCCTGAGAGAACACCAGGTCGTTGTCCTCCCACATGGGCGACCGGAGGCGGATGCGCGCCTGGTGCGTCCTCTGCCGTGCGAGCGCGCCCAGCGCGACGGGTCCCAGCGCCACCTGACGGCGTGCCGCCGCGGTCTTGCCGGTGCCCATCGTCAGGTGCCCGCGGACGCTCACGACCGTCTGGGAGACGGTGAGTACGTCGCCGTCCACGTCGGCCCAGCGGAGCCCCGCGAGTTCCCCGACGCGCATGCCGGTGTGCAGGGCCAACTCCGCCATGTTGTGGAGCATCGGTGAGCACGCCCGGAGCGCGGTGAAGAGGTCGCGGGCCTGGTCCAGCGTCAGCAGGGCCTTCTCCCGCGTCTCCACCTGCGGCACATGCAGGTCCGTCGCGTGGTTGCCGGTCGTCAACTCTTCCCGGTAGGCGGCGCGGAGGACGGCGCGGAGGACGGTGTGAATCTTGTCCACCGTGGCCGCGCCCTTCTCGCGCGCCATGTCGTCCAGGAAGTCCTGTAGGTGGCGGCGGCGGAGTTCGTCCAGCCGGACCCTCCCGACGCCGTGCGCGGCGATCACGTCGGCGTAGACGCGATAGGTGCCCAGTGTCGCCGGAGACAGTGGCTTGCGGCCTGTACCCCGACGCTCCAGGAACACCGGCAGGTAGGTCGCGAGGGTGTGCGCCACCGGGGCAACCCGGCGACCCTCCAGCGCGGCCTGTACGAACGGACGCGCATACGCCTCCGCCTCCCCACGGGTGGCGAATCCGCCCTTGCGTCGTCGTGCGCTGGCCTCCGCGCCGTCGCTCGGCACCGTCAGGTAGACGCTCCAGGTGCCGTGTCCGGTGCGGCTGAGCCGTGGGCACTTCGTCCCCAGTTGCTTGCCGCTGTCGTCGCGGCATCCGCACCGCTTCGAGTAGTGAGCCGTGGCCATCGTGCTCTCTCTTTCTCCCCCAGCCCTCTCGGCCGGGTGGTCTATGGGGGTGGGGTCAGTCCTCGGGCGTCTCGTGCACCTGAGTCCGCGGCCCCTGTTCGTACCGCTTCATGTTGCGGACGGCCTTCAGGGCGAGTTGCTGAATGTCCTCCGCACCGTCGTCAATCCCGGCAAACTTCAGGCGCTGGTCGTTGAGCGCGTTGAACGCGACGAGTAGGGCCTCCTTCGCGGCCTCCAGCGCGCCCTCTGCCTCCTGAGCGCGCTCACGCCACAGCGTCAGCCCGCGGGCAACTTCCCGCACGTACTCGGCGGGGTGGTCGGCATCGACGCGCGCGCCCAGCCGTTGCACGTCGTCGCGCTCCATCCGCACGCCGTCGCGCGGCGCGGTGCGACTCTCCACCTGCCCGACGATCACCGCGTCCACGTCGTCCCCGTCGATCTGCTCGGGGATGACCAGGAGCGCGGCGGGGAGCACGTCCAGCGCGCGGGCCAGGAACACCAGGTCGGATGCGTTGTACGCCCTCCGGCCCGTCTCGACCTCCGCGACGGCGGTGCGCTTCCAGTCCCGGCCGCTGACCTGACTGAGTGCGGCGGCGAACGCCTCTTGCGTGTCGAAGCGCTGGCGGCGAATCTCGCGGACGTTTGCGGCGATCACGTCCTCGAATCGGAATGCAGACATGACTCCCTCTCGTGTCGGTATGTGGCAACAATAGCGCAAGACACGCCGGGATGCACCGGCATGTGTAGGGACACGCCGACAGTCATGTATCGTGCTTCTCGACGGCGCACCGGCTGGAGGCCACGGACGCCGAACGGGGGCAACCGCATGAGGCGGAGCCCAGCGCCGTGAGCGTGGCGGGACCAGACACGGACGACTCCACCGATTCGTCTGCAACGGAAGTGCGTAGCAATGTCTGGTCTCCTGAACGCCGTCACACCTGTACGGCTGAACCTCCCTGACCCTCTCCCCCTCACCCTCACCGTCCCCGCCGCCGCCGATCTGGCAGGCATCGGGAAAAACACCATGTGGGATGCCGTGAACGCGGGCGAGGTCCCGTCGATCCGGCTCCGGGGCCGCGTCCTCATCCCCACCGTTCGATTCCTCGAACTCTTCGGAGTGGAGGTCACCGAATGACCGCGCCCACCGTCGAGACGCCCGACCCGTTCGCCCGTCTCCGCTGGCTCATGGATCAACTCGACCGCCGCCTGGCGGAGTTCGCCGGAGAGGAGGCCCGGAATGACCCTCACGCCTGACGTGCTCGAAGCGCACCGTGCCCGCGTCACCGGCACAATCCGCCTGGACCTCCGCGAGGACCACACCAGCGTGGACCGTCTCCGCCGCCACGTCCGCATGGCGCTCGACGGCGCGCACAGCGGCGACTACGTGCAGGTGATCGTGGACCGCCGCGCCCACCCCGCCGACGTTCTCGACCTCCTGCCCATCGGCCCCCGCTACCAGGTCGTGGCCGACGACGCCCACACCCTCCACGCCTGGCGTGCCGCCCTCGGGGGTGCCGCATGACGTGGGCACCGCTCGACCTGGCGGGCATCATCGACCAGGTAGCAAACGGCATCGACGGCCGCGCACAGCCCACCGTCCTCACACGCGACGACGGCGCGGGCCTCATCTACCCCGGCATGGTCAACGGCGTGCACGGCGAATCCGGCTCCGGGAAGACATGGCTGGCCCTCCACGCATGCGTCCAGGAACTCCACGCCGGGCACCGCGTCGTCTACATCGACCACGAGGGCGACCCCCGAAGCATCGTCGCGCGCCTCCTCGACCTCGGCCTGACCGCCGACACCATCGTCCGCGGCTTCCACTACGTCCAGCCCGAAACGCCCTTCACAGACGGCGGCACAGCCGTCCTGGAGGCCGTCCGCATGCTGGAGGCATCCCTGGTCGTCATCGACTCCACAGGCGAAGGACTCGCCCTCGGCGGCGCGAAGCCGAACGCGGATGAAGAGGTCGCCACCTGGTTCCGGGAAGTCCCCCGCCGCATCGCAGACCAGGGGCCGGCCGTCCTCCTCCTCGACCACACCGCGAAAGCGAACGGCGGCGAACTGTGGCCCATCGGCTCCCAGCGGAAACGCGCCGCCATCAACGGCGCACAGTTCTACATCGAGACGCTGAGCCCCTTCAGCCGTGACCGCGCCGGGGCCGCGAAACTCGTATGCGCGAAGGACCGCCACGGGCACTACACATTCGGGCAGAAGGTCGCGACACTCCGCGTCACCCCCAGCCCCGAAGGACTCCGCATCACGCTCCCCGCGGTCGAGACGCGCACCGACACACCATTCCGCCCCACGACGCTCATGGAGAAGGTCAGCCGCGCGCTCGAAGCGTCACCGGACCCGCTCACGTTCCGCGGCATCCTCCAGCAGGTGCACGGCCGCGAAGAGGCCATCAGGCAAGCCCTCGACCTCCTCACCGGCACCGGGCACGTCCAACGCACCCCCGGCCCCCGCAACTCCCACCAGCACGTCAGCCTCCGCCCCTACCGGCAAGAGGACGACCCTGAATCCGACATGTGGGGAGGGAGACAGTGAAACCGTCCCACGACCGTCTGAGTGTCCGTCTCCCTAAGAGGGGGAGACGGAGACAGACACTCACAGCGTCTCCCGGCGACACTCCGGCGACACACGGCGACAGTCAGACACAAGACAGGAAGGAGCACACCGTGAGCGATCACGCATGGCTCGACCACATCATCACCACCGGGGAACTCCCCCACACCCTCGGCACACACACCGACCTCCGCGCACAGATTCACACCGCCGCGAAGGACATGGAGAAGGTGGCTTCGTCGTCTCCTGTCCGCATGCCCTCTGGGGAGAGCGCGTCTGAGGCTGGTCGTGAGGTCCGCACGGATTCCACACACGCTCCACACGCCCACGGAATCACTGGGAACGGAGGGGGTGAGGTTCTTGGCTGAGGAAGAGGTCACGACCACGGCACACCGCACGGATGCGCGGCACGCGGGCCCATCGGCCGCGGTGCTCGACGCCCGCAAGCGGATGAACCGCGCACGCCTCCAGCGGGACAAAGCGGCCCGGAAGGTGGGCCCGGTGTTCGGCCTCCTCCGCAAGCACCTGCCCGTGGTCTACGCGGCGGTGCAGGACTACACCACAGCCCTCCAGGAGGAGGCGGCGTCGTACCGGCACCTGTCGCGGGCGCTGGCGGCTGACCTCGCAGAGCGGGAGGGACGATGAACACGGGCGGCATGGCACGGTGCACGGTGTGCCACCACGACCAGCACGAGGCCATCGACACAGCCCTGGCCTCCGGCGACTCCCTGGCATCGGTGGCGCGGCGCTTCGGGCTGAGCCCTGACGCTGTGCGTCGTCATCGGATCGGGCACCTGTCGGCGGCGCTGAAGACGCTTCAGGCGGAGCGGGAGACGGCTGGGGCACGGACGGCGCTGGATCGGCTGGAGGCCCTGCATGATCGGGCGGAGCGGGTGCTGGCGGTCGCTGAGGCTGAGGGGAAGGCGGCGCTGTCGCTTCAGGCAATCCGGGAACTCCGGTCCACGGTGGAACTGATCGCGAAGTTGACGGGCGAACTGGACGACCGGCCCCAGGTGCAGGTGCTGAATGTCACGGCGTCCCCTGAGTGGGATGCGCTCCGGGGCGTCGTGCTGACCGCGCTCCGGCCGTTCCCCGATGCGGGGCGGGCTGTGGCGCTGGCGTTGGAGGCGGGGTCGTGAGCGAACTGGGGCAGGACCTGGCGGCGGCGCTGGACCCGGTGGTGTTCGGGCGGCGGCTGGGCTTCGATGCTGAGCCGTGGCAGGAGCGGCTGTTGCGGTCGTCGTCGTCGCGGACGCTGGTGCTGTGTGCCCGGCAGGTGGGCAAGACGCAGACGACCAGCATGAAGGCTCTGCATGTGGCGGTGTTCGAGCCGGGGTCGCTGGTGCTCATCATCTCGCCGTCTCAGCGTCAGTCGGACGAGATGCTGTTGCGGGTGAAGGCCCTGTATCGGGGTTTGGGGCGGGCGAAGCCGTCGCGGGATTCGGGGTCGGAGTTGGTCCTGGAGAACGGGTCGCGCATCGTGTCTCTGCCGGGGACGGAGGGCACGTCGCGTGGCTTCTCGGGGGCGCGGCTGATCGTGCTGGATGAGGCGTCCCGCGTGGAGGATGACATTTTCGCGTCGGTGCTCCCGATGGTGGCGAGTGATGGGGCGATCTGGGCTCTGTCTACGCCGTGGGGTCGCCGGGGCTGGTTCCACGCTCGGAGCCTGACCCGCTTTTCCGGACACCTGAGTTGAGGCGATGATCGTCTCGGAAGGAGTCCGTGAGATGCCTGCTGCACATTCGCCGGAGTTTCGGCGTCGAGCCCTGGAT
>NZ_JBBCVW010000017.1:0-102696 GCF_037146215.1 Microbacterium sp. MMO-56
GTCCTTCGCGACCGACGACGCGAACAGGGACGCACCGATGTTGTCACCCGAGGACAGGAACAGGACCGGTCCGGGGGCGGCGGCGCGCTGCTCCTCGACCGTGCCCGCGACGGCGACCGTGTTCGCGTCGATCCGACCATGGAAGTCGTTGACCCCGAGCACCGTCAGCTCGACGGGCGGCTCGGCCGCGGCCAGGCCGACGAGCACCGGGTCGTGATCGCTCGAGCGGTAGGCATCCGGCGCGTAGAACTCGGTGCCGTGCGAACGGAAGCGGCTGTACTCGAGGGCCACCGACTCGCCGGAGTTGATGTTCCAGATGTCCGCGCCCGTGGCGCGCGCCTTCGCCGCGCCGCTCAGCAGGATGTGGTCGAGCGAGCCGCTCAGCCCGTCGAAGCTGTACGACGAGCTGCCGACGTCGAAGGCCCGGGCGGCGTCGACGTAGCCCGCGTCGTAGAGCACCTGGAGCGGGTCCTCGGAGGTGTACGAGTTGAAGTCTCCGGCGAGAGCGACCGACGCCGTGTCGCCGCGCACCTGGTCGACCCAGTCGCGCAGGGCGGTCGCCTGTCGCACGCGCGACTCGTTGGACGAGCCCTGCCCGTCGCCGGTGTCCGCGTCGCCGGGCCACGGGCCCGCCGAGCCCTTCGACTTGAAGTGGTTGACGACGAAGAGGAACGGCGCTCCGCCGTCCGCGGGCGCGAACGTCTGCGCGATCGGTTCGCGCGCGTTCTGGAAGGCCTCGCCGTCGTCGCTCTGGTCGCCGAGCGCCCGGGAATCGCCGACGCGATCCACGGCCGCGGTGCGGTAGATGATCGCGTTGGTGATCACGTCCTGCTCGGCGGCGGGCGGGAGATCGGCGGACGAGGGGACGAACGACCACGTCCCGGCACCGGCTGCGGCGTTGAGGGCGTCGACCAGGGTCGACGTCGCCTCGTCGGTCGTCTCGCCGAGCGCGGCGGAGTTCTCGATCTCCATGAGCCCCACGACGTCGGCGTCGAGCGCCCCGATGGCGGCCACGATCTTCGACTGCTGGCGCTCCAGGTCGCCGGCATCCCACGCCCCGCGCTGCGGGCAGCCCTCGCGCACCGTGACGCCGTCGCCCAGGCGATCCCGGTACGGCACGCAGGACGGGTTCTCATCGCCGAGGGTCGTGAAGTAGTTGAGGACGTTGAACGAGGCGACCCGCACGTCGCCGCCGACGGCGTCGGGCGCCGCGGTCCGCGTGTCGGCGAAGACCACGCCGTCCGTCCCCGATCCGTCGCCCGGCAGGGGTGCGGTCGGGTTCAGCTTCCACGTGTCGTTGCGCCAGTCGAGGACGACGGGCTCGGTGAACGTCACCGAGGCTCCGACGATGACGGGCTCCGCGAGGGAGACGTACGCGGGGGTGAGCGCGCTATTCGCAGCGGACAGGTAGTTGATGCTCGTCCCATCGTCGAGCGTGACCGCTCGGGCCGCGTTGTCGGCGACGATCGCCGCCGACTCCTCGGAGCCGGGCCGTGCACCGTCAGTGGGCTGGCGCAGCGGCGCGTCGCCCGCGGCGAGGCCCACCTCGCCGTACTGGTTCGTGGCGTAGGTGTTCGTGACGGTGAACGAGCCCTGCGGCTGGAGGAGCATGGACTCGAGGGACTCGCGCTGCGCCGCATCGGCCGGCCACGTCACCAGGGCGGGCGCGGGGGCCGTCTGCGCGTCGATGTGCTGCGCCGCGCCGGGTGCGACGGTGATCTGCGTGAGACCGTGCCACTCGGACACCGTGCCCGTGACGCGCACGGTGTCGCCCGGCGCCACCTCGCCCGTGGCCCCCGGGGCGTAGACGAAGACGGCGTCGGACGCGGCGTGCGCGCCGAGGTCGAGCGCGCCGCCGGTCCCCGCGGTCTGGATCACGTACCCGTCGTACCCGCCCGTGGGGTAGTGCGCGGTGACCACGCCCTCGGTCGTGACGGTCTGCCCGACGAGGGCCGAGGCGTCGCCCGTCCCTTGGATCTCCGCGATCGTGGCCACGATCGGGTCCGTCGGATCCGTCGGATCGGTCGGGTCCGTTCCGAGCCCCGTCGGAGTCGGGGCGCCCACCGTGAAGTCGGCGGCGTTGTCGCCCGTGTTGGCGAAGGCTGCGGAGCGGGAGACGCTCGTCGCGTTGCTGGTGCCGGGCGCCGCGCCCGACCCGGCGAAGTGGGTCGCGCCGCCCCAGCCGACGAAGTCGACCACCTCGGGCAGATCGACGAGTGCCGTGGATCCGGAGAGCGCCGTCGTCGACGACACGAGCGCGACCTTGCCCTGCGAGCCGGAGAGCGGGATCGATCCCTCCACGTCCGCGGTGAACCGCGGCAGGGACGTGTCCGCGCCGGAGGCTTCGCCGATGAGGATCTGGCCTCCGCCCGGCACGATCACGCCGGTGAGCGCGGTCACCTGCCACGACCCGCCCGTCGCCGAGGCATACTGCACGCTGTAGCCGGAGAGATCGACCGGGGCGTCGGTGACATTCGCGAGCTCGATGAAGTCGCGGTCGTAGACCCCCTGCGCGTTCCCGCCGCCGCCGTAGACCTCCGAGATGACGACCGGAGCCGAGGGGGACACGGCGGCCTGTGCGGTCGCCGGGGCGAGCAGCACGCCCGCGACGACCGTCGAGAGCGTCGCGGCGATCGCCAGCGCTCGAGGCGTCCTTCGACGGGATCGACCCGGGACGGGGCGAGGGGACGGGGATGCCGGGGCGGGCTGCGCGAACGTCACGATGTCTCTCCGAGTGCCGGGCGAGCACGACAGGGGGGTTCGCGCAGAGGACGCCCGACGAATTGAGCATCATGGGTGACCACGGAGCCTGACAAGGCGCACATCGGTTAACTCTTTCTCATACGTCCGTCCACTGGCGTGTCTGCGCCGGACGGGTTATCGTTCGCGCGTCCGCGCGCCTGCGCAGGGTGTCCGCCGATCGCACCACCCGCGCGCCGGTAGACTTGCGGGAACATGTCCCCGCGCGCCCTGAAGCCTCTCGAGCCGTCTGCGACCCCTCCAGAGCTGATCCGCAATTTCTGCATCATCGCCCACATCGACCACGGCAAATCGACCTTGGCCGACCGCATGCTGCAGATCACCGGCGTCGTGTCCGACCGCGACATGCGGGCGCAGTACCTCGACCGGATGGACATCGAGCGCGAGCGCGGCATCACGATCAAGTCGCAGGCGGTGCGGATGCCGTGGGCCACCGATGCGGGCACCTTCGCCCTCAACATGATCGACACGCCCGGCCACGTCGACTTCACATACGAGGTCTCGCGCTCCCTCGCCGCCTGCGAGGGCGCGATCCTCCTCGTCGACGCCGCCCAGGGCATCGAGGCGCAGACCCTCGCGAACCTGTACCTCGCGCTCGAGAACGACCTGCAGATCATCCCGGTCCTCAACAAGATCGACCTGCCCGCCGCCGATCCCGAGAAGTACGCCGCCGAGCTCGCGAACCTCATCGGCGGCGACCCCGCCGACGTGCTGCGCGTCTCCGGCAAGACCGGCATGGGCGTCGAGGAGCTCCTCGACCGCATCGTCGAGCAGATCCCCGCGCCGGTGGGCGACCCGACGGCCCCCGCCCGCGCGATGATCTTCGACTCCGTCTACGACGCGTACCGCGGCGTGGTGACCTACGTCCGCATGGTGGACGGCAAGCTCGAGCCGCGCGAGCGCATCCAGATGATGTCGACGCGCGCGACGCACGAGCTGATCGAGATCGGCGTGTCGAGCCCCGAGCCGGTGCCCACCAAGGGCCTCGGCGTCGGCGAGGTCGGCTACCTCATCACCGGGGTGAAGGACGTGCGCCAGTCGAAGGTCGGCGACACGATCACGAACCAGCGCAAGCCCGCCACGGAGGCCCTCGCCGGCTACACCGACCCGAAGCCGATGGTGTTCTCGGGCATCTACCCGATCGACGGCAGCGACTACGCCGACCTGCGCGAAGCGCTCGACAAGCTGAAGCTCTCGGACGCCTCGCTGCAGTACGAGCCCGAGACCTCCGTGGCCCTCGGCTTCGGGTTCCGGTGCGGGTTCCTAGGGCTCCTGCACCTGGAGATCATCACCGAACGCCTCTCACGCGAGTTCGACCTCGACCTGATCACGACGGCGCCGTCCGTGACCTACGAGGTCACGACGGACACCGGCGAGCAGGTCGTCGTCACGAACCCGAGCGAGTACCCGGACGGCCGTGTGGCCTCGGTCTCCGAGCCCGTCGTCAAGGTCGGCATCCTGCTCCCGAAGGACTACGTCGGCACGGTCATGGAGCTCTGCCAGCAGCGTCGCGGCACGCTGCTCGGCATGGAGTACCTCTCCGAGGACCGCGTCGAGCTGCGCTACAACATGCCGCTCGGCGAGATCGTCTTCGACTTCTTCGATCAGCTGAAGTCGAAGACGCAGGGGTACGCCTCGCTCGACTACGAGCCCGCCGGCTCGCAGGAGGCCGACCTCGTGAAGGTCGACATCCTGCTGCAGGGCGAGAAGGTGGATGCGTTCTCCTCGATCGTCCACCGCGAGAAGGCCTACGCGTACGGCACTCTGATGACCGAGCGCCTGCGCAAGCTCATCCCGCGCCAGCAGTTCGAGGTGCCGATCCAGGCCGCCATCGGGGCGCGCATCATCGCCCGCGAGAACATCCGCGCGATCCGCAAGGACGTGCTCGCCAAGTGCTACGGCGGTGACATCACCCGCAAGCGCAAGCTCCTCGAGAAGCAGAAGGAGGGCAAGAAGCGCATGAAGATGGTGGGCCGCGTCGAGGTGCCGCAGGAGGCGTTCATCGCCGCCCTCTCCGGCGACGTCGAGACGAAGAAGTAGCTCGGTAGGCTGGTTGTCATGCGTCGTGGGAACTTCCAGGAGGGCACGGTCGACTACGCCGCGGTGGGAGCGACCAGCGCCCACGATCTGATGTCGTATCCGCCCGAGCAGAGCGTGCCCGCCGAGGCGTCCTGGCGCATCGGCAGCGGACAGGAGCGCTTCGAGACCTCCGCCGACGCCCTGCTGTCGTGGGCGGCGTTGCGCGGTGCGGGGCTCACGATCAGCGACGTGCGACCCGCCGCCGGCCCGATGTACTCGGGAGTCGGGTTCGATGCCGAGGGGATGCCCGTCGCGCCGAGCCGTCTGGAGGCCGACCAGCGCTTCGACGCGGACGGGACGCCCTACGTCGCCGCCGGCACGACCATCCGCGTCCACGGCCGGGTGAAGGGGATGAACGCCGACGGCGAGCTGCGCGTGATCTCCGCGACGGAGGAGCCGCGCCGGGTGGCGTTCGCCCTCGGCACCGTCGGCGGCTCGGTCGTCAGCGGCGAGGAGTCGTTCGCCGTCGAGTGGGCCGACACCGACGAGGTGCGTTTCGTGGTGCGCGCGTTCGACCGGCCGATCGCGCCGGCGTACCGCCTGCTGCCGCCGCTGCTGAAGCGTCGTCGCCGCGAGCTCTTCCAGGGCTACCTGCGCGCGGTCTCACCGATGTTCACGACGCCGTCCTGATGGGATCGGCTCTCCCGATCGGCGACCCCGCCCCACCGGACGGCGCGCTGCCCGACGACATCGTCGTCGACGCGGATCGCGACTTCGGCGTGTACCTGCACGTGCCGTTCTGCCGCGTGCGCTGCGGGTACTGCGACTTCAACACCTACACGTCGACCGAGCTGCGCGGCGCCCGCCAGGAGGACTACGCCGACGAGGTGCGACGGGAGATCGAGCTCTCGCGGCGCGTCCTGGCGGATGCCGGGCCGCTCCGCCCCGCCCGGACCGTGTTCTTCGGGGGTGGGACGCCGACCCTCCTTCCCTCCGGGCACCTCGGACGGATGCTGGCGGACGTGCGTGACGCCTTCGGGCTCGCGGCGGGGGCGGAGGTCACCGTCGAGGCGAACCCCGACACGGTCGACCCGGCGATGGCGCACGAGCTGGCGGCCGCCGGCGTCACGCGGATGTCCATCGGGATGCAGTCGGCCGTGCCGCACGTGCTCCGTGCGCTCGATCGGACGCACGACCCCGAGAACGTCGCCGTGGCGGTGGACGCCGCCCGTGCAGCGGGCCTCGACGTCAGCGTCGACCTGATCTACGGCGCGCCCGGCGAATCGCTCGCCGACTGGGAGACGTCGGTGCGGGCGGCGCTCGCGCTCGCGCCCGACCACATCTCCGCCTACGCGCTGATCGTCGAGGAGGGAACGCGCCTGGAGCGCGAGATCCGACGCGGCGAGGTGCCCGCGCCCGATGACGACCTGCAGGCCGACATGTACGACCTCGTCGACGAGCTCCTCGGGGCGGGCGGGTTCGCGTGGTACGAGGTGTCGAACTGGGCCACCGCGCCCGAGCACCGCTCGCGGCACAACCTCGCGTACTGGCGCGGGACCGACTGGTGGGGATACGGCCCGGGAGCGCACAGCCATGTGGACGGACTGCGGTGGTGGAACGTGAAGCATCCGGCCGCGTACGCGCAGCGCCTGGCGGCGGGGGAGTCCCCGGCCGCGGCGCGGGAGCGTCCGGACGCCGCGGCTCGACGTCTGGAGGACGTGCTGCTGCGCTCCCGGATCGCCGAGGGCCTCGCCGTGTCCGAGCTCGAAGGCGAGGGTCGCCACGCGGTGGCGGCGCTCATCGCCGACGGGCTGATCGACGGCTCCGCCGCCGTGCGCGGGCGGGTCGTGCTCACCCGGCGCGGCCGACTGCTCGCGGATGCCGTGGTGCGCGCTCTCACCGCCTGACCCCCGGAACCCCGCGCCGAGCGCACTCCGGCGTGCTCGACCGACGTGCGTCGCCGGGCCGCGGTAAGATTGGCACTCGACAGTGCGGAGTGCCAATGCTCCGGCGGGAGGAGGAACGATGGTCTCGGAACGCGGCCTGCAGGTCCTCCGCGCGATCGTGCAGGACTACGTCGACACGAACGAGCCCGTCGGGAGCAAGACGATCGTCGAGCGCCATCAGTTCGGCGTCTCCGCGGCCACCATCCGCAACGACATGGCGCTGCTGGAGGACGAAGAGCTGATCGCGGCCCCGCACACCTCGTCGGGTCGGGTGCCGACGGACAAGGGCTACCGGGTCTTCGTCGACCACCTGGCGGAGCTGCGTCCGCTCTCCAGCGCGCAGCGCTCGGCGATCTCGACGTTCCTCGCCGACCCCGTCGATCTCGACGACCTGCTCATGCGCACGGTGCGCGCGCTCACCCGGCTGACCGGGCAGGTCGCGATCGTCCAGTACCCGTCGTTCTCCCGGGCGCGCGTCTCGCACGTCGAGTTCGTCCATCTGGGGGGTACGCGCATCGTCGTCATCGTCGTGACGGACACGGGCCGGGTGTCGCAGCGGGTCGCCCTGCTGCAGACCGAGCTCGAGGACGCCGACGTCGCGGCGGTGCGCAGCGCCGTCGCCGCCCTCGTCACGGGCAAGCCCGTGGCCGCGGCCGCCCAGGCGATCGCCGAGCTGTCGGCCTCGCCCGCCGGATCCTCCCGGGTGGATGAGGCGGTCCGCACCGTGGCGCGGATCGTCGCGGAGGAGCTCGAGGACTTCCGCCAGGACAGACTCGTCATGGCCGGCAGTGCGACGCTCGCACGCCGGGAGGGCGACTTCCGCGGCAGCATCTCGCCGCTGCTGGAAGCGATCGAGGAGCAGGTGACCCTCCTGCGCCTCATGGGGGAGATGGTGGCCGACGATCAGGGGCTCGCCGCGAGCATCGGACGCGAGAACGCCTCGTTCGGGCTCGGCGAGGCCTCGGTGGTGACGGGTGACTACGACGGCGCCGGCAGCCGTGCGCGCGTCGGTCTGCTCGGCCCCACCCGCATGGACTACCCCACGAACCTCGCGGCGGTCCGCGCCGTCGCGCTCTACCTCAGCCGCCTGCTGGACGAGGACGACTCGTCCCGCTGAGCGGCACGCACGAAGACAACCACCGCGCCCGAGGGGCGCCGAAAGGCGATTGTGGCCGACCACTACGAAGTACTGGGTGTCGCGCGAGACGCGAGCCCGGACGAGATCAAGAAGGCGTACCGGCGGCTCGCGCGCGAGCTCCACCCCGATGTGAACCCCGGTGCGGAGGCATCCGAGCGCTTCAAGCTCGTCACGCACGCGTACGACGTGCTGTCCGACCCGGAGCAGCGTCAGCGCTACGATCTCGGGGGCGACGGCTCGCCCTTCGGCGGCGGTGCCGGGAACTTCGGCGGCTTCGGCGACATCTTCGAGACGTTCTTCGGCGGGGGCGGCGGCGGCCGCGCCGGACGACCGCGGTCCCGGCGCGAGCGCGGGCAGGATGCCCTGGTGCGCGTCACCCTGGACCTTCGCGACGTCGTCTTCGGCACGCACCGTGATCTCGACGTCGACACGGCGATCCTCTGCGAGACCTGCGAGGGATCGTGCTGCCAGCCGGGCACCCAGCCGGTCACCTGCGACATCTGCCACGGCTCCGGTCAGGTGCAGCGCACGGTGCGCAGCCTCCTCGGGAACGTGGTCACCTCGCAGCCGTGCGCGACGTGTCAGGGGTACGGCACGACGATCCCGTACCCGTGCGCGACGTGTCAGGGTCAGGGTCGTGTCCGCGCGCGCCGCACCGTGTCGGTCGACATCCCCGCCGGCGTCGAGACCGGCCTGCGTCTGCAGCTGCCCGGATCGGGCGAGGTCGGCCCCGCCGGGGGCCCGAACGGCGACCTGTACCTCGAGGTGACGGTGGCTCACGACGAGGTGTTCAGCCGCGACGGCGACGACCTGCTTGCGACGCTCGAGGTGTCGATGCCCGATGCCGTCCTCGGTACGCGCACCACGATCACCTCGCTCGACGGTGAGGTCGACCTCGAGGTCCGCGCGGGCGTCCAGTCCGGCGACGTGCTGACGATCAAGGGCCGCGGCATCACGCCGCTGCGCGGCGGAGCGCGGGGCGACCTGCGGGTCGGCGTGCAGGTCGTGACCCCGACGAAGCTGGATGCCCGCTCGCGCGCGCTCATCGAGGACTTCGCCAAGAAGACCAAGGCCCCCGGACCCCAGCTCGCGCAGTTCCACCAGGGACTGTTCTCGAAGCTGCGCGACCGCTTCCGGGGCTGACGCGTGGCGCTGCACTTCCTCGCGGAGGCGGACGCGAGCGTGTCGCGGCCGGGCGACGACAGGTTCACGCTCGCCGCGACGCTGGCGGATGCGCGCCCCGGCGACACCGTGACGCTGCGCGGCGCGGAGGCCCACCATGCCGTGGTCGTGCGGCGGGTGCGCGTCGGCGAGGCGGTCACGGTCGGCGACGGTCGCGGCGTCTGGGTGACCGGCACCGTGAGCGAGCCGATCGCACCGAAGCAGCTGTCCGTCCTCATCGACGGGCGCTCCGACGTCGCTCCGGCGTCGCCGCGACTCGTGCTCGCGCAGGCGCTCGCGAAGGGCGACCGCGACGAGCTCGCGGTGCAGGCGGCGACCGAGCTCGGCGCCGACGAGATCGTGCCGTGGCAGGCGTCGCGCAGCGTGTCGCGCTGGGACGCGGCCAAGGCACAGAAGGGCGTGGCGCGCTGGGGCGCGATCGTCCGCGAGGCGGCGAAGCAGGCGCACCGCGCCTGGGTGCCCGAGGTGGCAGAGCCGGCCACCACGGCGCAGCTCGCCGCCCGCCCGAACTCCCGCCTCCTGGTCCTCGAGCCGACGGCGGCGACGGCGTTGACCACGGTCGACGTGGATCCCGACGGCGCCGACGACCTCGTGCTCGTCGTCGGACCCGAGGGAGGCATCTCGTCCGACGAGCTCGACGCCTTCGTGGCCGCCGGTGCCACGCCGGTCCGACTCGGCGACACCGTCCTGCGCACCTCAACGGCGGGGCCGGCCGCGATCGCACTCCTGAACGCCCGACTCGCGCGCTGGTGAGCCTGGACGCCGCGTCGAGGGGGCCCCTCCTGCCGTCCGGGCCCGCGAATAGACTGGGTGTATGAGCGAACCGTCGATCTTCACCCGGATCTACCAGGGCGAGATCCCCTCCGAGATCATCGCCGAGACCGAGAACACGTTCGCGATCCGCGACATCGCGCCGAAGGCGCCCGTCCACCTGCTCGTGATCCCCAAGACGGCCGAGTACCGCAACGTCGTCGAGCTGGCGGCGGGGGACCCCGCGCTGCTGACCGAGATGATCGGGCTCGCGCGGTCGCTCGCGGCCGAGCACGCCGACGGCGACTTCCGCCTCGTCTTCAACACCGGCGCCGGTGCCGGTCAGACGGTCTTCCACGTGCACGCGCACGTGCTGGCCGGAGGGCTCACGGAGGGCGGCCTCGGTGAGTGAGGGATCCGGTCCCGGAGCCGACGGCGAGGTCGTCGAGCGCATCTACGCGGACGGGGTCGCGATGGTCCAGCTGCTCGGTCCGCAGGACCGGCTGCTCCGGGTGGTCGAGCGGGAGCACCCGCGCGTCCAGGTGCACGTCCGGGGCAACGAGATCACCCTGTCCGGCGAGGCGGCGGACGTGGCGCGCGCCCGCGCGCTCGTCGACGAGCTGATCGCCCTGTCGCGCACGGGTCAGGGGCTGGACCCCTCGGACGTCGTCTCCAGCGAGCGGATCCTCCGCGGCGAGACGGGCCAACGTCCCTCGGAGGTCCTCGGCGAGGCGATCCTGTCCTCGCGTGGCCGCGTGATCCGCCCGAAGACGCTGGGGCAGAAGTCGTACGTCGACGCCATCGACGAGAACACGATCACGTTCGGCATCGGCCCCGCCGGAACAGGCAAGACCTACCTCGCGATGGCCAAGGCGGTGCAGGCCCTCCAGCGCAAGGAGGTGAGCCGCATCATCCTCAGCCGGCCCGCGATCGAGGCGGGCGAGCGGCTCGGGTTCCTTCCGGGCACCCTCAGCGACAAGATCGATCCGTACCTGCGGCCGCTCTACGACGCGCTGAACGAGATGATGGATCCCGAGATCGTGCCGAAGCTGATCGCCTCGGGCACGATCGAGGTCGCGCCGCTGGCCTACATGCGAGGACGCACGCTGAACGACTCGTTCGTCGTCCTCGACGAGGCGCAGAACACGACTCCCGAGCAGATGAAGATGTTCCTCACGCGTCTGGGCTTCGGCACCCGCATGGTCGTCACAGGCGATATCACGCAGATCGACCTGCCCCAGGGCGCGTCGGGCCTCCGCCTCGTGACGCGCGTGCTGAAGGACATCGACGACATCTCGTTCAGCCACCTCACGAGCGACGACGTCGTGCGCCACACGCTCGTGGGCCGCATCGTCGACGCGTACACCGAGTACGACGAGCAGCGCCTGGCGTCGCGGCGCGAGCGCGACGAAGCATCCGAATTCGCCAACCGCGCGCAGCGCCGCGGCCAGTCCTCCCGTCCGGGCGGCCCCCGCGACCATCTCCCCAAGCGAGGAATGTCATGACGATCGAGATCACCAACGAGTCCGGCGTCGAGGTCGACGAGACGGTGCTGCTCCGGCTCACCGAGCACAACCTCGAGGAGCTCCACGTGAGCCCCGACGCCGACGTCGCGATCCTCCTCGTCGACGAGGGGGCGATGGAGGCGCTGCACGTCCAGTGGATGGACGAGCCCGGACCGACCGACGTGCTGAGCTTCCCGATGGACGAGCTGCGTCCGGGCACTCAGGAGCAGCCGACGCCCCCGGGGCTCCTCGGCGACATCGTCCTGTGCCCGCAGGTCGCGGAGACGCAGGCCGCGGCGGCGAAGCACTCCACGCTGGACGAGCTCATCCTCTTGACCACGCACGGGACGCTCCACCTCCTCGGCTTCGACCACGCCGAACCCGAGGAGGAGCGTGAGATGTTCGGTCTGCAGCGCGAGCTGATCGCCTCCTTCCAGGCGACCGAACGACGACGGCGCGCATGACCGCGATCCTCCTCCTCGTCGCCGCAGCCCTCCTGGTCGCCCTCGGCGGCCTGATGGCGGCGCTCGACGCGGCGCTGGGCGTCACCTCGCGCGCGGATCTGCTGGACATGTCGTCCGGCCGCAACGGTCCGTCGCTCGCCCGGATCGCGGCCGACCCGGAGGCGCACGGCAACGCCGTGGTCTTCATCCGCATCCTCGCCGAGACGACCGCCGCCGTGCTGGTGACGGTCGCCTTCACGATCGCGCTCGACAGCATCTGGTGGGCGATGCTCGCGGCGGCCGTCCTGATGACCGTCGTCTCCTTCGTCCTCGTCGGGGCGAGCCCCCGCGCGGTCGGCCGCCAGCACGCGCGCGGTCTGCTGCGCGGTGCCGCGCCCCTCGTGCGGGGCGCCCGCGTCGTGCTCGGCCCCCTCGCACACCTGCTCGTCCTGCTCGGCGACCGGGTCACCCCCGGCATCCACCGCAGCACGTCGTTCGCGAGCGAGGAGCAGCTGCTGTCGATGGTCGACGAGGCCGCATCGCAGGATCTCATCGAGGAGGACGACCGCGAGCTCATCCACTCGGTCTTCGACTTCACCGACACGTTCGTCCGCGCAGTGATGGTTCCGCGCACCGACATGGTGACGATGGACGCCGTCGCGACGACCCAGGAGGCGATGCGACTCTTCCTCGACAAGGGCGTGTCCCGCGTGCCGGTGACCGAGGCCGACGACATCACCGGCGTCGTGTACCTGAAGGACCTGGTGCAGTTCGCGTTCCGCGACGAGTCGGCGTGGCGGGACGCGCCGGTGGTGCAGATCGCGCGCCCTGCCGTGTTCGTGCCGGAGTCGATGAAGGCCGAGACCCTGCTGCAGCAGATGAAGCGGGATGCCGTGCACGTCTGCCTCGTCGTCGACGAGTACGGCGGCGTGGCGGGCCTGGTCACCCTGGAGGACCTCATCGAGGAGCTCGTGGGCGAGATCGCCGACGAGTACGACCCGCGCCAGAGCGAGATCGTCGACCTCGGCGAGGGACGCTACCGCGTGAGCGCGCGACTCGGGCTCGACGAGGTCGGAGAGCTGTTCGGCATCGAACTCGAGGACGAGGACGTCGACTCGATCGGCGGTCTCCTGGGCAAGCAGCTCGGCCGCGTACCGCTTCCGGGGGCGCAGGCCGAGTACGGCGGGATCGTCATGACCGGTGGCACGTCGCGCGGGAGAGGCCGCGGCATCGCCACCGTGTTCGTCGAGGCCTCCGCCGCCCTGGCCGCCGTCGACGGCGCCTTCACGGGGCGGGCGCCGCGCACCGGACCGATCGCAGTACAGAAGGGCGAGAACGGATGACCGCGCACAGATCAGGATTCGTCACCTTCGTCGGGCGCCCCAACGTGGGCAAGTCGACGCTCACCAACGCGCTCGTCGGCGAGAAGGTCGCCATCACCTCCGACAAGCCGCAGACGACGCGGCGCGCCATCCGCGGCATCCTCAACCGCCCCGCCGGGCAGCTGATCATCGTGGACACCCCGGGCATCCACAAGCCCCGTACGCTCCTCGGGCAGCGGCTGAACGACCTGGTCGAACAGGTGCTCGGCGACGTGGACGCGATCGGCTTCCTCGTGCCGGCCACCGAGAAGGTGGGCCCCGGCGATCGCCGGATCGCCGCGTCGCTCGACGGGTACTCGCGGGCCAAGAAGGTCGCGATCGTCACGAAGACCGACATCGCGTCCCGCGACCAGATCACCGAGCGCCTCCTCGAGGTCGACGCGCTGCGCGAGGATTGGGACGCCGTCATACCGCTGTCGGCGGTCGCGGGGGAGCAGCTCGACGTGCTCGCCGACGAACTGCTGTCGCTGCTGCCGGAGGGGCCGCCCCTGTACGAGGAGGGCGTCGTCACCGACGAGTCGCTGGAGGACCGGATCGCCGAGATCATCCGCGAGGCCGCTCTCGAGGGCGTGCGCGACGAGCTGCCGCACTCGATCGCCGTCACCATCGAGGACATCGCCGAGCGCGAGACCGGGTCGATGACCGACATCCATGCGAACCTCGTGGTCGAGCGCGACAGCCAGAAGGCCATCATCATCGGGCACAAGGGGTCGCGCCTGCGCGACGTCGGAGCACGGGCGCGCGCGCAGATCGAACCCCTCGTCGGCACGAACGTGTTCCTCAAGCTCCACGTGCGGGTCGCGAAGGAATGGCAGCGCGACCCGAAGCAGCTGGGACGGCTGGGCTTCTGATGGCTCTGCGCTGGATCGCGCGCCGACCGGGACCGCCCCGCTCGTGGGAGCTCGTCGACGAGGACACGGCCGCCCCGGGGGCGGGCGAGATCACGATCGCCGTGCGCGCCGCGGGCGTCAACCCCGCCGATGCGAAGCACGTCGCCGCCGAGAACGGGCAGTCCTGGCCCGTCGCCATCGGTTACGAGGTCTCGGGCGAGGTGCGCGCGGTCGGCCCGGACACCTCGATCGGCTCCGGCGAGGTCCGCGTGGGCGACGAGGTCGTCGCCTTCCGCATCGCGGGCGGATACGCCACCGAGGTCACGGTCGACGCGTCGACGGCCTTCCACAAGCCGACGACGCTATCGCACCCCGAGGCGGCGAACCTCTTCCTGACCGGCACGACCGCCGCGGAGATGCTGGCCATCGTCGCCGCGCGGCCGGGGGAGACGCTCCTCCTGCACGGAGCCTCGGGCGCCGTCGGTGTCAGCGTGCTGCAGCAGGCCGCCGTGCGCGGCATCCGCGTCATCGGCACCGCGGCGGCCGAGTCCTTCGAGCGCGTGCGCCGCTTCGGCGGGATCCCGGTCGAGTACGGCCCGGGCCTGTTCGAGCGGGTGATCGCCGTCGCCGGCGACGCACCGATCGTCGCGGCCCTCGACGCGGTCGGCACCGATGAGGCGATCGACGTGTCGCTCGCGGTCGTCGCCGACCGGTCGCGGATCGTCACGATCGCCGCGCCCGCCCGGGCGGCGAGCGACGACATCCGCTGGATCGCCGGTTCGCTGCCCGACAGCGCCCGGTTCCGCGATGCCGCCCGGCCCGGCCTGATCGCCGCCGCCGAAGCGGGGACCCTCGTCGTGCCGGTCACCCGGACGTATCCGCTCGCGGAGGCCCCCGCGGCGCTCGAGCTGCTCGCCGAGGGTCACCCCGGCGGCGCGCTCGCCCTTCTGCCCTGAAGCCTCTGCCTGAGACGACGGTCGTGATCCGCGCCGGGCGCGTTCGCCGGGCGCCGCGGCGAGGTGTACGCTGTCCCCATGCGCTTCGGCCAGCTCCTCCTTAGCTGCCGCGACGAGGCCTCGATCTAGGGCCTTCCTCGTCGCGGAGCTTGTCGTATCTCGACACCGCTGGCCCGCCCTCATCTGACGAGAGAAGCCACATCATGGAGAACACCCAGAAGACGTCCGGCATGCCGGTGCACAAGTACCGCCCGTATCACGAGCAGATCCGCGTCGACCTCGACGGCCGCACCTGGCCCGACGCCCGCATCACGAAGGCTCCGCGCTGGTGCGCCGTCGATCTGCGCGACGGCAACCAGGCATTGATCGACCCGATGAGCCCCGAGCGCAAGCGCGTCATGTTCGAGCTGCTCGTGCAGATGGGCTACAAGGAGATCGAGGTCGGGTTCCCCTCGGCGAGCCAGACCGACTTCGACTTCGTGCGCCAGCTGATCGAGGAGGGGCTGATCCCCGACGACGTCACGATCCAGGTGCTGACCCAGGCGCGCGAGCACCTCATCGAGCGCACCTACGAGGCCATCGCCGGTGCCAAGCAGGCGATCGTGCACCTCTACAACTCGACGAGCGTCCTCCAGCGCAACGTGGTCTTCCGCAGCGACAAGCAGGGCATCATCGACATCGCCCTGAACGGCGCTCGGCTGTGCCGCGAGTTCGAGAAGCGCATCCCCGAGACGACGGTCTACTACGAGTACTCGCCCGAGTCCTACACCGGCACGGAGCTCGAGTTCGCCGTCGACGTGTGCAACCAGGTCATCGAGATCTTCGAGCCGACCCCCGAGCGCAAGGTCATCATCAACCTGCCGGCCACGGTCGAGATGGCGACCCCGAACGTCTACGCCGACTCGATCGAGTGGATGGGCCGACACCTCGCCCACCGCGAGAACATCATCATCTCCCTGCACCCTCACAACGATCGCGGCACGGCCATCGCCGCCGCCGAGCTCGGCTACATGGCCGGCGCGGATCGCATCGAGGGATGCCTGTTCGGCAACGGCGAGCGCACGGGGAACGTCGACCTGGTCGCCCTCGGCATCAACATGCTGACCCAGGGCATCGATCCCGAGATCGACTTCAGCGACATCGACCACGTGAAGCGCACGGCCGAGTACTGCAACCAGCTGCCGGTGCACGAGCGCAGCCCGTGGGCGGGAGACCTGGTCTTCACCGCGTTCAGCGGCTCGCATCAGGACGCCATCAAGAAGGGGTTCGAGGCGATGGAGGCGCGCGCCGACGCGGCCGGCGTCTCCGTCGACGAGATCGAGTGGGCGGTGCCGTACCTGCCGATCGACCCCAAGGACCTGGGGCGCTCGTACGAGGCCGTCATCCGCGTCAACTCTCAGTCCGGCAAGGGCGGCGTGGCGTACCTGCTCAAGACCGATCACGCGCTGGATCTGCCCCGTAAGCTGCAGATCGAGTTCTCGGGCGTCGTGCAGGCGAAGACCGATGCCGAGGGCGGTGAGGTCTCCAGCGACCAGATCTGGTCGATCTTCACCGACGAGTACCTGCCCGCCGCGGCCGCGGACGACAAGTGGGGGCGCTTCGAGCTGCTCTCCACCCGCACGCAGAGCGACATGTCCGGTGAGGTCGCCCTGGAGGTCACCCTGCGCGACGGCGAGGCGACGGTGGCGACGCGCGGCGTCGGCAACGGACCCGTCTCGGCCTTCCTGGAGGTCGTGCGGGAGCAGGGCTTCGACATCACGCTGTACGACTACGTCGAGCACACTCTCAGTGCCGGCGGCGACGCACAGGCGGCCTCGTACGTCGAGCTGCAGGTCGACGGCGAGCGCCTGTGGGGCGTCGGGATCGACGGTGACATCTCGACGGCGAGCCTCAAGGCGATCGTGTCCGGGGTCAACCGCGCGATCCGCACCCGCGCTCGCACGGGCGAGCTCGCCGGCGTCTGATCCCGCTCGGCCCCGTCCCTGCGCTCCACGCGGAAGGCGGGGCCGAGCACTCGCCGGTCAGGGCTTGATGATGGGGATCGCCGAGGTCTCCAGCGCCACCTTGCGGCGATGCAGGGCGCGCTGCTCCGGCAGGGAGATGTCGAAGATCACGGCGAGCAGCCGGATCACCGTCGTCACGATCACGCAGGCGACGGCGGCCGCGGCGATGGGCGCGCCGAGCGCGTGCGCCGCGACGAGGACGGCGCAGCCGACGCCGGCGGCGACGGCATAGAGGGACCCGACGTGCATCACCGAGACGGGCAGCCCCATGATGACGTCGCGGAGGATGCCTCCGCCCACCGCCGCGCACACGCCGATGAAGACGGCCGGCACGACGGGCACCGCGAGGGCCAGGGCCTTCGCGGTGCCGAACGCGCCGAACAGGCCGATCACGACGGCGTCGAGGGCGACGATCAGGGCGTTCAGGCGTTCGAAGATGTTGGCGAGCAGCATCCCGACGAGTGCGGCGACCGTCGCGGTCAGCAGGTACCAGTTGCTCTGGAGCGTGGCGAGCGGCTGATTCAGCAGCAGGTCGCGGATGATGCCGCCGCCCATCCCCATCAGGATGCCGATGAGCGCGACGCCGAGCAGGTCGAGGCGCTGGCGTCCGACGAAGCCGGAGGCGAACAGCGCCCCCTGCACGCCGCCCAGGCCGACGGCGAGGAGGTCCGCCCACAGCGGGATGACGAAGAGCTGGTCGGACACCCGTCCATTCTCGCGTGCCCGGCGGGCGCTCCGCGATCGGCGCGCCCGCGGACGATCCGAGCCGCGGCGCTGACGCCCCTGTCGGCGGCCCCGACGATAATGGAGGAGTGCCCACCTACCGCGACGAGGTCGTGGTCCTGCGTACCCACAAGCTCGGGGAGGCGGACCGCATCGTGACGATGCTCAGCCGCCGTCACGGCAAAGTGCGCGCCGTCGCCAAGGGTGTGCGGCGCACGTCCTCGAAGTTCGGCGCGCGGCTCGAGCCGTTCATGGTCGCCGACGTGCAGCTCTATCAGGGGCGCTCGCTCGACATCGTGCAGCAGGCCGAATCGCTCGGCGCCTACGGCGCGCCCATCGTCGCCGACTACGAGCGCTACACCGCGGCGCATGTGATGGTGGAGACCGCCGATCGGCTGAACGAGGCCGAGGCGACGCCGCAGCAGTACCTGCTGCTGGTGGGCGGTCTGCGCACCCTGTCGCAGGGGGGTCACGCTCCGCGCTCCGTGCTGGACTCGTACCTGCTACGCGCCATGGCGCTCTCGGGCTGGGCACCGTCGCTGGAGGACTGTGCGCGGTGCGGTGCGCCGGGTCCGCACGACTGGTTCGTCGCCCCCCTCGGCGGCGCCGTGTGCGACGCGTGCGCCCCCGCCGGCTCTCCGCGTGTGCGACCGGAGACGCGCAGTCTGCTGCGCGCCCTGATCGCGGGCGAGTGGGACCTCGTCGACGCCGCGGCGGAGCACGTGCACGCGGCGGCGTCCGGACTGATCGCCGCCTATACCCAGTACCACCTCGAGCGAGGCATCCGCTCGCTCTCGCAGATGGAGACCCGCCGGTGAGCCCCAAGCCCTACACGCATCGCGACGCCGTCCCGTACCGGCCGTTGGACTGGACGGGGATCACGGCCCCCGCCTTCCCGAAGGGCCGGGTGCCGCAGCACGTCGCGATCGTCATGGACGGCAACGGTCGCTGGGCGAACCGGCGCGGCCTCACGCGGATCGAAGGGCACCGCGCGGGTGAAGAGGTGCTTCTGGACGTCGTCGCCGGGGCGATCCAGGCCGGCGTCTCCCACTTGAGCGTCTACGCGTTCTCCACGGAGAACTGGGCGCGCTCGCCCGAGGAGGTCCGCTTCCTCATGGGGTACAACCGCGACGTGCTGCACCGCCGCCGCGACCAGCTGAACGAATGGGACGTGCGCATCCGGTGGGCGGGCCGCAGGCCGCGGCTCTGGGGCTCGGTGATCAAGGAGCTGCAGTACGCCGAGCAGCTGACCCGAGCGAACCGCGGACTCACGCTCACGATGTGCGTCAACTACGGCGGGCGGCACGAGATCATCGACGCGATGCGCGCGATGGGCGAGGAGATCGCCCGAGGCCGCCTCACGCCGTCGGCCATCACCGAGAAGACTCTGCGGCGTCACCTCTACGTGCCCGACATGCCCGACGTCGACCTGTTCGTCCGCTCCAGCGGCGAGCAGCGCACCTCGAACTTCCTCCTGTGGGAGTCGGCGTACGCCGAGATGGTGTTCCTCGACACCCTGTGGCCGGACTTCTCCCGCACGGACCTCTGGCACGCGATCCAGCTCTACCTCGATCGCGACCGTCGCTTCGGCGGCGCCGTGGACGCACCGACGGCCTGAGCCGTCGGGAATATCCGAGGCGGCGCGCGCGGTTGACGCTTGTGTGACCAATGCCATCAAGATCGACGTGTGGAGTGACATCGCCTGCCCCTGGTGCTACATCGGCAAGCGGAATCTCGAGAAGGGCCTCGCCGAGACGGCGGCGGACGACGACGCGCCCGTCGTGGAGGTGACGTTCCACTCGTTCGAGCTGTCTCCGGACACCCCGGTGGACTTCGAGGGCGACGAGATCGACTTCCTCGCCGGGCACAAGGGGATGCCGCGGGAGCGCGTGCAGGAGATGCTCGGTCAGGTGACGGACGTCGCGGCGAAGGCGGGACTCGGATACCGGTTCGACCTGCTCCAGCACACGAACACCGTGAAGGCGCACGAACTCCTGCACCACGCGAAGGAGCAGGGGATGCAGGACGCCATGACCGAGCGCCTGATGGCCGCGTACTTCACCGAGGGCCGCCACGTCGGCAGGATCGATGACCTGGTCGACCTCGCCGCAGAGGTGGGCCTCGACCCCGGCGCGACGCGCGAGGCGCTGGAGTCGGAGCGCCACCTCCCCGCGGTGCGCGCGGACCAGGCTCAGGCGCAGGCGTACGGGATCCAGGGCGTGCCGTTCTTCGTCATCGACGGCACGTACGGGGTCAGCGGTGCACAGCCCCCCGAGGCGTTCGCGCAGATCGCCCGGCAGGTGTGGTCGGAGCGCTCGGGCTCCTGAGCGTCAGGCGGGCAGTCCCGCCTCGATCGCGGCGACGACCTCCGGGGCATCCGGCTTCGTCTGCGGACGGAACCGGTGCACCGTGCCGTCGGCCGTGAGGAGGAACTTCTCGAAGTTCCACATCACGGGGCCCTTCGCGCCCTCGGCGTTCTTCGCCTTCTTCAGCGCCTTGTACAGCGGTGCGGCGTGGGAGCCGTTGACGCGGATCTTGTCGGCGATGGGGAAGCTCACGCCCCACGCGACGGCGCAGTAGTCGAGGATCTCGTCCATCGAGCCCGGCTCCTGCCCCATGAACTGGTTGCACGGGAAGCCGATCACCTGCAGACCTCTCTCGCCGTACGTGCGCTGCAGCTGCTCGAGCTGCTCGTACTGCGGCGTCAGCCCGCACTTGGATGCCACGTTGACGATGAGCACGGCCTTCTCGCCGAGCTCGGCGAGGGTGTGCTCGGTGCCGTCGGCGTCGAGGTAGGGGATGTCGCGGAGATCCGTGGGAGAGGTGTCGGCCATGTTCTCCACGATAGGCCCGCCTCCGGCGCCGCGGGCCGACGGATTCTGGGAGAATGGGAAGGATGTCCGTGATCACCGCTTCCGCCCGCCCCGAGGCCGCTCCGTCGCGCCCCGGCGGGGGCGCCGAGTCGATTCCGGCGCCGTCGGCGCTGCGGATAGGCCCGATCGTCCTGGACGCCCCCGTCGTGCTCGCGCCGATGGCGGGGATTACGAACACCGCGTTCCGGCGGCTGTGCCGCGAGTACGGCGCGGGCCTGTACGTGAGCGAGATGATCACCACGCGCGCGCTCGTCGAGCGGAACGCGACCACGATGCGGCTCATCACCCATCATGAGTCCGAGACTCCGCGATCGATCCAGTTGTACGGCGTGGACCCGGCGACCACCGAGGCCGCGGTGCGCCTCCTCGTCGAGGAGGACCGCGCCGACCACATCGACCTGAACTTCGGATGCCCCGTGCCGAAGGTCACCCGCAAGGGGGGCGGTGCGGCGCTCCCGTGGAAGCTGGGGCTGTTCCGTGAGATCGTGACGCGCGCGGTGCGCGCCGCCGGCGACGTGCCGCTCACGGTCAAGATGCGCAAGGGCATCGACGCCGACCACCTCACCTTCCTGGATGCCGGACGCATCGCGGAGGACGCCGGCGTGGCGGCCGTCGCGCTCCACGCGCGGACGGCGGCGGAGTTCTACTCCGGCACCGCGGACTGGGACGCGATCGCCCAGCTCGCACAGACCGTGACGAGCGTGCCCGTCCTCGGCAACGGCGACATCTGGTCCGGCGCGGACGCGGTGCGGATGATGGCGGAGACGGGCTGCGACGGCGTCGTCGTCGGGCGCGGGTGCCTCGGGCGCCCGTGGCTGTTCGGAGACCTCGCCGCCGCGTTCGGTGCGCCCGGGATCCGCCCCGACGCCACGCTCGGTTTCGTGGCGGGGGCCTTCCGCCGCCACGCCGAGCTGCTCGTGGAGTTCTTCGAGGACGAGGGGCGCGGCTGCCGTGACATCCGCAAGCACGTCGCCTGGTACTTCAAGGGGTATCCGGTGGGCGGGGAGATCCGCGCGGCGCTCGCCACCGCGTCGACTCTCGCCGAGATCGACGACCTGCTCGCGCAGCTGGATCTGGCGGCGCCGTACCCGGGCGCCGGAGCGGAGGGTCAGCGCGGACGTGCCGGCACCCCGAAGCGGCCCGCGCTCCCGGACGGATGGCTGGCGAGCCGCGAGATGTCGGGAGAGGCCGCGCGCGCCCTCGCCGAGGCGGAGGTGGACACCAGTGGCGGCTGAGGCGGGTGCGGTGGGCGCGCTGCCGGGTCGTCCCGCCGGGTACGGCGATCACGACGCCGCGCGCTATCTCACCGAGGCCCACCGCTCGCGCCGGGACAGCTTCGCGCGGGACCGCGCGCGGGTGCTGCATTCGGCGGCGCTGCGCCGCCTCGCCTCGAAGACCCAGGTGCTGAGCCCCGCGAGCCCCGCCGACTTCGCCCGCAACCGCCTGACCCATTCCCTCGAGGTCGCGCAGGTCGGTCGTGAGCTGGCCATCGCGCTCGAGCTCTCACCGGACGTCGTGGACACCGCCTGCCTGAGCCACGACATCGGGCATCCCCCCTTCGGACACAACGGCGAGCGCGCGCTGAACGAGTGGGCCGCGGACATCGGCGGATTCGAGGGCAACGCGCAGACGCTGCGGATCCTGTCGAGACTCGAGCCGAAGGTGCTCTCGCCCGGCGGGGACAGCGTCGGGCTCAACCTGACGCGCGCGAGTCTCGACGCGACCTGCAAGTATCCGTGGACGGTCGAGCATGCGATCCCCGACCCCGGTGGCCGCGAGAAGTTCGGCGTGTACCCGGAGGACGAACCGGTCTTCCGCTGGATGCGCGAGGGTGCCCCGGGTCGCCTGCGCTGCATCGAGGCGGAGGTCATGGACCTCTCCGACGACATCGCGTACTCGGTGCACGACTTCGAGGACGCGGTCCTGAACGGCTATCTCGACCCCGCCCGTCTCGCCGATCCGCGAGAGCGCGATGCGCTGCTGACGGCGATCCAGACCTGGGTCGGCTACGGCTTCACGAGGGACGAGCTCGAAGACGCGCTGTATCGGCTGAGCCTGCTTCCCGAGTGGCTGACCTCCTTCGCCGGCGACCGGGCGGCGGTCGCGCGCCTGAAGAACCTGACCTCCGACCTGATCGGACGGTTCGCCCGCGCCGCGACGACGGCCACCCGCGAGCGGTACGAGGCGCCGGTCCTCACCCGGTTCCGCGGCCGGGTGGTCGTGCCGCGGGTCATCGAGGCCGAGATGGCGGTCCTCAAGGGCATCATCGGGGCCTTCGTCGTCTCGATCGACGGCCGCAAGGGGCTCTACAAGGAGCAGCGACGGGTGCTGAAGAGACTCGCGACCGCCCTGGCCGATCGCCCCGAGCACCTCGATCGCCTCCACGCCGAGGACTTCGCCGCCGCCGACACGGACGCGGCGCGGCGGCGGGTCGTGGTCGACCAGGTCGCGAGCCTCACGGACCGGTTCGCCATCGAGTGGCATACGCGGCTGGTGGGCGAGGTCGACCTCCGCGAGCTGGGCCTGTGGTCCAACGACCGCAGGACCGTCGTGCACGCCGGCTTCGCGCTGCCGGAGCCTCTCGCCGGGCTGTGGCCGGTCGAGGGTCCCTGATGCCGCGGATCGCACAGGCCGACGTCGACGAGGTCAAGGCGCGCACCAACATCGCCGACATCGTCGGCGAGCGGGTCGCGCTGAAGTCCGCGGGCGTCGGCTCCATGAAGGGGCTGTGCCCCTTCCACGACGAGCGCAGCCCGAGCTTCCACGTCCGCCCGCAGGTCGGCTACTACCACTGCTTCGGATGCGGGGAGTCGGGTGATGTGTACTCGTTCCTCCGGGCGATGGACCACCTGACCTTCACGGAGGCGGTGGAACGACTCGCGGCGCGGATCGGGTACACCCTGCACTACGAGGACGGGGGAGCCGCCCCCGAGACGAGCGGCCGGACCCGCCTCTACCAGGCGAACACCGCCGCGGCGGAGTGGTTCCGCACCCAACTGGCGAGCCCCGAGGCCGACGCCGGACGACGTTTCCTGGGGGAGCGCGGCTTCGATGCGGGCGCCGCGGCGCACTTCGGGGTCGGGTACGCGCCGAAGGGGTGGAACGGCGCACGCGATGCGCTGAAGTCCCAGGGGTTCACGGATGAGGAGCTGCTGGCGGCGGGCATCCTCTCCCAGGGACAGCGCGGCGTGTATGACCGCTTCCGCGGGCGCGTCGTCTGGCCCATCCGCGACGTCACGGGGCAGACGATCGGGTTCGGCGCGCGCCGGCTGTACGAGGACGATCAGGGGCCGAAGTACCTCAACACGCCCGAGACGCCCATCTACAAGAAGGCCCAGGTCCTCTACGGCCTCGACCTCGCCAAGAAGGACATCTCCCGCTCGCACCGCGTCGTGGTGGTTGAGGGGTACACCGACGTCATGGCGTGTCACCTCGCGGGGGTCACCACCGCGATCGCCAGCTGCGGGACGGCCTTCGGCTCCGAGCACATCACGGTCCTCCGCCGGGTGATGGGCGACGACAGCGCCTCCGGCGAGGTCGTGTTCACGTTCGACCCCGACGCCGCCGGCCAGAAGGCGGCGCTGCGCGCCTTCGGCGACGAGAAGCGCTTCGCCGCGCAGACGTACGTCGCGGTGGCGCCCGACGGTCTCGACCCGTGCGATCTGCGGCTGAACCGCGGCGATGCGGCGGTGCGCGCTCTCATGGACGCCAAGGCACCGATGTTCGAGTTCGTGATGGATCAGCGGCTCGCGGCGTTCGACCTCGCCAGCGTGGAGGGTCGGGTGGGTGCGCTGCGCGCGGCCGCTCCGATCGTGGCCGACATCCGCGATCCGGCGCTGCGGCCGGGCTACACCCGCGTGCTCGCGCGCAAGCTCGGCTTGGACCTCGGCGAGGTCCGCTCCGCCGTGGAACGCGCGGCCCGTGCCTCCCGCAGCGGTGATGCCGACTCACGCCGCGGCGAGGCCGCCCGCGGTCCGCAGGACGCGATGAGTGCCCCCGAGCAGGCCGTCGTGCGGGTGACGATCGCGTCGCTGCCGCGCACCTCCGATGCCGCGCTCGAGCGCGATGCACTCATGGGGATGCTGCAGTACGGCCATCTCGTCGACGCGGCGGAGATCGACGCGGCGCTTGCCCTCCCGATGCACGTCCCGGCACTCGACGCCGTCCGGCAGAGCATCCAGGCGCAGCCCGACAGATCCCGCATCGGCTGGGCGTCGGCGGCGATCGAGGCCGTCCGCGAGCCGTACCGCTCGCTGGGCGTCGAGCTCCTGACTGCCGCCTTCCCCGCGCTGACCGAGGAGGAGGCGACGTCGTCGACGCGGTCGCTCGCACGGCGGCTCCGCATCCGCGCGGTCGACCGCGAGAAGGCCGAGCTGCTGGGGGCGATCCAACGCCTGCCCGCCGATTCCGTGGAGGGCCGCAACGTCCGGATCGCCCTGCGCGACCTCGATGCCCGCCGCCGCGCCCTCGCCGACGGGGTCTGAGCGCACGTCGCTCCGTGCGTCGATCCGGGCGGTGCCGTGCGGCCCGCCGCGTCGTCCTCGCTGGCGCATCCGCTCGGAAGGCGGCAGGATGAACCCCATGCGACGTACTCCGAGCGACCTCGCCGTCCGCTGTGACGACCTCACCGTCGCGCGCGGCGGCACCCGGGTCGTCGAGGGGATCACGCTGCGGCTGCACGCCGGGGGATCGCTGGCCGTCATGGGGCCCACCGGTGCGGGCAAGTCGAGCGTCGTCGCCCTGCTGGCAGGTGCGGACGAGCCCGGCCTGACCGTCGGTGGAGGGTCGGCCTCGGTCGAGGGCGTCACGGTGCGGTCACGCGGCCGGTCGCCGCGGATCCGCTCCTACGTCACGGGCTACCTCGCGCAGGGGGCGGGAACCGACCTTCCGGCTCGGCTCACGGTCGGGGAGGTCATCGGCCAGCCGATCACCTCCCGGGACCGGCGCGTGAACGAGCGCGCCCTCGCCCTGCGCGTCGCGGGGCTTCTGGACGAGCTCGAGCTGCCGCTGGGGGCTGCGACCAAATATCCGTACGAACTGAGCTCCGGCATGCGTCAGCGCGTCGCGCTCGCGCGGGCCCTCGTGCTGGAGCCGCCCCTCTTCATCGGCGACGACCCCTACGCGAACCTCGACCTCGAGGTGCGCCGCGCGGCGCGGGACGCGCTCCTGCGCCGACGAGACGAGCGCGCCATGGCGATCCTCCTCGTGACGAACGAGCCCGAGGCCGTGCGCGAGCTCGACGCGGACGTCCTCGTCCTCCGCGCCGGTCACCCGGTCGCCTACGGCCGGGGCACGTCGGACCTGCTGTGGACGCCGGACGAGGCGACACGCCTCGCCTCGTGACCCGTGCGCGTGCACGAGCACCCCGCGGACTTTGCTAGTATGGACGGGTTGCCCGCTCGCGGGTGACTGATCCTCGGTAGCTCAATTGGCAGAGCAGCCGGCTGTTAACCGGCAGGTTCTTGGTTCGAGTCCAAGCCGGGGAGCGAAGCGGCCTCAGACTCCACTCTGGGGCCGCTTCTCGTTTCCACCGACGGCGGCGTGAGCGTCAGGTCCGGCTCGTCTCCGCGCCGTCGGCGTCGGCCTTCGGGGCCGCACGATCGATCGATCGAAGGGTCATCCACTGGGACACCGCCAGGAGGACCATGGCGGCGACGGTGATCCAGAGACCGGGACCCATCACACCCACGATGATGAGGACGGTCACGACCACGGCGTAGATCACCCCGAACCACAGGAGGATGCGCGGAAGGGTCTTCTTGCTGCGGGGGGTCGGCATGTCCTCACCTTCCCAGGTCGGCGCCCGGGTGTCCATCATCGGGATGCGGGGACGCGCGAGGGGGCGGGTCGATCAGGCGTCGAGGTCGTCGATGCCCGGGGTCCAGGAGGCGCCGGGCCGACCCCAGCCGCGCTTGCGGGCGATCTTCTGCACGGTCTTCCAGTCGCCGTCGTCGAGACGGTCGATGTAGAGGATGCCGTCCAGGTGGTCGAACTCGTGCTGCATGATGCGGGCGCGCCAGCCGTCGACCTCGATGCGGACGGGCTCACCCTCGAGGTCGGTGCCCGTCACGAGCACCCGATCCGACCGCCGCAGGGGGAAGCGCTCGCCCGGGAACGACAGGCATCCCTCGGACTCCTCGTCCGGGTCGGGGGCGCCCGGCTCCAGCGGCACCATCCACAGCTCGGGGTTGATGATCTCGCCGCGCCAGGGCGCACCGTCGTCGTCCTGATACGTGTAGGTGTAGATCCGCAGGCCGACGCCCACCTGGGGCGCCGCGAGGCCCACGCCGGGTGCGGCGTCCATGGTGTCGTACATGTCGGCGACCAGCTCACGGATCTCGTCGGTGATCTCTGCGACAGGAGCCGCGGGGGCATGGAGGACGGGATCGCCCATGATGCGAATCGGAAGAACAGCCACGTCCTGAGCCTACCGACCGGCCCCGGCGGTTAGTGTCGAGGGGTGAGAGCCGCCCTGACCGACCTCGGAGACGTGACCGACAAGCTCGTCGGTGTCTTCGCCGACCCGGGCATCCTGATCGGCATCCCGCTGGCCCTCCTCGGCGCCGTCTTCATGTCGTTCGGGGCCCAGTACCAGCACCGCGGGGTGCAGAAGGTCGAGCGCCTCACTGCGACCGACGGAGGCGCGGGCCTCACCGGCGGACAGATCTGGAACCTCCTGCGGCGTCCGTCCTGGGTGGCGGGGACCGTCATGCTGGGGCTGGCCATCGTGTGCCAGCTGTCGGCGCTGTCGTTCGCGCCCCTGATCCTCGTCCAGCCGCTGGGTGCGGTGTCGCTGGTGATCACGACGCTTCTGAACGCCCGGATCAGCGGTCTCAAACCGACGAGGCGGTCGCTGTCCGCCATCGGACTGTGCGTCGCGGGTATCTTCGTCTTCGTCACGATCGCCGCGCTGTACGCGACCGAGACCCCGATCAGCGACGCACAGCTCATCACGGTTCTGGTCATCCTCGCGGTCGTCGCGATCGTCGTGACGGGACTCTGGCTGTGGCTGCGCACCCGCATGGGCGCCCTCTTCTACATCGTCGCCGCTGGCGTCATGTACGGCTTCGTGGCGACTCTCGCCAAGGTCGTCCTCAGCCGCATCCGCTCCGGCGACTTCGAGTGGCTGACGATCGTCTGCATCGTCGCCCTGCTGGCGGGGACCGCGATCGGCGCCTACTTCGTGCAGACCGCCTACGCGTCCGGGCCGCCGGACCTCGTCATCGCTGGTCTCACCGTGATCGATCCGATCGTCGCGATCGTGATCGGGCTCGCCGTGCTGCGCGAGGCGGACGGGGCGCCCTGGGGCGCGTACGTCGGTTTCGTCGCTGCGGGTGCTCTCGCGGTCGCCGGAGTCTTCCAGCTGGCGCGTCACCATCCCCAGGTGGTGAGCGACAGCCAGGAGGTCCCGATTCCTCGCGGCAGCGGTGCGGAGCAGCCATCTCCGAGCTCGCAGCGTCTCACGGATGCCGTGGCGAAGGTCTGGCCGGAGCCGCCGGTGCGCGACCGGGACGATCCGGCGCCGCGATAGGATTCCGCGTACAGGGGGCGGTGGCCAAGCTGGTTAAGGCAGCGGGCTCATAACCCGACAATTCGTGGGTTCAAGTCCCACCCGCCCTACCAATGACACGGTTGTGATTCTCCGACGTTTTCGGCGATAATGGGCGCACAACCGCATAGCCGCCACGCATCCGGCACTCAGGTCGTAGGGGAAGACGTACCTGAAGAAACGGAGAATCGCGATGGCGACCACGTCGACCCCACATGCGCGCGGAGTGATCTACATCCACTCCGCGCCACGTGCGCTGTGTCCCCACCTCGAGTGGGCGGTCGGTCGTGCCCTCGGGCGCGCCGTCAACTTCGACTGGGCCGATCAGCCCGTGCTCGGCGGCAGCCGGCGCGCGGAGTTCTACTGGGAAGGCCCCGCGGGGACGGGAGCTGCACTGGCCACGGCGATCCGCGGCTGGGAGCACCTGCGCTTCGAGGTCAGCGAGGATCCGACACCGCGCAGCGACGGCGGGCGCTGGATGCACACCCCGGGCCTGGGGATCCACTTCGCGCAGACCGACACCGCCGGCAACGTCGTCATCGGCGAGGATCGCATCCGCTACGCGATGGAGATCGCCGCCGGCGACCTCGCGGAGCTGCAGCGTGAGCTCCAGGTCGCGCTCGGCTCCGCCTGGGACGAGGAGCTCGAGCCGTTCCGCCACGCGAGCGACGACGCGCCCGTCGTGTGGCTCCACAAGGTCGGCTGAGCGGGCTCCGGGCTCACAACTCCACAGACCAGGCGGCAGGAGAGCGCTCGTACCTGCCTCGGACGGCTTCCCGGGGACGGGGATCGCGTACCGGCCGCCTCACAGCGAAGGGCCCCTCCGTCGGCTTCACGGAGGGGCCCTTCGTCGCGTGCCTCAGCGGTTCACACCGAGGCGAACGCGACGACGGCGTTGTGGCCGCCGAACCCGAAGGAGTTGCTGATCGCCAACTGGTCGCCCGAGCCCAGCGGGGTGGGTTCGCCGGAGATCCGGAACGGTACCGCGGGGTCCTGCTCGGTGATGTTGATCGTCGGCGGAGCCAGGCGATCGCGCAGCGCCTGGATGGTGAAGATCGCCTCGAGCGCGCCGGTGCCGCCCAGGAGGTGGCCGGTGGACGCCTTGGTCGCCGACACCGGGATCTCGTCGATGCGATCGCCGAACACGGTCTTGAGCGCGACGTACTCGTTCGGGTCGCCGACCGGTGTGGAGGTCGCGTGGGCGTTGATGTGGGTCACATCGTCGGGCGACGCGCCCGCCATCTCGAGCGCGAGACGGACGGCGCGGGCTGCGCCGGCTCCGTCCGGGTCGTTCGCGGTGATGTGGTACGAGTCCGCGGTGACGCCGCCGCCGACGACGGCGGCGTAGATCTTCGCGCCGCGAGCCTTGGCGTGCTCCTCGGTCTCAAGGATGAGGGCAGCCGCTCCTTCGCCCATGACGAAGCCGTCGCGGTCGATGCTGCCCGGGCGCGACGCCGTCTCGGGGGAGTCGTTGCGCTTGGAGAGGGCCTGCATCGAGGAGAAGGAGGCGATCGTGACCGGGTGGATCACCGACTCGGTGCCGCCGGCGATGACGACGTCGGCGAGCCCGTCGCGCAGGTGCTCGATCGCGTTGACGATCGACTCCGTGCTCGAGGCGCACGCACTCGCGACCGTGCGCGCGTACGCGCGGGCCCCGAAGTGCAGCGACAGGTTCCCGGCCGCGGCGTTCGGCATGAGCATCGGCACCGTCATCGGGAGCACCCGACGCGGACCCTTCTCGCGCAGCGTGTCCCACGCGTCCAGCAGGGTCCAGAGGCCGCCGATGCCGGTCGCGAAGTCGACGCCGAGCCGTTCGGGGTCGACCTCCGGGCTTCCCGCGTCCGCCCAGGCCTCCATCGCGGCGACGAGGGCGAACTGCGACGACGGGTCGAGTCGCTTCGCGATGGGGCGCTCGAGGATCGTGTCCGCGCGGACGGCGGCCTGTGCGGCGAAGGTCACGGGCAGGTTGTACTGCTCCACCCAGTCGTACTCGAGGGTGCGAGCGCCGGAGGCGCCGGCCAGCAGCGCCGACCAGCTGTCGGGTGCCGTGCCGCCGATGGGGCTCGACGCGCCGATGCCGGTGACGACGATTCGGGGATTGCTCATGGTCTCCTCGTGATGCTCCGGTGGGGGCATGCGCCCCCACCGTCAGCGATCAAGGCCGCCCGCAGCGGGTGTCAGGCCTGGTTGGTGGTGATGAAGGTGACGGCGTCGCCGACCGTCTTGAGGTTCTTGACCTCTTCGTCCGGGATGGTCACGCCGAACTTCTCCTCGGCGTTGACGACGATCGTCATCATCGAGATCGAGTCGATGTCGAGGTCGTCCGTGAAGGACTTCTCCAGCGCGACCTCGTCGGCCGAGATGCCCGTCTCGTCGGTGATGAGCTCGGCGAGCCCGGCGAGGACCTCGTCGTTGCTGAATGCCATGGGATTCTCCTTGTGTCGGGGTAGGGGATGGGTTGGACCCGGCGGGTCGTCGTTCAGTCTAGGTGCGCGGCGACCGCCGTCACGGAAGGACGACGACCTGTGCACCGAAGACGAGACCGGCGCCGAAGCCGATCTGCAGAGCGAGGCCCCCCGACAGTTCGGGGTGCTCCTCCAGCAGACGATGGGTGGCCAGCGGGATCGATGCCGCCGACGTGTTGCCGGTCGTCTCGATGTCGCGACCGATCACGACGGTCTCGGGGAGCCCGAGCTGCTTGGCGAACTCGTCGATGATGCGCATGTTCGCCTGATGGGGCACGAACGCCGCCAGGTCGGAGGTCTGGACTCCGGCCGCGTCCAGCGCCTGCCGGGCGACCTTCACCATCTCCCAGACGGCCCAGCGGAAGACCGTCGGCCCCTCCTGCCGGAGGGTGGGCCACGGGGCGGCTCCGTCGCGGAACTCGACGAGGGTGTGGTTCATGCCCACGGCGTCGGCCTTGGAGCCGTCGGAGCCCCAGACCGTCGGACCGATGCCCGCGAACTCGCTGGGACCGACGACGACCGCGCCGGCTCCGTCGCCGAGGAGGAACGAGATCGACCGATCCGTCGGGTCGACGATGTCGCTGAGCTTCTCGGCACCCACGACGACGGCGTAGTTCGCGACACCACCGCGGATGAGGGCGTCGGCCTGGGCGACGCCGTAGGCGAAGCCCGCGCAGGCGGCGTTGATGTCGTAGGCGGCGGCCGGATTCGCGCCGATCCGGTCGGCGACGATCGCCGAGACCGACGGCGTCTGCTTCGGGTTGGAGATCGTGGCGACGATCACGGCGTCGATCAGGTCGGGGTCCACGCCCGAGCGCGCGACGGCCTCGGCGGCGGCGTCGGACGCGAGATCGATCGCCGTCGTGCCGGCGTCGGCACGCATGCGCGTGACGATGCCCGTGCGCTGACGGATCCACTCGTCGCTCGAATCGATCGGGCCGACGAGGTCGTCGTTGGGGACGGCGTTCTCACCGCGGGCGGCTCCGTAGGCGTAGATGCGCGTGTGGGCGGGGCCCGTGGGCTGGGTGAGGGTGATGCTCACGCGGATTCTCCTGTCAGCAGCGCGACCGCGGCCGCGAGGTCATCGGGTGTCTTGACGGCGACGGTGGGCACGCCGCGCAGCGCGCGCTTCGCCAGGCCGGTGAGGGTGCCCGCGGGGGCCATCTCGATGATGCCCGTGACGCCGGCCGCCGCGAAGGACTCCATGCACAGGTCCCACCGGACCGGCGAGGCGACCTGGCGTACGAGCAGGTCGACGGCCTCGCTCCCCGAGGCGACGATGCTGCCGTCGCTGTTGGTCCAGAGCGTCAGCGACGGATCCGCCACGGGCGTGTCGGCCGCCGCGGCGCGCAGGGTCTCCACCGCGGGCGCCATGACGTCGGTGTGGAAGGCGCCGGCGACCTGCAGCGGGATGACACGGCTGCCCGCGACGGGCGAGGCGGCCAACGCGGCGAGGGCGTCGAACGCTCCCGCGGCGACGATCTGACCGGCCCCGTTGTGGTTGGCGGGGGTCAGGCCGAGCTCGTCCAGCCGGGCGAGCACGGCGTCGCGGTCGCCGCCGAGCACGGCGCTCATGCCGGTCTCGGCAGTCGCGGCCGCTTCGGCCATCGCGCGGCCGCGCCGACCGACCAGGCGCATGCCGTCGTCGTCGGAGACCACCCCCGCCGCGACGAGCGCGGCGACCTCGCCCACCGAATGCCCGGCGACGCCGGCGGGGACCGCGCCCGCGGCGTCCGTCAGGGCGGCGTACGACAGGAGACTCGCGGCGACGATGAGGGGCTGGGCCACCTGGGTGTCGCGGATGCGGTCCGCGTCCCACTCGGTGCCGGCGGCGATCAGGTCGACCTCGCTGTCGGCGGCGTAGCGCTCGAGGCGCTCGCGGGCGCCGTCGAGGGCGAGCCAGGGCTCGAGGAATCCGGGGGTCTGCGACCCCTGGCCGGGGAAGACGGTGATGATCACTGCTCTATCCTGCCAAGTTCCCGTCGCGCATGCTGGGGCTCATGTCACAACAAAGCGCGGAAGCCTTGTGCGTGCCCCACAACATGCGCGGGTCGGCGGCGGTCACGAGGGTCGCCGTGAGCCGATGCGGCGCCGCGTGACCTCCGTGCCGATGGATCCGATGATCAGCGCGGTCTGCAGGATCAGCGCTTCGCGCGGCCCCGTCGCGTCCCAGCCGATCACGTCCGACACGCGCTTCAGCCGGTACCGCACGGTGTTGGGGTGCACGAACAGCTCACGGGCCGTCGCCTCCAGCGAGCGGCCGTTGTCCAGGTAGCTCCACAGGGTCGTCACGAGATCCGAGGAATGCGCCTGCAGGGGTCGGTAGATCCGCTCCACCAGCGTCGCCTTGGCCGCGGAATCGCCCGCGAGGGCCCGCTCGGGCAGCAGGTCGTCGGCCTCCACCGGTCGCGGCGCACCCCGCCAGGCGCCGGCGACGGCGAAACCGGCGAGTGCGGCGCGCGCGCTGAGACCCGCGTCGACCAGGGCCGGCACGGTCGGACCGAGCACCAGGTGCCCCGCGCCGAAGCCCGGCTCCAATCGGCGTGCGATCTCGACGAAGGGCAGCGCGTCACGGGCATCCTCGCGCGGTGCCGCGTCGGAGCGCCCGATGACGAGCACGAGGCGTGAGCCCTGGACGCCGATGAGGACGTCGACGCCGGTCTTGCGGGCGAGCCGACGCAACTGGTCGACGTCGAACTGGGCGGGCGTCGTGCCGACGAGCACCGCGACCTCGCCGTGGCCGTGCCAGCCGAGTGCCGCGATCCGGCTGGGGAGCTCCTCGTCGGCTTCGCCGGTGAGGATCGAGTCGACGACGAGCGCCTCCAGGCGTGCATCCCAGAGGCCGCGGGCCTCCGCGGCACGGGCGTAGACGTCCGCCGAGGCGAAGGCGACCTCGCGGGAGAACAGGAGGATGCTCTCGCGCAGGTCCTCCGCGCGCCCGGCGACGCGCTCCTCGGTGACCGCGACCGTCACGCGGATCAGTTGCAGCGTCTGTGTGAGGCTCACGCTCCGCAGCAGCTCCCGCGGCGCGGCGGCGAAGATGTCCGCCGCGATCCACGGCGTCGACTGCGGATCCTCGTACCACTGGATGAACGAGGCGATGCCCGCCTGCGCCACGAGTCCGACCGACGACCGACGCGCCGGAGGCATGTCGGCGTACCACGGCAAGGACTCTTCGAGCCGCTTGATCGTGGCCGTCGCCAGGTCGCCGGAGATCCGCCGCAGCCAGGCGAGGGTCTCCGCCTTCTCCTGGGGGGTGGGGCGGGCGGGCATCGAGCCGGTCAGCTCTCGCCGCCTGCGTTCCCGCTCGTTCCGGCGGCGACATCGTGCAGCCGGTACTTCTCGATCGCCTGCGCCGAGAGAGCGCGGTCGACCGCGCCGTCCTCGGCGAGTGCCTGGAGGGCGCGGACCACGATGGACGGTCCGTCGATCTTGAAGTACCGACGTGCGGCGGCGCGCGTGTCGGAGAAGCCGAAGCCGTCCGCACCGAGCGTGGCGAAGCGTGCCGGAACCCAGGGGCGGATCTGATCCTGCACCGCGTGCATGTAGTCGCTCACCGCGACCACCGGGCCCTGGCTGCCCCGCAGCTTCTCGGTGAGGTAGGCGGTGCGCGGCTCCGCCAGCGGGTTCAGGAAGTTGTGCTCGTCGGCGGCGAGACCGTCGCGGCGCAGCTCCGTCCAGCTGGTGACCGACCAGACGTCCGCCGCGATGCCCCAGTCCTGAGCGAGGAGCTGCTGGGCCTCGAGCGCCCACGGCACGCCCACGCCGGAGGCGAGGAGCTGTACGCGGTTGCCGTCGCCCGAGCCCTCCGAGATGCGGTGGATGCCGCGGACGATGCCCTCGGCGTCGACGTTCTCCGGTTCGGCGGGCTGCACGATCGGCTCGTTGTACAGGGTGATGTAGTACATCACGTCCGGCTCGGGGTGGTTGCCACCGTACATCCGGTCGATGCCGGCACGCACGATGTGGGCGATCTCGTAGCCGTAGGCGGGGTCGTACGAGACCGTCGCCGGATTCGTGGAGGCGAGAAGGTGCGAGTGGCCGTCCGCGTGCTGCAGGCCCTCACCGGTCAGGGTGGTGCGTCCCGCGGTGGCGCCCATGATGAATCCGCGCGCCATCTGGTCGCCCGCCGCCCACTGGGCGTCGCCCGTGCGCTGGAAGCCGAACATCGAGTAGAAGATGTAGACGGGGATGAGCGGCTCGCCGTGCGTGGAGTACGCGGTGCCCGTGCCGGTGAACGCCGCCATCGCACCGGCCTCGTTGATGCCGACGTGCATGATCTGGCCCTGCGGGCTCTCCTTGTAGGCGAGCAGCAGTTCGCGGTCCACCGACGTGTAGTTCTGCCCGTTGGGGTTGTAGATCTTCGCGGTCGGGAAGAAGGCGTCGAGGCCGAACGTACGGGCCTCGTCGGGGATGATCGGGACGATCCGGTTCCCGAAGTCCTTCGCGCGCAGCAGGTCCTTCAGCAGGCGGACGAACGCCATGGTGGTCGCGATCTCCTGCGTGCCCGAGCCCTTCTTCGGCATCGCGTAGGCGCTCTCGTCCGGCAGGCTGATCGGCACGTGGTGCGTGCGGCGCTCGGGCAGGAAGCCCTGCAGCGAACGACGCTTCTCGACCATGTACTGGATCGTCTCGTTCTCCAGCCCCGGGTTGTAGTACGGGGGCAGGTAGGGGTTCTCCTCGAGCTGGGCGTCGGAGATCGGGATGCGCATCGAGTCGCGGAAGTGCTTGAGGTCCTCGAGGGTCATCTTCTTCATCTGGTGGGTCGCGTTGCGCCCCTCGAAGTGATGACCGAGGCCGTAGCCCTTGATGGTCTTGGCGAGGATGACCGTGGGCTGGCCCTTGTGCTCGGTCGCGGCCTTGTAGGCGGCGTAGAGCTTCTGGTAGTCGAGACCGCCGCGGCGCAGCTTGCCCCAGATGTCCTGGTCGGACCAGTCCTTGACCATCGCCGCGGTGCGCTCGTCGCGACCGAAGAAGTGGTCGCGGATGAACTTGCCGTCCTCGGCGCGGTAGGTCTGGAAGTCGCCGTCCGGCGTCGTGTTCATGAGGCGCACGAGCGCGCCGTCGGTGTCGACCTCGAGCAGCTCGTCCCATCCGCGGCCCCAGACGACCTTGATGACGTTCCAGCCCGCACCGCGGAAGAACGCCTCGAGCTCCTGGATGATCTTGCCGTTTCCGCGCACGGGACCGTCGAGGCGCTGCAGGTTGCAGTTCACGACGAAGGTGAGGTTGTCGAGGCCCTCGTTGGCGGCGACCTGCAGCTGACCGCGCGACTCGACCTCGTCCATCTCGCCGTCGCCGAGGAACGCCCATACGTGCGAGTCGGAGACGTCCTTGATGCCGCGGTTGGTGAGGTACTTGTTCGTCATCGCCTGGTAGATGGCGTTGATCGGCCCGAGACCCATCGACACCGTCGGGAACTGCCAGTAGTGCGGCATGAGGCGCGGGTGCGGGTAGGAGGGGACGGCGTCCGGCGCCTTCGACTTCTCCTGGCGGAAGCCGTCGAGCTGGTCCTCGGTGAGCCGGCCTTCGAGGAAGGACCGGGCGTAGATGCCGGGGGAGGCGTGGCCCTGGATGAAGATCTGGTCGCCGCCGGAGGGCGCGTCCAGACCCCGGAAGAAGTGGTTGAAGCCGACTTCATAGAGCGAGGCGGACGACGCGTAGGTCGAGATATGGCCACCCACGCCGATGCCGGGACGCTGCGCGCGGTGCACCGTGATGGCGGCGTTCCAGCGGATCCACCGGCGGTAGCGGCGTTCGAGCTCCTCGTCGCCGGGGAACTCGGGCTCGTTCTCCGGAGCGATCGTGTTGATGTAGTCCGTGACGGGCACCTGCGGCACGTTCAGCTGAAGCTCGTGCGACTTGTGCAGGAGGCTCAGCATGATCTCGCGGCCGCGGCCGGCGCCCTTGCTGTCGACGAGCTGCTGGAGCGATTCCTGCCACTCGTGCGTCTCTTCGGGATCGCTGTCCTGCGGGCCCTGCGAGTACGGATCCTGATCGTTGACCGTCACGAGACACCTTTCGTCATCTGGCAGATCGTGCCAGGTAGGGGCTTCGGGAGCGCGCGGCGTTGTGCAGCGTCCACGACGCGTCCCTGGATCAGCCTAGTCACAATCCGAGACCGGTCGGATGCGTTTCCCGACTCCGACGCGGCTGACAGACTGGACGTCGTGCCGCACGTCGTCGCCCTCTTCCGCCACCCCGTCAAGGGCTTCACGCCCGAGACGCGCGACGAGCTCGAGGTGCAGGAGGACGGCCGGATCGCGGGGGACCGGGTGCTCGCGTTCCGGTTCGCCGACGCCGCCCGGCCGGAGGAGCGCGACGGTCTCGACTACTGGCCGAAATCGAAGGGCCTCGCGCTGCAAGACTTCCCCTCGCTCGCGCGTCTGTCGGTGGCGTACGACGACGCCGAGCGTCGCGTGCGGGTCGCCCTGGGGTCGCAGGTGCTCGTCGAGGCGGGCATCGACGAGCCGGAACGCCGCCTCCTCGTGGACACCGTCACCCAGTACGTGCTCTCCTCGCCGGATGCCGCGCGCTTGCAGGCGCCGGGACGGCTGCCTCTCGTGCTCGTGGGCGACGGGGTCACGTCGCGGTTCCAGGACCGGGCGCGCGGCTTCGTGTCGGTGCACACCCGCGAGAGCGCCGAGGCCCTGGACGCGGCGCTCCCGGCATCCGTCGACGACCGGCGATTCCGCTCGAACGTCGTCATCGCCGGTGCCGCGGCCTGGTCCGAGCTCGACTGGAGCGGACCGGTGCGCATCGGCGACGTGCTCTTCGCCCCGCAAGGGCCGATCGTCCGCTGCCTCGCCACGCACGCGAACCCGGACACCGGCGAACGGGACGCGCCGATCCTCACGGCCCTGACCCGCCGGTTCGGCCAGCAGAAGCCGACGCTCGGGCGCCTGCTGCTGCCGGTCTCGGGCGGCGGCCGCATCCGGGTGGGCGACGACGTGCGAGTCGACTAGCGGGCGTCGCGCTCCCGCAGCCACCGCCGCAGCCGCGTGCGGGCGTTGGCGTAGGGGGAGGACGTGTTGAGCTGGATCATCCGGCCCGCGGTGTGGGTCCCGTACCACGGCGCACCGTAGAGCGCGTCGTCGTCGAGCCCGTCGATCAGGGCGAGGATCGCCTTCTCGGCGCGGTCGAAGCGCGCGATGAGCTCCGCCCAGGCGAGATCGGCCCCCCGAGCGTAGAAGCTCTCCGCGAGCTCGCCCAGCTGGTTCCACCGGTATCCCTCGGCGGGGAACGCCGGTTCGATGCCGGCGGCGCGCTGCTCATGCCAGGAGAGGACGAGCTCGTTCCACCCGATCAGGTAGGCGACCAGGTCTGCCGGCGACATCCGGGTGCCGCGCGCGTGGCCCGGCATCGTCCGCTCGCGTGCGGCGTCCTCCGGGACGTGGGCGAGGTCGACGGCGAGCCGGTCGTATCCGATCGTCACCGCGCGCACGAGCTCCGCCTTGCTCTGCGGGACTCCCACGTCGGACCTCCTCCGGAACGCCCTCGTCGCGTCGCGCTCCCGCGAGGGTGGATGTGGGCCCTGCCGGGATCGAACCGACGACATCCACGGTGTAAACGTGGCGCTCTACCAGCTGAGCTAAAGGCCCTGACGACGTCAGTCTACGGGCGCGCACGGACGCGCCGCGGCCCAGATGTGTCGCAAACGGTCGCTGTAGGCGATGCAGAACGACGAGATGCGACACGGATGCGCCGCGCGAGGCGCGTCAGCCATCGCGGCCGACGACCCGCGGCTCCGCGGGGTTGAGGTAGGGGTGGGCGTCCTTGCCGAGCCGCGAGTTCCGGTGGGAGTACGAGAAGTACACGACGAACCCGATGACGAGCCAGACGAGGAACCGCAGCCAGGTCTCGACGGTGAGGTTCAGCATCAGATAGGTGCAGACGGCGGCGGACAGGATGGGGAGGAACGGGCTCCAGGGCACCCGGAAGCCGCGCTTCAGGTCCGGACGGGTGCGACGCAGCACCACGACGCCGACCGAGACGAGCACGAAGGCGGACAGCGTCCCGATGTTCACCATCTCCTCGAGCACGCCGACCGGCGTGAGACCGGCGACGACCGCCACGATGACGGTCACGATGATCGAGATGAGCCACGGCGTGCGCCGCGTCGGATGCACGCGCGCGAGCCCGCCCGGCAGCAGGTGGTCCCGGGACATCGCGAAGATGATGCGCGTCGCGCCGATGAGGAGGGTGAGGACGACCGTGGTGAGACCGGCCACCGCACCCGCCGAGATCACTGTCGCCATCCAGGTCTGCCCGTGGTGCGCGAAGGCGTTCGCCAGGGCGGCCGCCGGGTCGAGCTGGTCGTAGGGGACCATGCCGGTCACCACGAGGGCGACCGCGCAGTACAGGATGGTGCAGATCGCCAGCGACGCGATGATGCCGATCGGCATGTCACGCTGCGGGTTGCGCGTCTCTTCCGCGGTCGTGGCCACGACGTCGAAGCCGATGTAGGCGAAGAACACCAGAGCGGCGCCGGCGAAGATGCCGCCCACCCCGAACGCCATGGGCTCGATGCCGGAGAAGAACTGCAGGAGCGGCTGGGTGAGGCCCGTCGCGGTCTCGCGCGGGGCGGCATCCGGCACGAACGGCGAGTAGTTGGCGGGGTTCACGAACATGATCCCGGCGACGATCACGAACAGCACGATGAAGAGCTTGACCCCGACGAGCACGAGGTTCACGCGCATCGATTCGCGGATGCCCAGGGTCATGAGGATGCCGAGGACGACGACCAGCAGGATGGCCATCACATCGACCGTCCCGCCGTAGCCGATCGCGGCGGGGATCGGCGCACCGAGCTGCTCCATCAGCACCCCGAGGTAGGCGCTCCATCCCTGTGCGACGACGCTCGCCCCGAGGAACATCTCGAGGATCAGATCCCACCCGATGATCCACGCGAACAGCTCCCCGAGGGAGGCGTACGAGAACGTGTAGGCCGAGCCCGACACGGGCACCGTCGAGGCGAACTCGGCGTAGCACATCGCCGCGAGCGCGCAGGCGATCGCGGCGACGACGAAGCTCACGACGATCGCGGGCCCGGCGACCTCGTGCGCGGCGCGCCCGGTCAGGGTGAAGATGCCCGCGCCGATCACGACGCCGACGCCGAAGACGGTGAGATCGAGCGCCGACAGGGACTTGCGCAGCCGGAACTCCGGTTCCTCCGTGTCGGCGATGGACCGTTCGACCGACTTGGTACGCATCACGCTCATGGCGGCTCCCCTCGATGGACGCCGGCGGGCATCAGGGACCACATGCTAGTCGGATCGCCCCGGCGCCGGGAGGTCCCGCGCCGGGGGGAAACGATAGATTGGACGGGTGAAAGCCCGCCCCGCCGACCAGCTGCTCCTCATCGATGTCGCGCGTCTGGATGCGACCATCCGCGCCGCCGACCACCAGCGACGCAACCCCGAGCAGACGGCACGGGTGAACGAGCTGCTCGCCCAGCGCCAGGCGCAGTCTGCCGAGCTGACGCGCCTCCTGGGCGATCGTGACGACGCGCGCGCCGAGCTGTCGCGGCTCGAATCCGACGTGGCCCTCGTCGACGCTCGCGTCGCACGCGACACCGAACGTCTCGCGGTGAGCGCCAACGTCAAGGAGGCGCAGGGTCTCGAGCACGAGCTCGCCTCCCTCGCGAAGCGCAAGAGCGACCTCGAGGACGCCGAGCTGGAGATCATGGAACGGCTCGAATCCGCCGATGCCGCCGTCGCGGCGCAGGAGGCCGTGATCGCCGCGACGAACGAGGAGGGCGCACGGATCAGCGCCGAGGGGAAGGCGGCGGTGGCGCGCGCGACGGCGACCGGCGAGGCCGCGGCGCGCGACCGCGCGGCCCTCGCGGAGCAGGTGCCGTCCGACCTGCTCGCGCTCTACGACCGGCTCGCCGCGCGGGGTGTGGGTGCAGGTCTGCTGCGGCGACGGACGTGCGAGGGCTGCCACATGGTGCTCTCGGGAACGGATCTGCAGGCCCTCCGCGAGGCCGCCGACGACGACGTCGTGATGTGTCCCGAGTGCGGAGGCATCCTCGTGCGGTCGGACGAGTCGGGACTGTGAGCAGACGGCGGCGATGACACCGTCGCCGCGATGGAGGATCGTCGCCCGCGACGGCGACGCCACGGTGGTGGTCGACCTCGCCGACGACCTGGCGGAGCTGCGTCGCCGGCGGTGCACCCGTGAGCAGTGGCGTGCGGAGGCATCCGCGACCGGTGGCGAGACCCGGTGGGTGTGGAGCGACACGGGCCGGTGGTACCCCGACCTGCTCGCGGCGGGGATCGTCGTCGAGCGATGCCACGACCTGCGGCTGAGCCGTGCGATCGTCCGGTCGAGCGCGCTGGTCACGAGGGCGGACGTCCGCGCGACGACGGCCTGGGATGCCTCCCCGGCCGCCGAGCCGGACCTCGGCGCGCCGGCGCTGTTCGACCTCGACACCGGTGCGGCGGGCGTGCCGGACGATCCCGACGCGGTGCTGGCGGAGTTCCTGCGTCAGCAGGACGCGGTCGCGACCGCGACCGACCCCGGTCGACTCCGCCTGCTGCTGGCGGCCGAGTCCGCGGGGGCGCTGCTCGCGGCCGAGCTGACGGCTGCGGGGGTGCCGTGGAGTCGCGCCGTGCACGAGCGGATCCTCGAGGAGGCGCTGGGACCCCGCCCCGCGGCGGGCGCGGCGCCCGCGCGCGTCCAGGAGCTCGCCGCAGCGGTGCGCGCTGCGCTGGGGGATCCGTCGGCCGGCCTCGACTCCCAGCCGAAGCTGCTGCGCAGCCTCCATCGTGTGGGCGTCCTCGCGCGGACGACGAGCCGCTGGGAGCTGGCGGAGTACGACCACCCCGCGATCGCCCCGCTCCTGCAGTACAAGAAGCTGACGCGTCTGCTGAGCGCGAACGGATGGACCTGGCTCGACGAGTGGGCGCGCGAGGGCCGGTTCCGCCCCGTCTACGTCCCCGGGGGCGTGGTCACCGGGCGATGGGCGTCCTCGGGCGGGGGAGCGCTGCAGCTGCCGCGTCAGCTCCGCCCCGCGGTGCGGGCGGACCCGGGGTGGATGCTGGTCGTCGCCGATGTGGCTCAGCTCGAGCCCCGGGTTCTCGCCGCTCTCTCCGGCGACCTCGCCCTGGCCGATGCCGCACGTGGACGCGATCTCTACGACGGCGTCGTCGCGGGCGGCGCGGTCTCCACGCGCGCTGACGCGAAGATCGCGATGCTCGGTGCCATGTACGGCGCCACGACGGGGGACAGCGGCCGGCTCGTGCCCGCGCTGCGCCGGGCCTATCCCCGCGCGATGGGGCTCGTCGACGCCGCCGCGCGCACCGGCGAGGAGGGCGGCACGGTCAGCACGTGGCTCGGGCGCACCAGCCCCGCGGCGTCGGCGGGGTGGCGAGCGGTGCAGGACCGCGCCGGGGCGCCCGATGCCGGCGAGCCCGATCGTGAGCGGGCCCGGCGTGCGGCGCGGGATCGTGGGCGCTTCACCCGCAACTTCGTCGTGCAGGGCACCGCCGCGGAGTGGGCGCTCGCCTGGCTCGCCGATCTGCGCCGCGTGCTCGGAGAGATGCCCCCCGTGGAGGACGGGGATGCCGCCGACGCCTCCGGTGCCGTGTTCTCGCGGAGGGCGCACCTGTGCTTCTTCCTGCACGACGAGATCATCGTGCACACGCCGGCGGCGCATGCGGAGGCGGTGGCGGCGGCCGTGCGGGAGTCCGCGAACCGGGCGGCGTCGCTGCTGTTCGGCGGGTTCCCGATCGACTTCCCCCTCGATCTGCGCATCACGGCCGACGCCGCCAAGGCGTGAGCCGGGCGGCGGCCGATAGACTGAGGGGGCGAATGGGTCGGCTGGACGGTCGCGTTGCGGGTCCGCCCGCACCGAGGAACGTCCGGGCTCCACAGGGCAGGGCGGTGGGTAACACCCACCCGGAGTGATCCGCGAGACAGTGCCACAGAGAGCAGACCGCCGGTGCCGCGAGGCATCGGTAAGGGTGAAAGGGTGGTGTAAGAGACCACCGGGGTCGTGGTGACACGACCCGCACGGTAAACCTCGCCCGGAGCAAGGTCAGACAGGGGATGCCGACGCGGCCCGCCGAGTCCCCGGGTAGACCGCTGGAGCGGCACGGCAACGTGTCGCCGAGAGAGATGACCGTCCACGGAGCGCGAGCTCCCGGACAGAACCCGGCGTACAGGCCGGCCCATTCGCCCGCCTCACGGCTCGAGGACCACGAGCTCCCCGGTCGCGCGCGTCATGGCCACGTAGCGGTCGACCGCGCCCGTCACGCCCTCCCCGAAGGCCGAGGGATCGACCAGCACCACAAGGTCGAACTCCAGGCCCTTCACGAGACGGGGCGAGAGGGAGCGCACACGACCGTGATCGGCGGGCGCCGGCCGGAACTCCGGGGCACCCACGACGACGGCGGTCCCGGCGTCGTGGCGATGCAGCCACCCGGCGAGGATGCCCTCGAGCTCCGCCACCCGTCCTCGGTGCACCGACACGCCGCTGCGCCGGATGGCCGTCGGCACGTTCGCATCGGGGAGGGCCTCGCGGATGACGGGACCGGCGACATCCATCACCTCCTGCGGAGTGCGGTAGTTGATCGACAGTGCGGCGATGCGGACATCGTCCATGCCGATGCGGCGCAGCCGCTCGTCCCAGGACTCCTCGAAGCCGTGGCGCGCCTGTGCGCGATCGCCCACGATCGTGAAACTGCGCGCGGGGCATCGACGCAGCAGCATCCGCCACTGCGCATCCGTGAGCTCCTGCGCCTCGTCGACGACGATGTGGGCGAAGGGGCCCGCCAGGGGATCGACGTCCTCCTCATCGTGCGCCGCGAGGGTCCTCCGGAGGTCCTGGCCCCGCAGCATCGACATGATGCGCAGATCTCCGTCGTCGGCGGCGACGAGGTGGGTGACGACATCGGCGCGCACCCGTCTCTCCGAGGCCTCCTCGGCGCGTCGGCGGAGGCGGCGGAGCTCCGCCCTCGGGTCGCCGACGCGTCGTCGCGCGACGTCCAGCAGCGGCAGATCGACGTCCGTCCATTCCGTCGCCCCGGCGTGGGCGGCGAGGCGGGCGGCCTCGTCGCCCGCGAGCCACGGGGCGCAGACGCGGAGCATCCGCGGAGACGCGAACAGGCCTCGCAGCAGGGCGTCGGGGTCGAGCAGCGGCCAGAGGCCCTCCAGGTAAGCGGAGAGGTCCTCGTCGTCCTCGAGCGCCGCGCGGGTGGGGGCCTCCGCGTCGTCGTCGACGAGGCCGTACGCGTCGAAATCCTCCTCCGCGGCGTACGCGTCGACGTGGTGCTCCGGCGATCGTGCGGAAACGGACGCTTCGCCCCACCCTTCGCCCCAGTTCTCGCCCCATGCGCCCCCCTGCGCGCCCGGCTCGCCGCCGCGCCGGAGTGCGGCGTCGATCCGCTCCGCGATCAGGTCGAGCAACCGGTCCCGCGCGTCCGTGCGCACGGCGTTGTGCGGAAGGCCCTCCGCGGCCGCGGTGAACACCTCGCTCCACTCCCACGCGCTCACCGCGACCGGCCCCCACGCCGTGGGCACGGTCGTGCGCGTCGCGGGCGGGCGCTCCCAGAGGCGCACGGCGGCCTCGACCGCGTCCGGCATGCGCGCGTCCCCGGCGATGCGACGCAGGTGCGGGTCGGGCTCCTCCGCGACGTCCGGGCCGCCGGTCACCAGCTCCGCCAGGGTGGCGACGACGGCACCCTCTTCGCCGAGACTGGGGAGCACCTCGTCGATGTAGTCGATGTACGGACGGTGCGGGCCGACGAACAGCAGCCCGCCGCGGCCGGGCTGCAGGCGCGGATCGGCGTACAGGAGGTAGGCGGCGCGGTGCAGCGCGACGACCGTCTTGCCGGTGCCGGGGCCGCCGTCCACCACGAGGGCGCCCCGCGATCCGGAGCGGATGACGGCATCCTGGTCGGTCTGGATCGTCGCGAGCACGTCGCGCATCTTCGGCGAGCGGCTCGCCCCCAGGCTCGCGATGAACGCGGACTGGTCGTCGAGGGCGGCGCTGCGGTCGATCCCGTCCTCCGCGAACACCTCGTCCCAGTAGTCGACGATGCATCCGCGCACCCAGCGGTATCGGCGGCGGCTCGTCAGACCCATCGGATGCCCGTGGCCGGCCGCGAAGAAGGGCTCCGCCGCCGGCGCCCGCCAGTCCACGAGGAGGCGCCGGCCCTCGTCATCGGCGAGTCCCAGCCGGCCGATGTGAGTGACGGTGCCGTCGAGGGCGACGGTGCGACCGATGCAGACGTCGTCGCCGAAACGGCTCAGCACGCCCCGACGCGCGCTGAGCCGCTGGATCTCGAGGTCTCGCTCCAGCGCCTCCTGCCCGGAGCGGGTCTGCAGGCGCCGGGCGTCCGCGAGGCGCCGATCGAGGTCGTTGCGGGTCGCCGCGAGAGCGGCGGACACACGGGCGAAGTGGCGTTCGTCGTCCGCGACGAGCGCGGGCACCCCCTTCGCGCGCAGCCGATCCGGAAGGTGGAAGACACCGTTCGCGGTCGCCTCGGTCATCGCTACTCTCCCCTCGCCGCGCGGGCGGAATCCGCGCGCGATCAGCGATTCTGCCTCACGACGGGGGCGTTGCGGCAAGCCCCCCGTGCGGAGGGATAATGGAAGAGGAAGGTCGACGCCTGACTGTTGCTGGCCAGGAGGCCGGGGTCACCGAAGTATGCGGTCGACGAACTCGTTTATGGCGACGTCGACGGACAATCCGGTATCGAGTGGCGCGGTGAGATGGTCGAGCATCAGCCCGTCGATGGCGTAGTGGAACAAGGCGATCTCCGTTCGTCCCCCTGGCAGGCCAGAGCCGACGTTGAATGAGACGTCCTCCTGGAAGGCTCGCTGTCGCCACGCCCCGAGCGCTTCGGCGACAGCAGGACGCCGTGCGGCTTCCAGCCGCAGCTCGAAGAGGGCGAGTGACACGTGCGGGTCAGCACTGAGTCGCCGCACGACGTCACGCAGGTAGTCGGCGAAGAGCTCGCGGTCGGGGATCCGAGCTGCGCGCGAAGACGCAGCCTCGGGATCGGGGGTGAGTCGCTCACCGATGCGGCCGACGAGTGCGGAGACGAGATCGTCACGGGTCGGGAAGTAGTTCGAGGCAGTGCCACGTGGCGTGCCGGCGGCGGCGTCGACAGCGCGATGCGTGAGACCGCGTGCTCCTTCCTCCGCCAGCACGCGGATCCCCGCGTCGGCGAGAGCCGAGCGTCGTTCGTCATTGCGAGCCATGTCGCTCATGCTAGCTAAACTACGACTCCTGTTGTACTTTGACTACGACAACTGTCGTGATCGGAGACACCATGAGGAACCTCGTCTACTACGTCGCTGTCAGCATCGACGGATACATCGCCGACCCGACCGGCGGTTTCGATTCGTTCCTCGTCGACGGCGACCACGCATCGGTCGTGTTCGGCGAGTACGCGGACGCGCTGCCCACGCACGTGCACACGGCGCGGGGAATCGAACCGCCCAAGACGCGATTCGACACGGTGATCATGGGGTGGAACACGCTCGCACCCGCGCTCGATATCGGAATCTCCAGCCCGTACCCCCACCTGCGTCAGGTCGTTGCGAGCCGCAGCCCGCGCGACGTCGATCCGGAGATCACGCTCACCGACGATCCTCTCGCCGCGGTCCGCAGTCTGAAGCGGGAAGACGGTCTAGACGTCTGGCTCTGCGGGGGTGGGGTGCTCGCGGGCACGCTACTGCCGGAGATCGACGGCCTCGTCCTGAAACGCAACCCAGTGGTCTTCGGCTCCGGCATCTCCCTGTTCGGCACTGCCCCGTACGAGCCGCGCGCGTTCGCTCTGACCAGAACCCGCTCATTCGAGTCGGGTGTCGTGATCGAGGAGTACACCTCCCGTGGCGGAGCGTGAGCCGCGTGGTCGGCCTCGACCGGCGCAGCCGAAGAATTCCTTGCGCACGCGCCTGGCGGTGGCCCCCGACGCCTGGCTGCTCAGACGGCGAGGGCTGCGGCGCCGATGATCCCCGCGTTGTTGCGGTGGACGGCCGGGACGATCGGCGTCGAGAGCGACAGCAGCGGCAGGAACTCGTCCGCGTGCTTCGAGACGCCGCCGCCGACGATGAACAGGTCGGGGCTCAGCAGGAACTCCAATGTGTCGTAGTAGGTCTGGAGCCTCTTGGCCCACTTCGACCAGCTGAGCTCCTCACGCTCGACCGCCGAGTACGCGGCCCACGCCTCGAAGTCGGTCGTCTTGCCCGCACGCGGCAGGTGCCCCAGTTCGGCGTTGGGGATGAGGACGCCGTCGTGGAGCATCGCCGTGCCGATGCCGGTCCCCAGCGTCGTGAGCAGGACGAGCCCGTCGACGCCGCGAGCCGCGCCGTAGCGGGCCTCGGCGATCCCGGCGACGTCGGCGTCGTTCGCGAAGTGGATCTCGCGCCCGAGTCCGTCCTCGAAGAACTTCTCCGCCTCGAAGCCGATCCACGTGTCGGCCACGTTCGCCGCCGACAGCGTCCGTCCGTGCTTGATGATGGCCGGGAAGGCGACGCCGAGCGGGATGTCCGCGTCGGTGACGCCGAGGGTGTCGAGCACGATCCGCACCGCGGCGAGAACGTCGTCGGGCTCGGCGCCCTTGGGTGTCGGCACCTTGACGCGGTCGCTCAGGAGTCCACCCGCCTCGAGGTCCACGAGGGCACCCTTGATGCCCGTGCCGCCGATGTCCACTCCGACCGCGCGGGTCGCCTTCGTCGTCATGCCTTCAGCCTATCCAGGTCGCGCGCTCGTCTCGTTAGGATCGACCTGACCCCATGGGAAGGAGCCCGCGATGTCCGCCGGCGAAGACAAGTACTGGTACAACCTCACCACGGGCACCGTGGAGCGCGGCTTCGAGTCGCCGGCGATCGATCGCGCCGGACCGTTCGACACGGAGGAAGAGGCGGCCAACGCGCCGAAGCTGCTCGCCGAGCGCTCCCGCGCCTGGGCCGACGACGACGCCGCCGAGGACGCCTGGGGCGCGCCCGCCGACGGTGACGGCTCGGACACCTCGGCCCGATAGTCTGGCCTTCGGTTCGGCTTCGCACGCGAAGCCGTGTGTGAGAGGACGCGATGGACAAGCAGCGGGACTTCGTACTGCGCACGATCGAGGAGCGGGGGATCAAGTTCGTCCGCCTCTGGTTCACGGATGTGATCGGCACCCTCAAGTCCGTCGCGATCGCCCCGGCCGAGGTGGAGGGTGCCTTCACCGAGGGTCTCGGATTCGACGGCTCGGCGATCGAGGGCCTGACGCGCTCCTACGAGTCGGACCTGCTCGCCCACCCCGATCCGACGACGTTCCAGACACTGCCCTGGCGCGGTGAGATCGACCCGACGGCGCGGATGTTCTGCGACATCACGACGCCGGACGGCCAGCCCGCCGTCGCCGACCCCCGTCACGTGCTCAAGCGCACGCTCGCGAAGGCGGCCGATGCCGGGTTCACGTTCTACACGCACCCCGAGATCGAGTTCTACCTGCTCAAGTCGTCGGCGTACGGGCCCAACGGACCCGAGCCCGTCGACTCCGCAGGGTACTTCGACAACGTCCCCGGCGGGACGGCGCACGACTTCCGCCGCCGCAGCGTGCGGATGCTGGAAGATCTCGGCATCTCGGTCGAGTTCAGCCACCACGAGGGCGGTCCCGGCCAGAACGAGATCGACCTGCGCTACGCCGACGCCCTCGCGACGGCCGACAACATCATGACGTTCCGCACCGTCGTGAAGGAGGTGGCCATCGAGCAGGGCGTGTACGCCACCTTCATGCCGAAGCCCCTGTCCGGCAAGCCGGGGAGCGGCATGCACACGCACATGTCGCTGTTCGAGGGCGATCAGAACGCCTTCTACGAGGAGGGTGCGCAGTACCAGCTCTCCAAGACGGGGCGACAGTTCATCGCCGGACTCCTGACCCACGCGAACGAGATCGCCGCCGTCACGAACCAGTTCGTCAACTCGTACAAGCGCCTGTGGGGCGGCGACGAGGCGCCCAGCTTCATCTGCTGGGGTCACAACAATCGCTCCGCGCTCGTGCGCGTGCCGATGTACAAGCCGAACAAGGGCCAGTCGACGCGCGTCGAGTACCGCGCTCTGGACTCCGCCGCGAACCCGTACCTGGCGTACGCGCTGCTGCTCGCCGCCGGTCTCAAGGGCATCGAGGAGGGGTACGAGCTCCCGCCCGAGGCCGAGGACAACGTCTGGTCGCTGACCGACGCCGAGCGTCGCGCGCTCGGCTATGCGCCGCTGCCGGCGAGCCTCGACCACGCCCTCGAGTACATGGAGGAATCGGAGCTGGTCGCCGAGACGCTCGGTGAGCAGGTCTTCAACTACGTGCTGCTCAACAAGCGCCGCGAGTGGCAGGAGTACCGCGCCCAGGTGACGCCGTTCGAGCTGCAGAGCAACCTGGAGATGCTCTAGGCGGCCATGTCGGCGGGCGAGCGGACCTCCGCCCGGACCGAGCTGGCTCGGGACGGGTTCGGCGACATCGGGCACGCCGAGACGCTGCTGACCGAGCTCTCCGCGGCGCTCGACCTCTCGCGCGCGCACATCCTCGGCGGGGCGGACCGAGCCGCCGATCCGGATGCGGCCCTGGCCGCCCTGGCGCGGATCGCCCGGCGCGACCCGTCCGCCGTCGCGGGGGCGCTGCAGCGCGTCGGATCGACGATCTGGCTGCTGCTCGGTGCGTCGAACGGCTTCGCCGACTTCTTCCTCCGCCACCCCGAGGAACTCGTGCACGTCCCCGGACCGGACGGCTCGCTGCCGACCGCGGAGGAGCTGATCGCCGAGCTGCGCGCCGCCGTCGGGGCCGACGAGGACGGCTTCGCCGAGGTGGGCGACGAGAGCGCGTGGGTGTCGCTCCGGGTCCGCTACCGCCGCCTGCTCGCCCGGATCGCGGTCGTCGATCTCGGGGCATCCGACCCCGTCGAGGTGCTGCCGGCGGTCGCCGCCGCCCTCGCCGATGCGGCCGGGGCCGCGCTGGAGGCATCGCTCTGCGTCGCCCGCACACGCGTGGCGGGCGGGGGAGCGGGCGCGGGCCTCTTCCCACGCTCGCAGGTCTCGGGCACCCGTCTCGCCATCATCGGGATGGGCAAGACCGGCGCGCGCGAGCTCAACTACGTCAGCGACGTCGACGTCATCTTCGTCGGCGGCGCGTCCGAGGCGCTGACCGAGGAGGTCGGCGAGAGCCGCGTCATCGACATCGCGACGCGACTGGCCGTGCAGACCATGCGCGGCATCTCCGGCATGGAGATCGAGCCTCCGCTGTGGGAGGTCGATGCGAACCTCCGCCCGGAGGGCAAGCAGGGTGCGCTCGTCCGCAGTCTGGAATCCCACCTCTCGTACTACGACCGCTGGGCCAAGAGCTGGGAGTTCCAGGCGCTGCTGAAGGCCCGGCCCTTGGCCGGGGATCGCATGCTGGGCGAGGCATACGTCGCGGCGGTCCAGCCAAAGGTCTGGACCAGTGCGGCACGGGAGAACTTCGTCGACAGCGTGCAGCGCATGCGCGAACGCGTCACCGACTTCATCCCCGCCGACGAGGTCGCGTACCAGTTGAAGCTCGGCCCCGGCGGCATCCGGGACATCGAGTTCACCGTCCAGCTGCTCCAGCTCGTGCACGGCCTCTCCGACGATCTGATCAGGCAGCGCGGCACTCTCGAGGCCCTCGACGCCCTCGTCGCACAGGGGTACATCGGACGCACGGACGCGGCGGCGTTCGCACGCGACTACCGGATGCTGCGCGTGCTGGAGCACCGCGTCCAGCTGCGGGAGCTGCGGCGCACGCACCTCATGCCGCAGGCCCCGGAGGGTCTGCGCGTCCTCGCCCGGGCGAGTCGTCTCGCCGCGGACGGGCCCTCTGTGTGGGGCCTGTGGGAGGGCATCAAGCGCGAGGTGCGCGAGATCCACGTGCGACTGTTCTACCGCCCCCTGCTGTCGGCGGTGGCGGCCCTGCCCGCCGAGGAGCAGCAGCTCTCGCCCGCACAGGCTCACGACCGTCTCGCCGCGATCGGCTTCCGCGACCCCGCCGGTGCCCTGCGGCACATCGGCGCGCTGACGGGAGGCCTCAGCCGGAAGGCCACGATCCAGCGCCACCTCATGCCGGTGATGATCCGATGGTTCGCCGACGGGGTCGACCCCGACTACGGACTGCTGGCGTTCCGGCGCGTCAGCGAGCGCCTCGGCGACACACCGTGGTTCCTGCGGATGCTGCGGGACTCCTCCGGCGCGGCGGAGCGCCTGACGCGGGTGCTGTCGGGATCGCGCTACATCGGCGAGCTGATGGAGTGGATCCCCGAGTCGGTCGCGTGGCTCGACTCCGACGAGCTCATCCGGCCGCGTAGCGGACACGCGCTCCAGGAGGAGGCGCGCGCCATCCAGACCCGGCACGAGACCGTCGGCGACGCGATGAACGCCGTACGCGCGCTGCGTCGGCGCGAGCTTCTGCGTCTCGCGTTCGGTGCGGTGCTCGGGACCCTGACGATCGACGAGCTCGCCGACGGGCTCACCACCGTCAGCGAGGTGAAGATCCAGGCGACCCTCCGCGCGGTGCGGCGCGAGATCGTCCCGCCCGAGGACTCCGCGCTCGACTTCTCCGTCATCGCGATGGGGCGCTTCGGCGGAGCCGAGCTCGGTTTCGGCTCGGACGCCGACGTCCTCTACGTGTACGACCCCAACGGCCTCGATCCGCAGCGCGCCCACGAGCTGTCGCTGAAGATCGTCGCGGGTCTGCGCACGTACTCCGAGGATCACCGGGTGCCGTTCGACCTGGACGCGGATCTCCGCCCGGAGGGGCGCAACGGCCCGCTCGTCCGTTCCCTCGACTCCTACGCCGAGTACTACCGGCGGTGGTCGCTCTCGTGGGAGGCGCAGGCGCTCCTGCGCGCGCGCGGCATCGCGGGCAGCGTCAAGCTGATCGCCCGGTTCATGTCGCTCGCCGACGACGTCCGCTATCCGGCGCGCGTCGACGTCCAGGATCTGCGCGAGATCAAGCGCATCAAGGCGCGGGTCGAGAATGAGCGGCTGCCGCAGGGCGCGGACCGCTCGCGACACCTGAAGCTCGGTCCGGGCGGGCTCAGCGACGTCGAGTGGCTTGTCCAGCTCTGGCAGCACGCGCACGCACGCGACGTCCCGGCGCTGCGGACGACGTCCACCCTCGACGCGCTGGAGGCGGCGCGCGAAGCGGGGCTGCTGCAGGCCGCGCAGGCCGAGCGACTCGCCTCGTCGTGGCGCCTCGCGAGTCGCCTGCGCTCCGCCAACACGCTGCTGTCGGGGCAGACGAGCGATGTGCTTCCGACCGATCGGGGCAAGCTCGACGGTATCGGGCGGCTCCTCGAGTATCCGCCGCGCTCCGCGACGCTCGTCGAGGAGGAGTGGCTGCGGACCGCCCGTCGGGCGCGCCGCGATTTCGAGCGCCTGTTCTACGGCTGAGGATGCGCGGAGGGCCCGGGTCGGTCGCGCGCCGGGTCCGCGATCGCGTGCGCCAGACGGGCCCACACGCCGATGAGGGCCACGGCTCCGGCGCCGGTGACCAGCCACGCCGCCGCCGCCCCGAGCGGGCCGGGGAGGAGCAGCCCGAGGAGCATCGCGACGACCGTGGCGAGGAGGACGGCGACCACCGTGAGGAGCAGCGCGGCGATGGTGGACCAGGGACGTCTGCGCGCCAGCGACCAGGCGCGGCCCAGGCCGTCGCCGGCGATCACGGGACTGACGAGCGCGATGACGAGCGGCAGCAGGTAGGGCGCCGCCACCGCGACGATCACCGTCGCGAGTGCGGCGGGGGCGACGACCATGAGGGTGCGGCGCACGGCGCGCCTCAGGGCGAGGCCCCACAGGATGACCGTGGAGCCGAGGATCGCGGCACCCGAGAGGGCGGCGAGGACGAGTGCGAGCGCGTCGAGCGGAAGCCGCGGCGCGAGCGCGATCGCAGCGGCCTGGACGGCGGCGTTGCCGACGATCGTCGCGGCCGACAGCGCGGCGCGACGCGGCGAGGATCCGATGCCGCTCATCCGCGCGCCGCCGCATCCAGGACCTCGGAGAGGGCGCCCTCGAAGACGACCGTCCCCGCGACGGAGACCTCGAGCCTCGCGTCGTCGCCCGTGTCCGACACGACGGCGACGTCGTCGCCGTCCGCCGTGGTCCCGGCGCAGGAGATCTTCGGTCCGTCCCCCGTCTGGGCGCACGCCGGTGCCGTCATGAGGTCGATGCCCCGCTCGTGCAGCACATCGATGGCACCGAATCGCACCTCGGCGAGCCTGTTGCCGCCCACGGGCGCCAGCGCGCTCAGCTGGGAACAGGCCGCGAGCGTCGTCACGGCGACGATGAGGGCGATGACGGCGCCGACACGACGGGCGGTCACGACAGCCCCCTCTCGTGGGCGAGGATGCGTGCGCGGGCGGTGAGGTGCTGGGCCTCGAGCGTCGCGTCGCTGATCGCCGACAGGTCGAACGGCGCGTGCAGCAGCAGCTCGGTGTTCCGGTCGAGGGGCGAACCGCGACGCATGAGGGGCGTCTCCGCCCAGTCGTTCGAGGCGAGCTCCCGGCTGCGCGAGGCGAGGGCGAGGACGTCGGCGCCGCTCCCCGGCGTGGGGTCGCCCGCGTGGTCGACGACGGTCGTGAAGATCGACAGCGTGCCGTCGCGGTTGTCGACGAGCTCCACCGTCTGCTGCTGTTGGGGGAAGTCGATGCACGATGCGGTCGTGATCTCCCAGAAGCCGCCCGCGGCGGAGCGGTGCGCGAGGATCTGGTTGAGGTGCGTGTGCCCGTTGAGCCAGGCGACGACGACCGGGAAGGACCCCAGCATCGCGACGAACTCGTCCGCGCCGATGAGCACCTCGTCCTGGCCGGGGCGCTGAGCGCGGTTCTCGAGCGTGTCGCTGTTGTGGTGGCTGAGCACGATGGCGAGGCGGCTCTCCTTCGTGGCGGTCTCCAGTTCGCCCCGCAGCCAGTCGAACTGGTTCTGGGGGACGGCTCCGTCGGGTCCCGCCACCTGGTTGCACGTGTCGAGGCCGAAGACGCGCACGCGGGGGGAGAGATCGGCCTTCCACCAGGTCTCGCCCGACCGCAGATTGTGGTCGGTGAAGCCGTGCCCGACGGGTCCGGGGCGCTGCTGCGTGCGGAAGTGCTCCGCCATGAACTCCTGGCGGGTGAACAGCGCACGGTCGGCGACGGCCGGCACCGCCTTGAAACCGGGACGCAGGCCGAGCTCCAGCCCCCAGGCATCCAGCGTCTGCTGCACGGCGCTCGTCCGCGCCGCGTAGCCGCCGAGCGCGAGAGCCGCCGTCGCCTCGAGCGTGTACGACTTGCGTCCGCCCACCGCCAGGGACCGCAGCTGCGTGTCGAGATCGAACGTGCCGAGCAGGAGCGTCTCGTGGTTGCCGTACACGGTGTACCACGGGGCAGGGAGCCCGACGGAGGCCACCGGGCGCGAGATCGCGTCGTCGAGCAGGGTCGGGAGGGTGGGGAAGCCGTAGGCGCCGAACGCGCCGCCCGCCGGATCCGTCGGGCGATACGCCCAGACCGCCTCCGCCCAGGCCTGCACACCCTGGAAGGTGTCGCTCGTGCGCGGGTCGACGCTCAGCCCGTCGAGCAGGTCGATGTACCAGCGCAGCTCACGGTGCGAGTGCATGTCGGCGCTGTCGCCGGTGACCACGGCGGCGTCCATCGGTGCCCCGGTCACCGGGCTGTAGCGCAGATCGGAGATCGACGTCGTCATCGCGGCGATGACGTGCGGACTCAGGGGATCCTGCGGGTGGAACGCCGATCCCCAGGCGGAGTGGTCCTGCACGATCATCGGCTCGATCCGCCCGGGCGACTGGGCGTCGATGACGTGCATGTCCGACAGGTGCGCGAGGTACAGGAGCGACCTGCGGGAGGCCGCACGCCCAGGCGCTGCGGAGCGGCCCAGGACGTCCAGGCGCGGGATGTGAGCCTCACCCGGACCCGCGACGAGCGATCGGTAGGAGCCCTTCTGCACCGGGCCCTGGAGGATCGTGCGGCCGAGGGTGCTGGGCGCCTCGGCCGCGGCCGTCGGTGCGGTCAGCGCCGCGGCGAGCTCGTCGCGCGGGAGCGCCGCGGCGGTCGCGAGGCCTCCGGCGAGCGTGAGGAACTGGCGGCGGGAGAGCGCGCCCACGGTGCCTCCGGGTAGGTGCGTCGGGGATGTGATCGGGTGCGCTCAATCTAGCGCCGGGAGGGCCCCGCGGAGCGCATATCCGCACGGGGCCCGGCGCGGAAAACCCCCGGGGCGGTGACCCCGGGGGTTTTCTCGGACGAGCGTCAGACGCCGAAGTACAGCTCGTACTCGAACGGGTGCGGACGCGCCGCGAGCGGCTTGATCTCGTTCTCGATCTTGTACTCGATCCAGGTCTCGATCAGCTCGGGAGTGAACACCCCGCCCGCCAGCAGGAACTCGTGGTCGGCGCGCAGCGCCTCCAGCGAGTCGAGCAGCGAGTTCGGGACCTGCGGGATGTTCTTGGCCTCCTCGGGCGGCAGCTCGTAGAGGTCCTTGTCGACCGGCTCGTGCGGCTCGATGCGGTTCTTGATGCCGTCGAGGCCCGCCATCATCTGTGCGGCGAAGGCGAGGTACGGGTTGCCCGAGGCATCCGGCGCGCGGAACTCGATGCGCTTGGCCTTCGGGTTCGATCCCGTGATCGGGATGCGGATGGCGGCGGAGCGGTTGCCGGCCGAGTAGACCAGGTTGACGGGAGCCTCGTAGCCCTTGACCAGGCGCTTGTAGGAGTTCAGCGTCGGGTTCGTGAAGGCGAGGACCGCCGGGGCGTGCGCGAGGAGGCCGCCGATGTACCAGCGAGCCGTGTCGGACAGGCCGCCGTAGCCCTTCTCATCGTAGAAGAGGGGCTCGCCGTTCAGCCACAGGGACTGGTGCGTGTGCATGCCCGAGCCGTTGTCGCCGAAGAGCGGCTTGGGCATGAAGGTCGCGACCTTGCCCCACTGCTCGGCGACGTTCTTGACGATGTACTTGAACTTCAGGATGTCGTCCGCGGAGTGGACCATCGTGTCGAAGCGGTAGTTGATCTCCTGCTGTCCGCCGGTGCCGACCTCGTGGTGGGCGCGCTCGAGGACGAGGCCCGCCTCGATGAGGCGCAGCGAGATGTCGTCGCGGAGGTCCGCCGTCTTGTCGACGGGGGAGACGGGGAAGTAGCCGCCCTTATAGGGGGTCTTGTTGCCGAGGTTGCCGCCCTCTTCGGCGCGGCCCGTGTTCCAGGCGCCCTCTTCGGAGTCGACGCTGTAGAAGCTGGCGTTCTGCTTCACCTCGTAGCGGACGTCGTCGAAGATGTAGAACTCCGCCTCCGGGGCGAAGAAGGCCGTGTCGGCGATGCCGGTGGAGGCGAGGTACTTCTCCGCCTTCTTGGCGACCTGACGCGGGTCCTTCGCGTAGATCTCCCCGTTGCGGGGGTTGTAGATGTCGAACACCATGATCAGCGTCTTGGCCTCGCGGAACGGGTCGAGGTATGCCGTCGACACGTCGGGGATGAGCTGCATGTCGGACTCGTGGATGTTCGCGAAACCGCGGATCGACGAGCCGTCGAACAGCTGACCGACCGTGAAGAACTCCTCGTCGACGGTCGAGGCCGGGATGTTGAAGTGCTGCTGCACACCAGGGAGATCCGTGAAACGGATGTCGAGGAACTTGACGTCCTCGTCCTTGATGAACTTCAGCACCTCGGATGAATCTTTGAACATGGAGTCTCCAAGATCGGGTGTGGAACACGCCTGACGGGGCCAGGCTCGCCTCGACGCTAGCGGGGGAGGGTTGCTCACCAGTATCCCGCGTGTTTCGGGCATGTTACGACGCCGCGGTTAGGCTGAGGGGGTGACGGATGCCCTGGCCGAGAACTCCTACCCCGGTGAGCGGCTCGGTCTCCCCGCCTCCGGTGCGGGGAGCATCGCCCGGCCCGGACGCCGGATCGGCGCGCTCGCGATCGACTACGCGGCCTCCACGGTCATCGCCATGGCGTTCTTCGGATACGACCAGTTCGCCCTGCCCGGCGAGGCCGGATCGACCCAGTTCGCGCCCATGATCGTGTTCGCCGCGATCAACGTGCTCTTCCTCCCCACGCTCGGCGGCACGCCGGGCCATCGTCTGCTGGGCATGCGGCTGCAGCTCGCCCGCGGCGGATGGGTGGGGCTGTGGCGCCCGATCGTGCGCACGCTGCTGCTGTGTCTCGTGATTCCCGCCGTCGTGTGGGACAACGACCAGCGCGGCCTCCACGACAAGGCCGCGGGGACCGTCCTCGTCCGCGGCTGACCCCGGCGTCGCCTCCGGGCGTCGCCTTCGGGTGACCGGTCGTCGGAGCGGTGGGGATGGTGTCCTCTGTGGGGTCCCATGGGCGTGCAGGCGCACCACGGGTCCGACGACCGGCACGGCGAGGGCTCAGCCGCGGGTCAGAGCGGAGGTTTCAGTGGAGGGTCACCGGGGCCGAGGCGCCCGCGCGCGCATCGGGTCGATGCCCTTCGGGATCGGCAGCGACGTGACCGACTGCGACACCGAGTCGACCCGCTTCACCACGGCCGCCATGGTGGCCCGGTCGACCTTCTTCGGGAAGGCCTTGATCGTGGACGACAGCTTCGAGATGGGGACGTCGCCCTCGCCATGACCGACGTACACGACGTTGATGGGCACGCCCGACGCCACGCGCTGCACCTTCATCTTCTCGTCGCCCACGAGCCGGGTCAGCCGGCCGCGCGCACCCTCGGCGACGATGACCACGCCACCGCGGCCGATGACGCGGTACACCGCATCCTGGCTCTTGGGGTTGACGCCGACGGGCATGTCCGAGGCGACCCAGTTGCGTCCCAGTGACGTCGACAGGATGTGGCCGGCGGCGCCGGGCATGCCGTCGAGCTTGATGTACATCGCACGCGTCGACAGGCGCGTGAGCGTGATCATCGCGGCGAGCACACCCAGCATGAGACCGGTGACACCCCAGAGGATGATGCTCCAGATGGCGACCGGCGGGATGAGGAAGCCCACGAGCACACCGAGCGCGACGCCCACGATGACGATGGCGATCAGCGCCCAGCCCAGCCATGCGAACTCGGCCTTCGTGAAGGTGAAGAGCGAGCGCAGCTGCGAGAAGAATCCGGGGCGCTTTTCGGGCGAGGTACTGCGGGATGCCATGGGGACAGCCTACCTTCGGACGGCGCGGATCCGTGCCCGCATCCGTCCCTCCCCACGCCCGGATCCCCGCTCCCCATGCACAGATCGCGACGATCGTCGGCGTCGCGGCGATCGCGGCGCGCACACTCGGAGGATGACGACCTCCGCCGGCCACCTTCTTCTCGACGAACCCGGTGCGCTGCGGCGACTCGGAGCCGACGAGGCGCCCTATCCGGGGCGCCTGCACGCCGGCGATCCGCCGACGGTCTGGGTCGACCCGGCCCTGATGCCGGAGGCGGTCTGGGCGCGCGCAGGTGACCGGCACCTGCTGGCTCCCACGGATCTCGCCCGTGTCGTGGACGGGACGGGCGAGGCGGGCCACGCCGCCGTCATACCCCACTGTCCGCACCGGCTCGGGGCCCTCCTGCGCGACGACGTCACCGCGGGGGAGGCGATCACGATCGCGGTCAGCATGCTGCGCGCCGCTCAGGAGGCGCGGAGCGCCCGGATCACGGCCGGCACCTGGTGGGTCGACGCATCCGGTCGACCGGTCCTCGCCGCGGTCGTCCGGGCGGGCCGCGACACGGACTGGTCGCGAGAGGGCGCGCACCTCCTCGAGCGGCTCGCGGCCGGCGCACCGGCGTCGTGCGAGGCGGCGATCACCGCGGCCGCGGGCCTGCTGCGCGCGGAGCGCGCGGGAGCAGACGAGGTGGCCGCGTGCGAGGAACGCCTGTTCGCCCTCGCCGCACCTGCACCGCTGCGGATGCCCGAGCCGGGCACGGGCGCCACGGCGGGCCCCTCCAGAGCGGACGTCGGAGGCCGGGGATCAAAGAGCCCGGTCACGGTACCGCGGGACGTCGCCTCATCGGTGGTCGGATCCTGGATCGCGACGTTCGTCGGATCGGAGTGGGCCGAGCGCGTTCACGGAGCCGTGGCAGGGGTGCGGGCGGCGGTGCGAACGGCCGCGCCGCGGCGCGGCGGCGCCTCCGGGCGCGAGCGCACGCGCGGCCGACGGACGCGGAGGGCGCGGTCGGACGCAGGGACAGCTCGCGCGGCGGCGCGGTCGCGGGGGAGGCCGTGGGTCGTCGCCGCGGCGCTGGCGGTTGCGATCGTCCTCGCGGGGCTCCTGTGGCCCTCTGCGATCGACGGGTCCGAGGCGAGCGGCATGGACGCGGCGCAGGACGCGGGCGAGCGGACGGCGGGCCCGGGCGAAGGCGGGGCGAGCGGAGACGGCGCTCCGCCCACGGATGCGCTGTCGATCCGGCCCACCGCGCCGGAGCCGGATCCGGCGCGTGATCCCGAAGCTGACTCGGACCCGGTGCCTCAGGGCGGGGAGGCGGAGCCGAGCGACCTCGAAGCGGCGGCACGCGCCGTGTTGAGTCGTCTCTCCGAGTGTGTGGAGCCGGAGGAATGCGCCGAGATCCTCGAGTCGCCGGAGCGTGCGGGCGGGGCCGCCACGCTCGCCGCAGATCTCCGGCGCGAGCCGCGCGACGACGGCACGGTCCCCGATGCGGAGACCTCGCTCATCGACGAGTACGGCGGCGTCGCCGTGTTCCGCGTGAAGCTTCCCGGCGGGCGGTCCCGCGTGCTCGCGCTCGTGCGGGTGGATGCGAAATGGCTGGTCCGCGACGTGTACGACGTCGCGGACCAGCCATGATCGTGCTGCGGGGGTGTCTCAGATCCCGAGCTGCGGGCCGAACTCGGCTGCCTCGAGGCGTGCCTTGACGGCGCCCAGGAAGCGGGCGGCGTCCGCTCCGTCGACGATGCGGTGGTCGTAGGACAGCGCGAGGTAGACGTACGAGCGCACGCCGATCGCGTCCACGCCGTCCACCTTGACGATGCCCGGCTCCTTGACGACCGCGCCGGTTCCGAGGATCGCCGACTGCGGCAGGAACACCACGGGGGTGTCGAACAGTGCACCGCGGGAGCCGGTGTTCGTCACGGTGAACGTGCCGCCGGCGAGCTCGTCCGGCTTCAGCTTGTTGTCGCGCGTGCGCGCCGCGAGATCCGCGATCTCGGACGAGATCGCGGCGAGCGACTTGCCCCCCGCGTCGCGCAGGACCGGCGTCAGCAGACCCCGCTCGGTGTCGACGGCGATCGAGATGTTCTCCGTGGACGGGTAGACGATGTCCGTGCCGTTCACGGTCGCGTTGATGACCGGGAAGGCCTGCAGCGCCTCGGCGGCGGCGAGGACGAAGAAGGGCAGGAACGACAGCTTGCCGCCGGTCTTCGCGACGAAGTCGGACTGCACCGCGGTGCGGTAGGCGGCGACCTTGGTCACATCGACCTTGACGACCGTCGTGAGCTGAGCCGTCTGCTGCATCGAGGCGACGGCGCGCTCGGCCAGCACCTTGCGCAGGCGCGACATCGGCTGGGTCGTGCCGCGCAGCGGCGAGACCTCGAGGGCCGGTGCCGTTGCCGGCGGGGCGGTCGGGGCGGTCGGCGCGGCGGCGGCCTCGGCGGCGTGCAGGACGTCCTCCTTGCGGATGCGTCCGCCCACGCCGGTGCCGGTCACGGTCGCCAGGTCGACGCCCTGCTGCTGCGCGAGACGACGGACGAGGGGCGTGACGTACGTCGTGACCTCGTCGTCGGTCGCCGCAGCCGGAGCCGCAGCGGGCGCCGGAGCAGCGGCCGGAGCCGGAGTCGGCGCCGGAGCAGCGGCCGGAGCCGGAGCGGCGGCCGGAGCCGGAGCGGCGGCCGGAGCCGGAGCGGCGGCCGGAGCCGGAGCGGCGGCCGGAGCCGGAGCGGCGGCCGGAGCAGCGGCGGGTGCCGGAGCGGGCGCCGGCTCGGCGGCGGGAGCCGGGGCGGCGGGCGCCGGGTCGGCGGCGGGAGCGCCCGAGCCGATGCGGGCCAGGACGGCGCCCACGGCGACCGTCTCGTCCTCGCCGACCAGGACCTCCTGCAGGGTCCCGGCGACGGGCGACGGGATCTCGGTGTCGACCTTGTCGGTGGAGATCTCCAGGAGCGGCTCGTCCACCGCGACGTCGTCTCCGACCTGCTTCAGCCAGCGGGTGACGGTGCCCTCGGTGACGCTCTCGCCCAGCTCGGGGAGCACGACGTCCTTTGCGTCGCCCGACGGGGCGGCGGGCGCCGATGTCTCGGCCTGGGCCGGCGCCTCGGCGGGCGCGGGCTCGGGCGCCGCTTCGGCGGCCGGCTGCTCCTGTGCGGGAGCGTCGTCGGCCGGTGCGGGGCTGGAACCGTCGCCGATCTTCGCCAGGACGGCGCCGACCTCGACGGTCTCGTCCTCCTGCACGAGGATCTCCTCGATCACGCCGCTCACGGGCGACGGGATCTCCGTGTCCACCTTGTCGGTCGAGATCTCGAGCAGACCCTCATCGGCCTGGATCGTGTCACCGACCTTCTTGAGCCAGCGGGTGACCGTTCCCTCGGTGACGCTCTCTCCGAGCGCGGGGAGGACCACGGATGTGCTCATGACTGTGTCTCCTTCAGAAAGTCCGATGTCGTTCTAGCTTAGTGACCCGCGCGCGGGCCGGGTGTCAGAGGGCGTGCAGCGGCTTGCCGGCCAGCGCGAGGAAGGCCTCGCCCAGGGCCTCGCTCTGCGTGGGGTGCGCGTGGATGAGGGGCGCGAGGTCGTCCGGGTGCGCCTCCCATCCGACGGCGAGCTGGCCCTCCGTGATCAGCTCGCCGACGCGGTCCCCGACGAGGTGGACGCCCACGATGGGGCCGTCGACGAGGCGGACCACCTTCACGAGACCGCCCGTCCCGAGGATCTCGCTCTTGCCGTTGCCGGCGAGGTTGTACTCGTACGTCGCGACACGGTCGCCGTGCGCGTCGCGCGCCTGCGCCTCGGTGAGTCCCACCGAGGCGACCTCGGGGCTGGAATAGGTCACCCGCGGGATCGAGCTCTCCGGCACGGCGACAGGGTCGAGGCCCGCGATCTGCTCGGCGACGAAGATGCCCTGCTGGAAGCCGCGATGCGCGAGCTGGAGCCCGGGCACGATGTCCCCGACCGCCCAGACATGGGGGACGGAGGTCTGCAGACGCGTGTCGACGGTGACGAATCCGCGATCGAGCGCGACCCCCGCTTCCTCGAAGCCGAGCCCCGCGGTCGCGGGCCCCCGTCCCACCGCGACGAGCAGGTAGTCGGCGTCGAGCACGGTGCCGTCTTCGAGCGTCACCTGCACGGCGTCCTCGGTCTGCGTCACTCCGGCGAAGCGGGCGCCGAGCCGCGCGGCGATCCCGCGCTTGCGGAACGCGCGCTCCAGGCCTTTGCTGAGGGCGACGTCCTCGTTCGGGACGAGGTGGTCGAGCGCCTCGACGATCGTGACCTCCGCGCCGAAGGAGCGCCAGACGCTCGCGAACTCGACACCGATGACGCCGCCGCCGAGCACGACGACCCGTTCCGGCACGACGTCGAGCGCGAGCGCGCCCTCGCTCGTGATCACTCGTCCGCCGATGTCGAGACCGGGCAGGGTGCGCGTCGTCGAACCCGTCGCGAGCACGACGTCGGCGCCGCGGTAGAGGTCGTCGCCCACCGAGACGGCGCCGTCCGGCAGAAGACGTCCCTCGCCCGGCACGACGGTGATGCCGCGCGCGGTGAGCAGGCCCTGGAGGCCGCGGAACTTCTTCGCGACGATGTCCTCGCGATACGCCGTCACGGCGGCGGGATCGATGCCCTCGAAGCTGGCCGTGACCCCGACGCTGCCGGCGGAACGCACGTGATCGGCGACCTCGGCGGCGTGCAGGAGGGCCTTGGTGGGGATGCAGCCACGGTGCAGGCACGTGCCGCCGACCTTGTCCTTCTCGATCAGCACGACCGATCGGCCGAGCTCGGTCGCCCGGATCGCCGCGGCGTAGCCCCCGCTGCCGCCGCCCAGGACGACGACGTCGCCGAGGTGCTCGGTCATCGCGACGCCTCCTCGAGGTAGGTGAGGAGGGTGCGCACCGTCGCGGCGGTCGGCCCCTTGTCGGTCGAGCCGTAGCCCGCCTTCGCGGTGCCGCTGCCGGCGATGTCCAGATGGACCCACGGGATGCGGGGGGCGCCCTCGTCGTCGGAGATACGACCGACGAAGTGCTGCAGGAAGAGCCCCGCGAACAGCGAGCCGCCGGCGGTGTCGCCGATCTTGGCGTTCTGCAGGTCGGCGATGGGGGAGTCCAGCTCGTCCTCCATGTGCGCCGGGAGCGGCAGGTGCCAGGCGAGCTCTCCGGCGCTCTCCGCGGCGGCGAGATAGTCCGCGACCGCGCCGTCCTCGCCCATCACGCCGGTGTGGCGGTGGCCCAGCGCGACGATGATCGCTCCGGTCAGCGTCGCGATGTCGATGATCGCGTCGGGCCGGGTGCGGCTCGCCGCGACGAGCCCGTCGGCGAGGACGACTCGGCCCTCGGCATCCGTGTTGAGCACCTCGACGCTCGTCCCGTCGGCGATGCGGACCACGTCGCCGGGGCGCAGGGCCCGCCCGGAGGGCATGTTCTCGGCGAGGCACATCCAGCCCGACACGCGGAGGGGAAGCGACCGCTCGGCGGCCGCGCGGACGACGGCGAGCACCGTCGCGGCTCCGGCCATGTCGAACTTCATCCCGACCATGCCTGCGGGCGGCTTGAGCGACAGTCCGCCCGTATCGAAGGTGATGCCCTTGCCGACGAGCGACACGTGGTGCGTCGCCCCGGCCGGGTGGTAGTCCACGTGGACGAGTCTCGGCGGCCGGTCCGAACCCTGGCCGATGCCGAGGATTCCGCCGTAGCCCTGTTCGGCGAGGGCGGTCTCGTCCAGCACCGTGACCTCGACCGGCAGGTCCGAGAGCGCGTCGACGGCGGCATCCGCCACGTCCTGCGGGCCGAGCCACTGCGCCGGCGTGTGGACGAGGTCTTTGACGAGCGCCGCGGCGGACGCGACCGTGCGGGCGCGGAGGATCTCGTCGGCGGAGTCCGGGAGGTCGGTGCCGTGCAGGGTGATCCGCGTCGCGCGCGCGGGCGCGGAGGCCGACTTGTAGTCGTCGAAGCGATACCCGCCCAGCAGCGCGCCTTCGGCGAGCGCGCCGATCGCCAGGTCGTCCACGGCACCGATCGCCAGATGGTCGAATCCGGTCGTCGTGCGCACCGCGGAGCCGACGGTCTCACGGACCGTGCCGGGGTCGGGAGCCGGACCGGTGCCGACGACGAACAACGGTAGTGCGGTCGCCTCCGGCGCGTGGACGCGGACGACGGAGCCCGCCGCACCCGTGAAGCCGACGCCGGAGAGGGCGGCGGCGAGGCCGGGCCACCCCTCGAGCGTCGCGTCGTCGTCGAGCGGCGCGACGGCCAGCAGCAGCGCATCCGCTTCCGCGTCGAGGAGGGGCAGGGGAGAGGTGGACAGCTCGGGGAACGCCATGGCTCCATCCTAGGTTTGCGATCCGCGTCGCTCGCGTGGTGTGTTCGCTCTCAGCGCGACCGCGTCCGCGCGGTCCCACGACTCGTACAGTGGAAGCATGCCCCTGAGCGGTCCCCTCTACGAGCGCGTCGCGTCGGCACCCTCCGTGCCGCCGGGACTCCCGATGGTCATCGCGCTGACCGGGTTCACGGATGCCGGCGGTGCCGTGTCCCGCATGATCGAGCTCTTCCGCGACGATCTCGACCCGGCGCCCATCGTCGTCTTCTCACCCGACGTGCTCCTCGACTACCGCGCACGCCGCCCGACGATCACGTTCGACGGCGACCACCTGCTCGACTACCGCCCCGCGCGCCTCGAGCTCTCGCTCGCGCACGACGCCCTCGGACAGCCGTTCGTGCTGCTCGCCGGGTACGAGCCGGACTTCGCGTGGGAGGCGTTCTCGGAGACGATCGTCGGCCTCGCCGAGGGGCTGCAGGTCGCGAACGTGACGTGGGTCCATGCGATCCCCATGCCGGTGCCGCACACCCGCCCCATCGGCACGACCGTGAGCGGCACGCGACGGGCGCTCACGGACGCGCATTCGGTGTGGAAGCCCCATACCCAGGTGCCGGCCACGATGGGCCACCTCCTGGAGCTGCGCCTCGCCGAGAGCGGTGCCGAGGTCGCCGGGTTCGTCCTGCTGGTTCCGCATTACCTCGCCGACACGGAGTACCCGGCGGCCGCCATCGCCGGCCTCGACAGCCTCTCGGTGGCCACGGGGCTCGTCTTCGACGCCGACGGGGTCCGCGAGGAGAACCGCGAGTACCTGTCCAAGGTCGACGACCAGGTCGAGGGCAACGCCGAGCTGACGACCATGCTCCGCACCCTCGAGGAGCGGTACGACTCCTACATGGCCGGATCCACGACGGCGCAGCCGATCATCCACACCGGCGACCTGCCGAGCGCGGACGAGCTGGCCGCGGAACTCGAGCGATTCCTCGCCGATCGGCGCTCCGATGAGGACAAGCGCGGCTGGCGCTGACGGAATGATGCGCGCCCTCGCCGCGTTGCATCCAGGACGAGACCGCACCCGGGCGGGCACGTAAGGCGTGCGTCCGGGGTATGCGACAATAGGATACCGACCCGTTGTCGAGACGGCGCCGATCCCGGTGGAGAGAACCTCCGGCAGACGCGTCGGACTTGACAAGGGTCTTACTAGTGTCCGAAACCCCCGACGCCCGTCGTCGGTGAAAGGCGAGACGTGACTTCCGGCACGAAGACAACCCGTACACGCGCGGCAGACGACACCGAGCTGGACGAGACCTCCACGGCCCCGGCGGCGAAGACCGCTGCGAAGAAGGCTCCGGCGAAGAAGCCGGCGGCGAAGAAGGCCACCCCCGCGAAGGCATCGAAGGCGACCGCGAAGGACGACGACGAGGACGACGAGGACATCGAGCTCGACGAGGACATCGAGGCCGACGCCGACGAGTCCGAGGCGGACGAGGCCGCCCCCGCGAAGTCCGCGAAGGATTCCGACGCCGACGCCGACGAGGACGAGGACGAGAGCACGACGAAGCCGGCGTTCACCGAGCCGCTCCCCACGGGAGCCATCGTCATCTCGTCGACGGACGAGGACGACGTCCCGGTCTACTCGACGCAGATCACCGGTGCCACGGCCGACCCCGTCAAGGACTACCTGAAGCAGATCGGCAAGGTCCCGCTGCTGAACGCGGCCGAAGAGGTCGAGCTCGCGATGCGCATCGAGGCGGGCCTGTTCGCCGAGGAGAAGCTGTCGCACATGTCCGCGGCCGAGAAGTCGAACCAGCTGGGCCTGGATCTGCAGTGGGTCGCGCGCGACGGACAGCGGGCGAAGAGCCACCTGCTCGGGGCGAACCTGCGTCTGGTCGTCTCGCTCGCGAAGCGGTACACGGGCCGTGGGATGCAGTTCCTCGACCTCATCCAGGAGGGCAACCTCGGTCTCATCCGCGCGGTCGAGAAGTTCGACTACACCAAGGGCTTCAAGTTCTCGACGTATGCGACGTGGTGGATCCGCCAGGCGATCACCCGTGCCATGGCCGATCAGGCGCGCACGATCCGCATCCCGGTCCACATGGTCGAGGTCATCAACAAGCTCGCCCGCGTGCAGCGCCAGATGCTCCAGGACCTCGGCCGCGAGCCCACGCCCGAAGAGCTCAGCCGTGAGCTCGACATGACCCCCGAGAAGGTCATCGAGGTGCAGAAGTACGGGCGCGAGCCGATCTCGCTGCACACGCCTCTGGGCGAGGACGGCGACAGCGAGTTCGGTGACCTCATCGAGGACACCGAGGCGGTCGTGCCGGCCGATGCCGTCGGGTTCACGATGCTGCAGCGTCAGCTGGAGTCCCTGCTCGACTCGCTCAGTGAGCGCGAGGCGGGTGTGATCCGCATGCGCTTCGGTCTCGGCGACGGTCAGCCCAAGACGCTCGACCAGATCGGCGACACGTTCGGCGTCACGCGCGAGCGCATCCGTCAGATCGAGTCGAAGACGATGGCGAAGCTGCGTCACCCGTCGCGGTCGCAGTCGCTGCGGGACTACCTCGAATGAGCGAGGCCCCCAACGACGGCAAGGTGCTGTCGGTCACGCTCGACGCGGGCACGTTCAAGCGCATCCCCATCCGCACGCGCGTCGTGATGCCGGGAGATGAGCTCGATCCGTTCGTCCTGGAGTACGCGAAGGATCTCGTCCGGCCGGGCGACACCCTGTTCGTGACCGAGAAGATCGTCGCGATCACGCAGGGCCGGTCGTACACGCTCGACGAGATCCACCCGCGCCGGCTCGCACGCTTCCTCTCCCGCTACGTCACGAAGACGTCCTACGGGATCGGCTTGGGGATGCCCGAGACGATGGAGATGGCGCTGCGCGAGTGCGGCACGCCGCGCATCCTGTTCGCGGCGGCCGTCAGCGCCGTGACGAAGCTGTTCGGCCGTCGGGGCGACTTCTACCGCATCGCCGGCGACCGTGCCCGCGCGATCGACGGGCCCACCGACGGCACGATCCCGCCGTACGACCGAGCGGTCGTGCTCGGGCCCACCGAGCCGGACGCGGTGGCCGCGCGCCTCAGGCAGCTGCTGGGCACGGTGGAGCACGTCGCGGTCGTGGACATCAACGACATCGGCGGCAACATCCTGGGGTCGACGCTCGATCGCTCCGGAGAGCAGCAGCTCGTGCGGATCCTCTCGGACAACCCCCTGGGTCAGGGCCACCAGTCGACGCCGATGGGGATCATCCGCCGCGCCTGAGCGCGGGTCCGCTCAGAATCCCATCGCCGCGCGGTACCGCGGCAGGTGTCCGTGCCGGATGCCCGAGGCGGTCGGCTTGTTCTCGAACACGCCGGCGCCCCAGTTCCCTTCGACGAGCACGGGGCCCTCCGCGGTGACGACGACGTCCCAGCCGACGTAGCGCACTTCGGGGATCACGAGGGCGACCTCCGTGATGAGTGCGCGCACCTCGTCGATCATCGGCAGACGGAAGTCCGCGATGCGGTATCCGGTGTCGGGGTGGGTCTCGAACAGGCGACCGCTCGTCGAGTACCCCATTCCCATCGCGCGGCCGTCCTCGTGCAGAGCGGTGTAGAAACCGCCGAACGACGCCTGATCGCTCACCTGCCCGCGCCCGAACTTCTGCGCCATGTTGATGATCTCGACGGTGCCGTCCTCCTTCACGAAGGTCGTCACACGCGTCGTGTTGGCCGTCCCGGGCGCGATCGCCTCGAGGTCGGGATGCTGGAGGATGCTCTCCTCGATGAGGATCTCGTCCTTCGCGAGCAGCTCGGCGTGGAAGGCGGCCCAGTCGGTCACGTCGGCAGCGCTGTACCGACGGACGCCCGCCCCCGACTTGCTCACCGGGACCTTCGCGATGAACACGGGATGCCGGGCGGCGAACGCCTCGAGCTCCGCCGCGTTGTCGGGCGTCAGCTCGAGCCATTCGCGACCGAGGAAGCGGTCGAAGACGCGGTTGAAGTCGACCTTGTGGTGGAAATGGTGGACGTGCGCGGGATCGTCGTAGCGATTCGAGAGCTCGAGGGCGAGGGGGCTGGTGACCCACGTGGCCCGCTCGGCCCTCGTGAGGATGGCGAAGTCGAACTCCACGTAGTCGTTGAACCCCACGCGATGCCTCGCGGCAGACCACAGCATGTCCGCCATGACGAGCGGATAGGCCTTGTCGTGCACGCGGGCGGTGAAGCGCGCACGCTCGGTCACCGATGCGTAATCGAACCCGCGTGCACGCTCGAAGAGCACCTGAAGACGGTGCAGGGGCGACAGACCGCGCGAAGCCATGACGGAATCCTCCGGGAAAAGGGGTGGGATTCCGACAGTCTACGGTCGAGCGCTCAGCGCGCCTCGGCGAGGCGCGCTGTCTCGTCGTGCCACGACGTCGCGACGGCGCGCAGCTTCTCCTCGTACTTGCGCCCGTGGTGGGCGCAGAACAGGAGCTCGCTGCCGTTGACCTCGGCGGCGATGTACGCCTGGGCGCCACACGAGTCGCACCGGTCGGTGGCGGAGAGACGGTACTCGAGGACAGCGGGCTCAGCGGTGGTGGACATGCTCATTTCGGTTCCTCCTCGAGACATGCGATGCGGTGCGGATGCATGACATACAACCATGCGCATGTTGCGAGAATGCCGCGATCCGATCACATTTCGCTGTGCGCGTACCCGTGCGGGGCCGGGGAATACGGCGGTCGTGTGACGCTCGCGTGTCCGCGCGGGCCCTCGGGCCGTCCTCGGCTTACGCTTGGAGATTGTGACCGCCGAGTATTCCGCCCACCACCTCCAGGTGCTCGAAGGACTCGAGGCCGTCCGCAAGCGTCCCGGGATGTACATCGGCTCGACCGATTCGCGCGGTCTCATGCACTGCGTGTGGGAGATCATCGACAACGCGGTCGACGAGGCCCTGGCCGGCTACGGCTCGCACATCGACATCGTCCTCCACGCGGACGGCAGCGTCGAAGTGCGCGACCGCGCACGAGGCATCCCGGTCGACGTCGAGCCGCGCACCGGACTGACCGGCGTCGAGGTCGTCTTCACCAAGCTGCACGCCGGCGGGAAGTTCGGTGGCGGCTCGTACGCCGCCTCCGGCGGCCTGCACGGCGTCGGTGCCTCGGTCGTCAACGCGTTGAGCGAGCGCCTCGACGTCGAGGTGGACCGCGGCGGCAAGACGTACGCGATGTCCTTCCACCGCGGCGAGCCCGGAGTCTTCGACGGTCCCGCGCCCGACTCGCCCTTCACCCCCTTCGAGCGGGCCTCCGAGCTGCGCGTGGTCGGCAAGGCGCCGCGCGGCGTGACCGGCACCCGCATCCGCTACTGGGCCGATCGGCAGATCTTCACGAAGGACGCGGCCTTCCACCTCGACGAGCTCGAGCAGCGCGCGAGACAGACCGCCTTCCTCGTGCCGGGCCTCGAGATCGACATCGCCGACGATCGCGGCGACGAGCGCGTCACGACGGCGTTCCGATTCGACGGCGGGATCTCGGAGTTCGCCGATTACCTCGCTCCCGACGCGCCCGTCACGGACACGTGGCGGCTCACGGGCACGGGGACGTTCGTCGAGACGGTGCCCGTCCTGCAGCCGGGCGGTGCGATGGTCCCGACCGAGGTCGAGCGCACGTGCGAGGTGGATGTCGCCCTGCGGTGGGGGACCGGATACGAGACGGTCGGTCGATCGTTCGTCAACATCATCGCGACGCCCAAGGGCGGCACGCATCAGACCGGCTTCGAGCAGGGACTGCTGAAGGTCGTGCGCGCACAGGTCGAGCAGAACGCCCGGCGGCTGAAGGTCGGCAACGACAAGCTCGAGAAGGACGACGTCCTGGCGGGACTCACCACGGTGCTGACGGTGCGCCTTCCCGAGCCGCAGTTCGAGGGTCAGACCAAGGAGATCCTGGGAACGCCGGCGGTCCGCACCATCGTGGCGAACGTCGTCTCGAAGGAGTTGTCGGCGCGGTTCGCGTCGACCAAGCGCGAGGACAAGACGCAGACCGCGCTCGTGCTCGACAAGGTCGTCTCCGAGATGAAGGCGCGCATCTCGGCGCGCACCCACAAGGAGACCCAGCGTCGCAAGAACGCGCTCGAGTCGTCGTCGCTGCCAGCGAAGCTCGCGGACTGCCGCACGAACGACGTCGCGCAGTCTGAGCTGTTCATCGTCGAGGGCGACTCCGCGCTCGGCACGGCCAAGCATGCGCGCAACAGCGAGTACCAGGCCCTCCTGCCGATCCGCGGCAAGATCCTCAACGTCCAGAAGGCGTCGATCAGCGACATGCTCTCCAATGCGGAGTGCGCGGCGATCATCCAGACGATCGGCGCCGGATCGGGGCGGTCGTTCGATCTCGACGCCGCGCGCTACGGCAAGATCATCCTGATGAGCGACGCGGATGTCGACGGAGCCCACATCCGCACGCTGCTGCTCACGCTCTTCTTCCGGTACATGCGTCCCCTCATCGAGGAGGGGCGCGTCTATGCCGCCGTGCCGCCGCTGCACCGGGTGATCGTGGTCAACCCGGGCTCGAAGCCGAACGAGACGATCTACACGTACTCCGAGCAGGAGTTGCACGCCCTTCTGTCACGCCTGCAGAAGTCAGGTCGTCGCTGGCAGGAGCCCGTGCAGCGCTACAAGGGCCTCGGCGAGATGGATGCCGATCAGCTGGCGACCACGACGATGGATCGTGCCGGGCGCACCCTGCGGCGCGTACGCGTGCAGGACGCGGAAGCCGTGTCGGGCGTCTTCGAGCTGCTGATGGGCAGCGACGTCGCGCCGCGTCGGGACTTCATCGTCTCGTCCGCCGACCGGCTGGACCGCGAAGCCATCGACGCGTAGGCACCGCGGGGCCCGAAACCGAGCTGGGGGGATCGGTTTCGGGCCATCGCCGCGGCACACGCGCACCTCGGATGATGACGATGTCGCGATACGCGAACTGTCGTCCCCGAAATCATCGGATGCTGCGTTGTGCTCCGAGAAGTCCCGACTGGGGATCGGTACTTCGGCAGTAATCACATTAGGCGCGCTCTCATCCGCGTCAGACCGACGAAGGGATGATCCGCATGCGACTTTCGTCTAGGAATCGAGAGGGAGCGACGCGGAGACGACCCAGCCTCTGGGCTGCTGCTCCGCAGAGAAGGATCCGCCGAAGAGGCGGAAACGCTCCTGCAGTCTCATGATGCCATATCCCGACGCCGGGAGTCCGGCCGTCCGGGAGGGTGGGGAATCGTCGGCGAACTCGAGTCGCGCCCACCCGCGCTCGACCACGAGGGAGATGCGCACGTTCTTGGCGCCCGTGGCGTGCTTGAGGACGTTGGTGCTGCTCTCTCGGATCACGCGCATGAGGGCGACGTGCGGCGCGCTGGGCAGTCGCACGTCGACGGGGACATCTGCCGTGACGGTGATGCCGGCTCGGCCGAGCTCCTTGGTGACGGCGTTGATGGTCTCCGGGAGGCTGTCCGCCGAGGGGATGCGCTCGGGGGCGAGGTTCTCCTCGCCCCGGACCATCCCGAGGACGCGCCGGATGTCGGTGAGCGCCTGGACCGCCGCCTCGCGGATGGCGGTCTGGGACTGGGCTCGGGTCTGTGGATCCTCGGTGCGTTCGAGGACTGCGGCGTGCAAGGCGACGATCGTGATCTCGTGGGCCACGATGTCGTGGAGTTCGTCCGCGATCAGATCGCGTTCGTGTCGGAGTTGTTCGGCGACCTCGTGATCGCGAGCCACGAGTTCGTCGGCCAGCGCTCTCGAACGTTCGGCCTGCCGCTTCGCGGCGAGCCCGACCGCGACGCTGATGACGCCGAGGAATGCGATGACGGCAGCGGGCAGAGGTCCCGTGGTGGACTGCGGCTTCACGACCTCGGCAACCAGCCAGGCGGCTGCAGGGATCGCGCAGACGATGGTCAGCCTCACGGTGGTCGTGAGGGCTATGGCTCCGAGGACGACGATGACGCCCAGAAGGCCGCTGCTGCCTGCATCGCCCGCGATAGCGGCGACGGTGCAGGTGACGATCAATGCAACGGCTGCGATCGGCGGCCGCCACGCGATGAGAGCGAAGCAGAGCACGATCGCGGTTCCGGTCGCCGCTCGGAACACCGAGGGCGGTTCGTTACTCGTCGAGCGGATGAGGGAGTCGAGGATCAGCCATAAGGCGGAGATGAGAATCACGAGCCGTCGCGACACGGGGCGCATCGGCTGATACACCGTCCATTTCTGGAGGTGTTGCCAACGCGGGCGACGGGATTCAGGACTCACATCTTGCATTATGTCCTGTGGGCGAATCAACGGCCGAAGAGCATCTTCCAGATAAGGTCGAACATGGTTGCACCTCCTACACGATTGCGAAACTGTTCGAATCGATTCTTGCGACGTCCGTCTCACCAAACGACAGTCATACGTCTAGTTCGATAGCGACTTTTGTCTGATATCTCGATTGTGGGTTCGGGGGTGCGATCGCAGGATGCGCGGCATTCGTAGGATGGCGACGTGACCGATTCGATTCGAGTGATCATCGTGGACGACGAATCCCTGGTGCGCGCGGCGCTGCGGGTGTTCCTGGACTCGTCGGAGGGCTTCGAGCTGGTCGGGGAGGCCGACAACGGTGCCGATGCGATCACGCTCGCGCGCGAGGTCCGCCCCGATGTCGTCCTGATGGACGTGCAGATGCCGGTCATGGACGGCATCGAGGCCACGTCGCGACTGACGAAGGAGTTCCCCGGGATCAAGGTGGTGGCGCTGACCACGTTCTCGGCGGAGCGCGTCATCGTGCCCATGCTGAGCGCCGGCGCGTCCGGCTACCTCGTGAAGGACACCTCTCCCGACCGCATCCTCGACGCCGCGCGGCTGGCCTACGAGGGCGGATACGTGCTCTCCCCGCGCGTGGCGAAGGAGCTCGTGTCATCGGTGCAGAGCGGACACAGCCAGGCGACCCGACCGCTCGGGCGCGACGAGGAGCTGACCGAGCGAGAACTCGAAGTGGTGACCCTGCTGGCCCAGGGCATGTCGAACGCGGAGATCGCCGGCGCGATGTTCGTGTCGGAGGCGACCGTGAAGTCGCACCTGGGGCGCATCACCGCCAAGTGGGGCGTGCGCGACCGCATCCAGGTGCTGATCCGCGCGACGCAGCTCGGACTGGTGTCCCTCACCTGACAGCGCGGTGACGCGGATTCACTCGAGCGCGGCGCCCACGGCGGACACGACGGCGTCCAGAGCCTGCCCCGACGCGTCGCGCTTGGCACCGGCGGCCGGCAGTCGCCGGACCGATCCGTCCGATCCCAGGGCGCGCGGCTCGACACCGACCCAGGCGAGCACCAGGGCGTCCTCACCCCGCAGGAAGCGCTGCGCGCGCACACCTCCCGTGGCGCGGCCCTTGGCCGGGAACTCGGTGAAGGCCGAGACCTTCGCCGAGCCCGGGTCGGTGCCCGCGATCGACTGGGTCGAACCGGCGACGGTGACGACGACGGTCTGCTCGTCCGGGAGCACGGGCGCGAAGAAGACGGCGTCCGCCCCGGCTGACAGGCGGATACCCGCCATCCCGCCCGCCGAGCGGCCCTGCGGCCGCACGGCGTCGGCGTCGAAGCGCAGCAGCTGCGCGTCGGAGGCGACGAAGACGAGCTCCGACCCGTTCGGTGCGAGGCCGGCGCCCACGACGCTGTCGCCGGGCTTCAGAGCGATGATCTCGACGTCCTGCTTGCCCGCGGGCAGCTCCGAGGCGGCCACGCGCTTCACGACGCCCTGGGCCGTGCCGAGGGCCAGCACCTCGTCGCCGAGCGGGACGATCGTCACGACGTGCTCTCCACCGGTGAGGCCGAGATAGGAGTCGGCACGCGTGCCGGCGGCCAGTTGGACGGCGTTGGCGGGCACCGAGGGCAGGTCGACCGGGGAGAAGCGGACGAGGCGGCCGCCGCTGGTCACCGCGCCGAGGTCGCCCCGGGTGGTCGTGTCGACCGATGCCCGGATGCCGTCGTGCGCCGACCGCCGCGTCGGCGCGACGATGCCGCCCTCGGGCGACAGCTCGGCCCGCACCATCCGGCCCGTCGCCGACAGCAGGACGCGGCACGGGGCATCGGCGATCTGGAGGTCGGCGGGCGCCGAGGCGCGCGAGCGGGTGGCGACCGGGCCGCCGTTGAGCAGCAGAGTGCGCCGCGGAGTGCCGAACGTCTCGGCGGCTGCATCCAGTTCGCGGGCGACCTGCGCGCGCAGGAGCGCGTCGCTGGCCAGAAGCGCCTCGAGCTCCGCGATCTCGGCGGTGAGGCGGTCGCGCTCGCTCTCGAGCTCGATGCGCGAGAACTTCGTGAGGCGGCGCAGGCGGAGCTCGAGGATGTACTCGGCCTGCGGCTGCGAGAGGTCGAAGACGCTGATCAGGCGCTCGCGCGCCTGCTCTCCGTCATCCGACGCCCGGATGACCTGGATGACCTCGTCGATGTCGAGGATCGCGATGAGCAGACCCTCGACGAGGTGCAGGCGCTCCTGCTTGCGGGCGAGACGGTACCGGCTGCGCCGGATGACGACCTGCAGGCGGTGATCCAGGTAGACCCGCAGGAGGGCCTTCAGCCCGAGGGTCTGGGGCTGACCGTCGACGAGCGCCACGTTGTTGATGCCGAACGAGTCCTCCAACGGCGTCAGACGGTAGAGCTGATCGAGCACGGCGTTCGGATCGAACCCCGTCTTGATGCCGATGACGAGTCGGAGCCCGTGGTTGCGGTCGGTCAGGTCGTTGACGTCGGCGATACCGGTGAGTTTCTTCGCACCGACGGCGTCCTTGATCTTCTCGATGACCCGCTCCGCGCCGACCATGTACGGCAGCTCGGTCACGACGATGCCGGTGCGGCGCGGGCCCAGTGACTCGATGGAGGTCTTCGCGCGGGTGCGGAACGTGCCGCGCCCGGTCTCGTAGGCCTCGGTGATGCCGTCGAGGCCGACGATGATCCCCCCGCCGGGGAGGTCCGGCCCGGGCACGTACTCCATGAGGTCCGCCGTGGTGGCATCCGGGTTCTCGAGCAGGTGGATCGCTGCGCCGACCACCTCCACGAGGTTGTGCGGGGCCATGTTGGTGGCCATGCCCACCGCGATGCCGGTCGTGCCGTTGACGAGGAGATTCGGGAACGCCGCCGGGAGCACGGCGGGCTGCTGGAACTGTCCGTCGTAGTTCGGCACGAAGTCGACGACGTCCTCGTCCAGGTTCTCCGTGAGGGCGAGCGCCGCGGGGGCGAGACGGGCCTCGGTGTAGCGGGCCGCGGCGGGCCCGTCGTCCAGAGAGCCGAAGTTGCCGTGGCCGTCAACGAGGGGCACGCGCAGGGCGAACGGCTGGGCCAGACGCACCAGCGCGTCATAGATCGCCGAGTCGCCGTGCGGATGCAGCTTTCCCATCACCTCGCCGACGACGCGAGCGCTCTTGACGTGGCCGCGGTCGGGCCGCAGTCCCATGTCGGCCATCTGGAAGAGGATGCGCCGCTGGACGGGCTTCAGGCCGTCGCGGGCATCGGGGAGCGCACGCGAGTAGATGACCGAGTACGCGTACTCCAGGAACGAGTCCTGCATCTCCGCCGACACGTCGACGTCTTCGATGCGGCCCTGGTCGTCGGGGGTGGACTCGGTGCGCGCAGCTGCCATATCGTTCGGGTGCCCTCGCTGGAGTGACGGATGACGGGAGCGGGGCCGCGTCATCCGCGTGTGCGAGACTGGCCCCGATGTCACTCAGCCTACCCGCGGACCCTCCCGATGCCCGGAGCCTCACCGGCCTCGTCCCGCAGCTGCTGGGCTCGCTGTCGGGCGCCGCGGGCTGGTTCCCGGAGGCGAGATCGGCGATCCTCGTCCTCGTCGACGGTCTTGGCCGGGGCAACCTCACCGCGCGCGCCGGTCACGCGCGGTTCCTCGCATCGCGCATGACGAAGAAGGCCTCGGCACGCACGGTGTTCCCCGCGACGACCGCGACGGCCCTCACGAGCCTGCTGACGGCCGAGGACGCGGGGGTGCACGGCATCGTCGGCTATCGCGGCAGGATCCCGGGGACGCTCCGGGCCCCCAACCAGCTGAAGGGCTGGGAGACGGACGGGCTCGACCCGCTGAGCTGGCAGCGGGCGGAGCCGCTGTTCGCGCGCGAAGGTGCGGCGGGGCGTCCGTGCTTCGTGGTCTCCAAGGAGATCTATCGCAGCTCCGGGTTCACCCGCGCGATCCAGCGGGGCGCGCGGTTCGTGGCGGGCGCCGGTGTCGAGGATCGCCTCGAGATCGCGGCCGACCTCGCCGCCGAGCACGCCGGTGCGCTCGTCTACGTGTACCTGCCCGAACTCGACACCGTCGGCCACGCGCGCGGGTGGGAGAGCGGCGAGTGGATCGCCGCTCTCGAAAACCTGGATGCGGCGATGGCAGCCGCCGAACGGCGTGCCTCGCGCGACACCGGCATCGTGGTCACGGCCGACCACGGCATGGTCGACGTCCCGTCCGACCGCCACGTGCTGCTGCGCGCCGGCGACGATCTCCTCGACGGTGTCGAGCTCGTCGGGGGAGAACCGCGTCTGCTGCAGCTCTACACGACCGACGGGGCCGCCGAGGAGGTCGCGCGCCGCTGGCGGGCTAGCGAGCAGGCCCGCTCCTGGGTACTGACGCGCGAGGAGGCGGTGGCGGCGGGGCTCTACGGAGACCGGGTCGACGCCGAGGTGCTGCCCCGGATCGGCGATGTGCTCGTCGCCGCGCGCGGCGTGGTCGCGTACTACGACGACCGGGAAGCGGACAAGAAGGCGCAGCGGATGATCGGCCAGCACGGCTCGATGACCGACCTCGAGCGCATCGTCCCGCTCATCGGTCTGGGCGCGTTCGGACGCTGAGGGTCCGGACGATCAGCCGTCCTCGGTGCGGGCACCGAAGACGATCTCGTCCCACGAGGGCATCGACGTACGTCCCTTGCGCCGGGACGCCTCCGACAGAACCGTCTCCTCGGGCTCCGCGCCCTCGTCGGCATCCGACGCGGCGTCGTCGTAGCCGGGCTCCAGCGCATCGAACAGCGCCGCGGGGCTCGCCGTCGCTCCGGCTTCGGCGGCGTCCGCCGCATCCTCCGGCATCGGTTCGCGCAGACCCCGGCGGCGGCGCAGCGCCTCCAGGAGATCGGCGGTGTCCGCGGAGGTGATGCCCTGCTCGGGGGCGCGCTTGATCGCCGCGTCCTGCACGGCGGCGGTCGCCGCGGGGCGGGCGTCGCGGCTCACGATCTCCGCGTCGGGGTCGAGTCGCCGGGGCCCGAAGGCGCCGGAGTCGAACCTCGACGAGTCCTTGAGGGGCGAATGGTCGAGCGCGCGCAGTCTCGGGATGAGCCCCTCGGGGAGCGAGCCCTGGCGGGAGAGCTGGGTCGCATCCGCGTTCTGCGGCGCCAGCGTCGAGCGTCGCGGATCGAAGCTCCACCGGGCGTCGTGGTCCACCTCGTTCGCGGTGAACTCCAGCTTGATCACCCAGCCGGACTCGTCCTTCCAGCTCGTCCACCGCTCGCCGGCGGCACCCGCCTCGGCGAGCTTGGCGCGCACCGCCGTGCCGAACGTCGGCTGCGCGCTCGCGTCGAGCTCGCCGCCGATCAGGACGGGCACAGCGAGCGCCTGGGACACGATGTGCTCGCGCTCGGCGACGACGGGCCCCTCGTAGCGCTCGATGTCCTCCAGGCGGGCGCCGAGGAGGTCGGCCACCTCCTGCGCCGACATGCCGGCGCGGATGTGGGCCTGGATGTCTCGGGGGCTGGGACGGACGGCGCGGGGTTCCTCGGCCCGCTGCAGCCGGCGCAGCTGCGCACGCAGCGTCTCGTCGGCCGGCAACGCGAACCTCTCGCCCGCGTCGGTCGCGACGACGAGGACGCCTTCCTCGATTCCGATGACTTTGAGCTGCTCCATACGAGACATGCCTCCAGATCCCTGCGTGGACATCGATGACGATGCCGCGACCATGCTGACACGGTGATCCCCCGGGACAGGGAATATCGCGGGCGCGCCGCGAGTTCACCTGGACGCACCGGGTGGATCCCCTCCGTAACACGGGGGCATTTGCCAAATCCCGCTCGGTCATGCAAACTATGGCCGCCCCGCCCCCCGAAGGCCGAGGCAGCACCGATACATCCTGGAAGTGAGAGCATGGCGACCGACTACGACGCACCGCGCAAGACCGAAGACGACAGCGAGTCGATCGAGGCCCTGAAGGAGCGCGTTCCCGACAAGCTGTCGGGATCGGTCGACGCCGAGGACGCCGACAACCCCTCGGGGTTCGAGCTGCCGGGCGCAGACCTCTCCGACCTCGAGCTGGACGTCGTCGTGCTCCCGCCGCAGGAGGACGAGTTCACCTGCATCGAGTGCTTCCTGGTGAAGCACCGCACCCAGATCGACCACGAGAACTCGATCGGCGCCGTGTGCGTCGAGTGCGCGGCCTGACCGCGCGATCCCTTGGATCCGACCGACGCCTCCGCGACTCGCGGGGGCGTCAGTCGTTGTCGGCCTGTGCGGCGCGCTGGGCGCGCGAGAGCGCGGCGAGGACGCGATCGGGCGTGCGCGTGGAGAAGACCCACTCGCTGACGGGATCGCGCTCATCCAGGACAGCGACGCGCACGACGCCGTCGATTCCTCCGCGCAGCAGATGCCAGGCGGTGCGTGGCAGGCCGGGCCCGCGCACCTGGCGCGCCTCCTCGCCGACCGCTCCCGATGCGCTCCCGAGCATCCCGACGGGGATGTGGGCGCGGCCCACGCGCAGCTCGCCGCCCGCCACCTCGACCACGGGGGAGGCGAACACGAGCGCGAGGACGAGCGCGACCGCGACGCCGAGACCGGCGACGAGTGCGACCGTGGCGTCCAGTGGCACGAAGACGAGGGTGACCATCGGCGCGGCGACCGCGGCGCTCAACAGCGTCCACAGCGACGGGCTCAGCCGTTCGCGGTAGGTGACGGCGGAGGACGCGGTGTCTGCGTTCAGGAGGGCGTGCATTAGCCTCGTGGGGTGATCGATTCCGTGGACGTTCCCATTATCGCGTCGCATCCGCCCGTCTACGCGCATCCCGGCGACGCCGGAGCGGATCTGGTGGCCGCCGAGGCGGTCCGCCTCGAGCCGGGACAGCGGGCGCTGGTGGGCACGGGTGTCCGCATCGCGTTGCCCGAGGGCTATGCGGCCTTCGTCGTGCCGCGCAGTGGTCTCGCCGCGAAGCACGGGATCACGATCGTCAACGCTCCGGGCACGGTGGACGCCGGCTACCGCGGCGAGATCAAGGTGTCGTTGCTGAACACGGACGCCGATGCGGCGTACGACATCGCCGTCGGGGACCGGATCGCGCAGATGATCGTCCTGCCGGTGCCGCGCGCGCGCTTCATCCCCGTCGACGAGCTCCCCGACTCCACCCGAGGAGAGGGCGGATTCGGCTCGACGGGCTATCAGTCAGGAGGACAGTCATGAGCGACGAGCCGCAGGTGAAGTCGGCCCCGGATGATCGGGCGTCGGCGGGACCGTTCGACGAGTCCGAGGCGAATCCCGTCCGCCCCTACATCGATCTGGGCGGCATCAAGGTCCTGCCCCGGGAGGGGCTCAACATGCGCCTCGAGGTAGAGGAGCAGACCAAACGGATCGTCGCGGTCGGCCTCGACTACGCCGACTCGACGCTGCAGGTGCAGCCGTTCGCCGCGCCGCGCACGACGGGGCTGTGGGCGGAGACGCGTGAGCAGATCCGGCAGCAGATCCGCCAGCAGGGTGGACGCGTCGAGGAGCGCGAGGGCCCGCTGGGTCCCGAGCTCCTCGCCGAGGTGCCCGTCGCGGCCGGTCCGGATGCCGCACCGGGCAAGCGCCTCGCCCGCTTCGTCGGCGTCGACGGCCCCCGCTGGTTCCTCCGGGGCGTCATCGGGGGAGCGGCGACGAGCGACGTCAACGCCGCGGCGAAGGTCGAGGACCTCTTCCGGTCCCTCGTGGTCGTCCGCGGCGGCACGCCGATGCCGCCGCGCGACCTGATCGCCCTGAAGATGCCCGCCGCCCCCGGCACCGCATGAGCACCCCCGAGGCCCCGCGCGGCGACGCCGAGCGGGACGCGTCGGGCTCGACGGGAGACCCGTCGGTCGAGGGGCCGACCGCCTCCGACCTGGTGGCGCAGGCGCTCGGCCAGGCCGCGCGCCGGGCGGGGATGGATCCCGCGAAGGAGGCCCACACCGGCCACGTCGTATGGTCGGCGATGGGCGGTTGGAGGGGCGTCGTCGAGTCGGTCCTGCCCGGACTGGCGTTCGTCGTGCTGTTCACCGTCACGACCGACCTCCCGATCTCGCTCGGAGTGTCGGTGGGGCTCGCCGCCGTGTTCACCCTGGTCCGCATCGCTCAACGCTCTCCCGTCGGAGCCGCGCTCGGAGGTCTCATCGCGGCGGCCGTGGCGGCAGGACTGGCGCTCTGGACCGGCCGCGGTCAGGACAACTTCGTCCCGGGCCTTCTGACCAATGCCGCCAACGGCACGGCGTTCCTCGTGTCCGCCCTGGTCGGCTGGTCGCTCATCGGCCTCGCGGTCGGGTTCCTCATGAACGAGGGCACGGCCTGGCGACGCGACCCGCGCAAGCGACGGGTCTTCTTCTGGCTCGCGATCGCCTGGGCGTCGCTGTTCTTCCTCCGTCTCGCGGTCCAGCTGCCGTTCTATTTCTCCGGCGACGTCACGACACTCGGCACGCTCAAGCTCGTCATGGGGCTGCCTCTGTTCGCACCGCTGATCGCCGTGACCTGGCTGGCGGTCCGCGCCGTGTACCCGAAGGCCGGGGCGACCCCCGAGGCGTGATAGATTTATCTTGACATCAAGATAAATTCATCCTCGCGCGATGCTCCTTCCACGGGGTGTCGTCGCCTCCCGCCGAGTAAGGTCAACCTCACTAGCCGGGCGTGGCGGACGCGGGGAAGATGGAAGCGCAGGCCGCCGCGACGAGCCCGGTCCGGTGCCCCCGACGAAGGAGAGCAGACGTGTCCACAGTTGACAGTTTCGGTGCCAAGAGCACCCTCACGGTCGGGGGAACCGACTACGAGATCTACCGCGTCGACACCGTCGCCGGGTTCGAGAAGCTCCCGTTCAGCCTGAAGGTTCTCCTCGAGAACCTCCTGCGCACCGAGGACGGCGCGAACGTCACCAAGGCCCAGATCGAGGCGCTCGGCAACTGGGACGCCGACGCGGAGCCCGACACGGAGATCCAGTTCACGCCCGCGCGCGTGGTCATGCAGGACTTCACCGGCGTGCCCTGCATCGTCGACCTCGCCACGATGCGCGAGGCCGTGACGGCCCTGGGCGGCAACCCCGACAAGATCAACCCGCTGTCCCCGGCGGAGATGGTCATCGACCACTCCGTCATCGCCGATCTGTTCGGCACGGAGAACGCCCTCGAGCGGAACGTCGAGATCGAGTACGAGCGCAACGGCGAGCGTTATCAGTTCCTGCGCTGGGGCCAGACGGCGTTCCAGGACTTCAAGGTCGTCCCGCCGGGCACCGGCATCGTCCACCAGGTGAACATCGAGCACCTGGCCAAGGTCATCTACGACCGCACCGGGCGGGACGGCGTGCTGCGGGCCTACCCCGACACGTGCGTCGGCACCGACTCGCACACCACGATGGTCAACGGCCTGGGCGTGCTCGGCTGGGGCGTCGGCGGCATCGAGGCCGAGGCCGCGATGCTCGGTCAGCCCGTGTCGATGCTCATCCCGCGCGTCGTCGGCTTCAAGCTCACCGGGGAGATCCCCGCGGGTGTCACGGCGACCGATGTCGTGCTCACGATCACCGACATGCTGCGCAAGCACGGCGTGGTCGGCAAATTCGTCGAGTTCTACGGCGCCGGCGTGGCATCCGTGCCGCTGGCCAACCGGGCCACGATCGGCAACATGAGCCCGGAGTTCGGCTCGACCGCCGCGATGTTCCCGATCGACGACGTCACCCTCGACTACCTGCGACTGACCGGTCGCGACGACCAGACGGTGGCACTCGTCGAGGCGTACGCGAAGGAGCAGAGGCTCTGGCACGACGCCGCCAACGAGCCCGTGTTCAGCGAGTACATGGAACTCGACCTGTCGACCGTCGTCCCCTCGATCGCCGGCCCGAAGCGTCCGCAGGACCGCATCCTGCTGAGCGAGGCGAAGAGCCAGTTCGAGAAGGACATCCTGAACTACGCGACGCCCGCCGTCTCGAACTCCATCGTCGACCTCGAGGGCGACGGATCGTTCCCGGCTTCCGACCCCGGTCCCGTGCCCGGAGACGAGCAGCCCGAGACGAGCGAGGTCGTCATCTCCAGCGGGGGACCGGCCGCGGCCTCCAAGCCGGTCAAGGTCGCGACCCCGGAGGGCACGTCCTACATCCTCGACAACGGTGCCGTGACGCTCGCCGCGATCACCTCGTGCACCAATACGTCGAACCCCTCGGTCATGCTCGCGGCGGGCCTGCTGGCCAAGAAGGCCGTCGACAAGGGCCTGAAGCGCAAGCCGTGGGTCAAGACCACGCTGGGCCCGGGCTCGAAGGTCGTCACCGACTACTACGAGAAGTCCGGCCTCGACAAGGCGCTCGAGGGGCTCGGCTTCTACACGGTCGGCTACGGCTGCACGATCTGCATCGGAAACTCCGGACCCCTCATCGAGGAGGTCTCGGCGGCGATCAACGAGAACGACCTCGCGGTGACCGCGGTGCTCTCCGGCAACCGCAACTTCGAGGGCCGTATCAGCCCCGACGTCAAGATGAACTACCTCGCCTCTCCGCCGCTCGTGGTCGCCTACGCGCTGGCCGGGTCGATGAACTTCGACTTCGATACGGATCCCCTCGGGAAGGACGCCGACGGCAACGACGTGTTCCTGAAGGACATCTGGCCCTCGCCCGACGAGGTGCAGGAGGTCATCGACTCGTCGATCTCGCGCGACCAGTTCATCAAGCAGTACGCGACGGTGTTCGACGGCGACGAGCGCTGGACGAGCCTGCCGACGCCGGAGGGGCCCATCTTCGAGTGGGACGACGACTCCACCTACGTCCGCAAGGCGCCGTACTTCGACGGGATGTCGATGGAGCTGACACCCGTCAGCGACATCCACGGAGCCCGCGTCATGGCGACCCTCGGCGACTCGGTCACGACCGACCACATCTCGCCGGCCGGCAACATCAAGGCCGGCACACCGGCCGCGCAGTACCTCACCGAGCACGGCGTCGCGCAGAAGGACTTCAACTCCTACGGCTCGCGTCGCGGCAACCACGAGGTGATGATCCGCGGCACGTTCGCGAACATCCGCCTGAAGAACGAGCTCGTGGCCGCGGTGAACGACGGTCAGATCGTGGAGGGCGGCTTCACCCGCGACTTCACGCAGGCCGGCGGCCCGCAGTCGTACATCTTCGATGCGAGCCGGAACTACCAGGAGCAGGGGACCCCGCTCGTCGTCTTCGGCGGCAAGGAGTACGGCTCCGGCTCGTCGCGCGACTGGGCGGCGAAGGGCACCTCGCTCCTGGGCGTCCGTGCCGTCATCACCGAGAGCTTCGAGCGCATCCACCGCTCGAACCTCATCGGCATGGGCGTCGTCCCGCTTCAGTTCCCCGACGGACAGAGCTGGAAGTCCCTCGGCCTCGACGGCACCGAGATCGTCTCGATCGAGGGTCTCGAGCAGCTGAACGAGGGCGTCACGCCCAAGACCGTGAAGGTCACCGCCGCGCCGAGCGAGTTCTCGCCCGAGGGCAAGGAGACCGTCGTGTTCGACGCGAAGGTCCGCATCGACACGCCCGGTGAGGCCGACTACTACCGCAACGGCGGCATCCTGCAGTACGTGCTGCGCTCGCTCGTCTGAGCCGCGCCGCTCGGAGACGGGCCCCGACCGCTCGCGGTCGGGGCCCGTCTCCACTCACCGGCCATGCATGTCCGCGAGCGGGTCGTTCTCATCGCCCGCGATACATCCGCAGCTGCATGCGCTTCGGAGGCTCAGGAGCGTCGCGGATGACCGCACGGACGGCGGCCAACCTCGGGTCGTGGCGATCGGCGGCGAGTCCGAGGGTCGACTGCTCCCAGGGCAGCAGGACGTGCTCGAGGAGCATCAGGGCGCGCTCGGCCCAGAACCGCAGCGCGGGGTGGATCCATCCGGAGATCTTGAACTGTCCGCACGCGGCCGCGACGTAGAGGTGGATCTCGCTGTGGAGGTATCCCCGATGACTCTCGTCGGCGTCGAGCCACGCCCCGATCTCCTCCGCGGAGCTGTCCCAGATCCGTTCCGGAACCAGCTCGCCATCGGCGATCACGGTCGCCACGCAGCCCGGCACGTGCGCGTCGCTCCCTCCCCGGCCGAAGTGTTCGTGCAAAGCGCTGAGCATGTCGTGTCCGGCGTCGCTGCCGAAGGGGGCGCGGGGATCGTCCTCGCTCCAGAACCACGCGGGGGCGGCGGCGACGTAGCCGGGATGACTGGTCGATGGCGAGAGTCCCTCGTCCGCACGGTCGAGGTACGGGACGCGCGTCGATCTCGCCATGGGGTCTCCTGCTCTCTCTCGCCGCTGTCAGCCAATCTACCCGGGGGCGGTCCGGGTGCCCGCGGCGCACGGGGGACGGCGGCGATACCCGGGCGCGTCGCTGCTGCGACGCATAGAATCGGGGGATGAGTCTGCTCGCTTCGATCACCGGTCCGCGCGATCTGGATGGTCTCTCGCCGGCGCAGCTCGAGCAGCTCGCGCAGGAGGTCCGCGACTTCCTGGTGGAGAACGTCTCGCGCACCGGCGGCCACCTCGGGCCGAACCTCGGCGTCGTGGAGCTGACGATCGCGCTGCACCGGGTCTTCGACTCCCCGAACGACCCGTTCGTCTTCGACACCGGTCACCAGTCGTACGTCCACAAGCTCCTGACCGGGCGTCAGGACTTCCGCGGGCTGCGCTCGCGGGGCGGGCTCGCCGGGTATCCGCAGCGCTCCGAGAGCCCGCACGACGTCGTGGAGTCCTCCCACGCGTCGAGCTCGCTGAGCTGGGCCGACGGCATCTCGCGCGCGCTCACGCGCACGGGGCGCACGGACCGTCACGTCGTCGCCGTCGTCGGAGACGGTGCGCTCACGGGCGGCATGACGTGGGAGGCGCTCAACAACATCTCCGACGACAACGACCGCAACCTCGTCATCATCGTCAACGACAACGGCCGCTCCTATGCGCCGACGATCGGCGGGATGGCGCGCTACCTCAACCGGGTACGCACGACGGAGCAGTACGAGAACCTGCGGCGCGGATCGGACACGTTCTTCCGCCGCCTGGGGCCGGTCGGCCGCGCGGTGTACCGCGGTGTGCGGGGAGGGACGCACGGGTTCCTGTCGCGGTTCTCGAACAACGCGGCGCTGTACTCGAACCTGGACATCAAGTACCTCGGGCCGGTCGACGGGCACGACCTCGCCGTCCTGGAGGAGACGCTGCAGCTCGCCAAGGCCTACCGCTCACCGGTCATCGTCCACGTCATCACGGAAAAGGGACGCGGCTACGAGCCGGCGCGCAACGACGAGGCCGACCAGTTCCACGCCGTCGGGAAGATCGATCCGGCCACGGGCGAGCCCCTCGGATCCTCGGACGCGGTCGCGTGGACGGACGCCTTCTCGGACGCACTCGTCTCGGCCGGAGAGCGCCGCGACGACGTGATCGCCATCACCGCGGCGATGCTGCGCCCGACCGGGCTCCAGCCCTTCGCGCAGCGGTTCCCCGACCGCGTCTACGACGTCGGGATCGCCGAGCAGCACGCGGTCGCCTCCGCCGCCGGGCTCGCGTTCGGCGGCCTGCATCCGGTCGTCGCGATCTACGCGACGTTCATGAACCGCGCCTTCGACCAGGTGCTCATGGACGTGGCACTGCACCGGGCGGGCGTCACCTTCGTGCTCGACCGCTCCGGCGTCACGGGACCCGACGGCCCCAGTCATCACGGCGTGTGGGATCTCGCGATGCTGCAGCTCGTGCCCGGCATCCGCATCGCCGTCCCGCGCGACGAGTCGCGACTGCGGGAGGAGTTCGACGAGGCCATCGAGGTCGACGACGCGCCGACGGTCATCCGATTCCCCAAGGGCGCGGTCTCGCCGGACATCCCCGCCCTCGAACGCCGCCCGGACGGCACCGACGTCCTGTGGCGACAGGGTGCCGAAGACGTGCTCCTGGTGGGCATCGGGCCGATGGCTGAGCTCGCCCTCTCCGTGGCGGAGCGGTTGCGTGCGCAGGGGATCGGTGCGACCGTCATCGACCCGCGCTGGGTGGTGCCCGTCCAGCGCAGCGTCGTGGAGCTCGCCGCGACGCACCGGCTGGTGATCACGATCGAGGACGGCATCAGGGTCGGCGGAGTCGGCACACGGGTGCGTCAGGTCCTGCGGGAGAACGGCGTGGACACGGCGGTCGACGAGCTCGGGCTGCCCGACGAGTTCATCGACCACGCGTCGCGGGAGCAGATCCTCGAGGACGCCGGCCTCACCCCGGCACGCATCGCCCAGGACGTCGTCGCACAGGTCCTCGGAACGCGCATCCCGGTCGCCCGGCCCTCCGCCGACACCGGCGCGATCTGGACCGTCGGCGAGGGTCAGGAGCACGCCGAGCGCGGAGACCACCTGTCCTGACCGTCCTACCCGGCGCCGACGCGGGTCTGCGACGGCGTGGAACGATGGAGGCATGAGCACCGCGAACCTGACCCGCACCGAGACCGCGGCCCGCGCCGCCGGCATCCGCATCGACACCGTCGACGTCGAGGTGGATCTCCGCGGTGCAGCGACGGATGACCGGAGCTTCCCCACCTCGTCGACGTTCACGCTGCGCTGCGCGGTCGAGGAGACCTGGGTGGACTTCATCGGTGAGTCGGTCGAGGCCGTTCTCGTCGACGGTGAGGCCCGTCCGGTCGACTGGGACGGCGCGCGCATCCGCGTGACCGGGCTGACCCCCGACCAGGAACGGGCGAGCACCGTGACGGTGCGCGGACGCGGGCTGTACAGCACCTCCGGCGAGGGGCTCCACCGGTTCCGCGACCCCGTCGACGGATCCACCTATCTCTACACGCAGTACGAGCCGGCCGACTGCCGGCGCGTGTACCCGTGCTTCGAGCAGCCCGACCTGAAGGCGCGCTGGCGATTCGTCGTCGCGGCGCCGGACGGATGGCAGGTGCTGTCCAACGGGGCGGAGACCGAGCGGGAGCCCGTCGACGGGGGAGTGCTCGTCCGCTTCGCCGAGACACCGCCGTTGTCGAGCTACGTGACCGCGGTCGCGGCCGGCCCCTATCATCGCGTCGAGGGCGTCTACTCGGGCGCGCACGGCACGATCCCGCTCGGTGTGCTCTGCCGTGCTTCCCTGGCACCGCACCTCGACGCGGACGAGATCCTCGACGTGACGCGGCGGGGTCTCGCGTTCTTCGAGGAGGCCTTCGCCTTCCCCTATCCGTGGGGCACGTACGACCAGATCTTCGTGCCCGAGTACAACCTCGGCGCGATGGAGAACCCCGGGCTCGTGACCTTCACGGAGCGGTACGTGTTCCGAGGGGCGTCGACGGTCGCCCAGCACGAAGGGCGGGCGAACACGATCCTGCACGAGATGGCGCACATGTGGTTCGGCGACCTGGTCACGATGCGCTGGTGGGACGATCTGTGGCTCAAGGAGTCGTTCGCCGACTACATGGGCGCGCACGCCGCGGTCGCCGCCGGCGGGTTCCCCGATGCGTGGGTGACCTTCGCCAGCCGCCGCAAGGGGTGGGCGTACGCGCAGGACCAGCTTCCGACGACGCATCCGATCGTCGCCGACATCCCCGATCTCGAAGCGGCCAAGCTCAACTTCGACGGGATCACGTACGCGAAGGGTGCCGCGGTGCTCAAGCAGCTCGTGGCCTTCGTGGGCGAGGACGCCTTCTTCCGCGGCGCGCGGCGCTACTTCGCCGACCATGCGTACGGCAACACCGTACTGCCCGACCTGCTCGCGGCTCTCGAGGCGGCATCGGGGCGCGACCTCGGGGCGTGGAGCGACGCGTGGCTGCGGACGACGGGCGTGTCCGAGATGCGCGTCGAGCGTGATGCGGCGGGCGGCGGCGTCGTCGTGCGCGACGCACCGCGGCCGGACCGCATCGCCGTCGGCTTCTTCTCCTCTGCCGCCGGACGGCTGGAACCTCGCGGCATCGCGGAGGTCGACGGTGCGGGCTCGGTCCTGGCGCTGCCGGAGCCGCTGCCGCAGGGGGTGGACCTCGTGCTGCCCAACGTGGACGACCGCACGTACGCGAAGATCCGTCTGGATGAGGTCTCCCTCGACGCGGTCTCCGCGGGGCTGTCGACGATCGAGGACGCGGTCTCGCGCGCCGTCGTATGGGCCTCGCTGTGGAACGCGACGCGTGACGGTGCGCTCCCCGTCGAGCGCTACCTCGACATGGTCGTCCGTCATGCGCCGGCCGAGACGAACGCGGCGCTGCTGGGGGATGCCCTCGCCCACGCGGACGGAGCGATCGCCCACTACGCGGCCGTCGCCGCCCGTCCCGTGCTCGCGCGTCGCTGGCTGGACGCCGCGTGGTCGGCCCTGCACGGCGCAGCCCCCGCCTCCGACGCCCAGCTCGCGTGGGCGAGGGCCCTCGGCGCCGCGGCGATGCGCGACGATGCCTACAGTGCACCGCTGCGCGGCATCCTCCGGGGCGAGATCCCCGCTCCGGAAGGTCTGGCCCTCGACCCGGAGCTGCGCTGGAGCTGGCTGACCGCGTTGTCGGCGACCGGCCACGCCGCCGCCGAAGACGCGGACGCGGAGCTCGCCCGCGATCCCTCGGCGCACGGCGAGACAGCCCGCATCACCGTGCTCGCCGCGCGCCCCGAGCCCGACGTTCGTGCGGAGGCGTGGACGGCGGCGTGGGACGATCGCACGCTGTCCAACGATCACCTCGACGCGGTGATCGCCGGTGTCGGCGCCGGCGGCCGGCGCGACCTGATCGCCGCGTTCGACGACGACTACTTCGTGCGCATCCGTCCCGCGTGGAGCGAGCGGAGCATCGAGATCGCGCGACGTCTCGTGATCGGGCTGTTCCCGGCATCCGAGTCGCTCGCGCCGGTGGATGCCTGGCTGGACGCCGAGACGGATGCCCCCGCAGCGCTCCGGCGTCTCGTCCTGGAGCAGCGCGACGGGCTGGCCCGCGATCTGCGTGTGCGGGCCGCGCAGCCTCCGCTCTGACGCGACGGTCCGCCGCGAACCCGCCGCGCTGCGTACGGATCAGGAGCGGACGTCGCCCATCAGCGCGAGGAGGTCCGCCATCGGGCGGCGCAGCAGGGGAAGGCGCGTGAGCGGCAGCCCGATCTTCAGCAGGGACAGGCCGCGGCTGAGGAGGGTGCGGGTCCGCTTCTGGCGAGGCGAGTCGTCGTAGGCCCAGTAGAGCGCGAGAAGCAGGTGCGCGACGAACAGGACGCGCGGGAGCTCGGCGGCGATGCGGTCGGGCAGGGAGGCCCGCGCACCCTCGACGGCCTCGGCGAACAGGGCCTCGGTGATGCCACGGGCGGGCGAGGACTCGACCGAGAGGGGGTTGATCGGCGAGTTCGGCGCGAGTGCCGCCGACACGAACTCCGCGGCGTGGGCGTGGTACGGCTGCAGTTGGTCGAGACCGGTCGAGTAGACGATCTTCAGTCGCGCGACGAGATCCGTCTCGTCCTGGAGGAGTGGCTCGGCGGCGGCGCGGTGACGCTCCTGCACGTCGAGGTAGAGCTCCTGGACGAGGTCGACCTTGGAGGCGAAGTGGTAGTTCGTCGTTCCGACCGACACGCCCGCCTCGGTGGCGAGGAGCCGCATCGTCGTCGCGTCGTAACCCCGCGTGCGGAACGACTCCAGGGCGAGTTCGCGCAGGTGGGTGCGCGTGCGTTCGCTCTTGCTCGTGGGATCGATGTCGGTGTCGTTCTCGGTGTCGGTCGGCGTGTCGGACTCTGAACTGGACATGTTCAAAACGCTATCACCGACCCCCGCCTCGCCGACCCCCGCACCGCGAGACCGCGCAGATGTTCACTTTCACCGAGGTGAGCGTGACATCTGCGCGGTCTCGTGAGATGGATGTGCGGCGGCTCAGGCGCCGATCCCGCGGATCGGCGGGTGGTGGAAGGTGTCGCCGAAGGTCTGCTCCGAGGCGCCCTCGCGATCGAGGTACGGCGATGCCCCGCCGTCGATGAAGGGCCAGCCCGCACCGAGGATGAGGCACAGGTCGATGTCCTCGACCTCGGGCACGACGCCCTCGTCGAGCATCAGCCTGATCTCCTGCGCCAGCCCATCCTGCACGCGGCGCAGGATCGTGTCGGCGGATGCCGGGGACGAGCCGACCTGACCCTTGAGCGCCTTCTCGGCGGCCTTGGTGAACCCGGTCACGCGACCGCCCTTGTCCTTCTCGACGACCTGCGGGAGCTCCGCGAGGGCGTGGAAGTTCTCGTTGGCGTAGAAGCGATCGGGGAAGGCGTGCACCATCGTGTCCTGGACGTGTGCGGCGACCTTCCAGCCGACGAGGTCGATCAGCTGGAAGGGACCCATCGGCAGGCCGAGCGGACCGAATGCCTTCTCGACGTCCGCGACGGGCGTCCCCTCGTAGACCGCCCGAGCGGCTTCGCCCATCACCTTGGCCAGCAGGCGGTTGACGACGAACCCGGGCGCGTCCGCGGTCAGCACCGCGTTCTTGCCGAGGCCCTTCGCGACCACGAAGGCGGTCGACAGCGCCGCATCCGTCGTGTGATCCGTCCTCACGATCTCGATGAGCGGCATGACGGCCACCGGGTTGAAGAAGTGGAACCCGACGAGACGCTCGGGATGGGCGAGCTTCGATCCGATCTCCGCGACCGACAGCGACGACGTGTTGGTCGCGAGGATGGCGTCCTCGGAGACGATCTGCTCGATCTCGCCGAACACGGCCTGCTTGACGCCGACCTCCTCGAACACCGCCTCGATGACGAAGTCACAATCGGCGTACAGGCTCTTGTCCGTCGTCCCCGTCACGAGAGCGCGCAGCCTGTTCGCGCTGTCGGCGTCGAGCCGGCCCTTCGCCTCGAGGGCGCCGATCTCGTCGTGGATGTACGCGACGCCCTTGTCGACGCGCGCCTGGTCGAGGTCGGTGATGAGCACCGGAACCTGGAGTTTCCGGACGAACAGGAGGGCGAACTGGCTCGCCATGAGACCGGCGCCGATGATGCCGACCTTGGTCACCTTCTTGGCGAGCGCCTTGTCGGGGGCGCCGACGGGCCGCTTCGCGCGCTTCTGCACGAGGTCGAAGGCGTACATCGATGCGGCGAACTGATCGCCGGTCACGAGGTCGGCGAGGGCCTCGTCCTCGCGTGCGAACCCCTCCTCCTTCGTCCCGCCGCGTGCCTTGTCCAGCAGATCGAGGGCGACGTAGGGGGAGCGCGGGATCGTTCCGATCTTCGACTCAAGCATGCCCCGCGCCATCTTGACGGCGACGGGCCACTTGATGGTGCGCTCGATCTTGCCCGGGACGTTCTTGCGCTCCACCTTCACGGCGCCGGACAGGACGCCGTCGGCCCACGCGAGGGAGCGCTCCAGGAAGGTCGCCGCCGGGAAGATCACGTCCATGATGCCGAGGTCGAACGCCTGCTGGGGCTTGAGCATCCGGTTCTGCTTCAGCGGGTTGGAGATCACGACCTCGAGCGCGTTCTCGATCCCGATGAGGTTCGGCAGCAGATACGCACCGCCCCATCCGGGGATGATGCCGAGGAACACCTCGGGCAGCGCGATCGCCGCGGCGGACGCGTCGACGGTGCGGTAGTCGGAGTTCAGGGCGATCTCCAGTCCGCCGCCGAGGGCGAGCCCGTTGACGAAGGCGAAGCTGGGCACGCCGAGCGATCCGAGCTTGCCGAACACCTTGTGGCCGAGCTGTGCGACCAGGCGCGCGTTGTCCTTCGACCCGACACGGGTGATGTCCGACAGATCCGCGCCGGCGGCGAGGATGTACTGCTTGCCGGTGATGCCGACCGCATGGATCTCGCCGGCGGAGGCACGCCGCGCGAGGTCGTCGAGGGTCTCGCCGAGCGCCGTCATCGTGGCGGGCCCCAGCGTGTTCGGCCGCGTGTGGTCGCGTCCGTTGTCGAGCGTGATCAGCGCGAGGATGCGCCCCGAGGGGAGGGTGACGTCGCGCACGCGTGCGTGGGTGATCACCTCGCCGTCGGTGAGGGCGGTCAGCGGGGAGAAGTCGATCTCGTCGTAGTTCGTCATGGCGCCGCCTCTCACTTCTTCTTCTTGCCGTCGTAGTGGGGGTTCTCCCAGATGACCGATCCGCCCTGTCCGAGTCCCACGCACATGGCCGTGAGCCCGTAGCGCACGTCGGGGCGCTCCTTGAACTGGGCGGCGAGCTGGATCATGAGGCGGACGCCGGATGCGGCCAGGGGGTGGCCGAGCGCGATGGCTCCTCCCCACTGATTGACGCGAGGGTCGTCGTCGGCGATGCCGAAGTGGTCGAGGAGCGACAGCACCTGGACGGCGAACGCCTCGTTGAGCTCGAACAGGCCGATGTCGCCGATGGTCAGGCCGGCCTTCGTGAGCGCCTTCTCGGTGGAGGGGATGGGGCCGATGCCCATGATCTCGGGCTGCACGCCCGCGAACGCGAACGAGACCATCCGCATCTTGGGGGAAAGTCCCAGCTCGCGGACCGCCGAGCGCCCGGCCAGGAGCGAGATCGTCGCCCCGTCGGTGAGCGGCGACGAGGTGCCGGCGGTCACGCGGCCGTGCGGGCGGAACGGGGTCTTCAGCGCGGCGAGGTCGTCCATCGTGGTCTGCGGGCGGCGGCCCTCGTCCTCGGTCGCGAGGCCCCAACCGCCCTCGGCGTCCTTGATCGCGACGGGGACGAGGTCCGGCTGGAACCGGCCCGCGTCGTACGCGGCCTGGGCTTTGTGCTGGCTCAGCATGCCGAAGCGGTCGCTGCGCTCCTTGGTCAGCTGCGGGAAGCGGTCGAAGATGCGCTCGGCGGTCACGCCCATGTTGAGGGCGCCCGGGTCCACCATCCGCTCGGCGACGAACCGGGGGTTGGGGTCGGCGTTCCCTCCGATCGGATAGTGGCCCATGTGCTCCACGCCGCCGGCGAGCGCGATGTCGTACATGCCGCTGCCGATCGAGGCGCCCATCATCGCGACGCTCGTCATCGCGCCCGCGCACATGCGGTCGATCGCGAAGCCGGGCACGGTCTGGGGAAGCCCGGCGAGGATCGCGACCGAACGGCCCAGGGTCAGGCCCTGCTCGCCGGTCTGGCTGGTCGCGGCGATCGCGACGTCGTCGACACGGTCGGCCGGGACGCCGGGGTTGCGTTCCATGAGACCGATGGTCGCCTTGACGGCGAGATCATCGGCGCGGGTGTTCCAGTACATGCCCTTCTCGCCCGCGCGACCGAACGGGGTGCGCACGCCGTCGATGAAGTAGACATCCGAGATCTCGGCCACACTGCCTCCAGAGCTCCAGTGATTATGGGATTGAGTACAGCGTAACGTGAGACTGAGTCTCGCGGGACCGATTGGCTCGATCCTACGAGGCGTCGGACGACGCGTCCCGATCCTCCTGCACGGATCCGACAAACGCCTCGGCGATCCCCGGCGCGGCGATCTCGATCTGCCACGGTCGAGCCCCGTGCGCGGCGAGGGCTTCGCCGACGGATGCGGCGTCGATCTCGGCGGGCGGGGCCCAGGCGACTCGGCGGAGCGTGTCGGGCGTCAGGAGGTTCTCGATCGGCATGTGCAGCTCGCCCGCGAGGTGTTCGACGACGGGGCGCGATGCCTTCAGCCGTGCGTCGGCGGCGGGATTGCGATCGGCCCACGCGCGCACGGGCGGCATCCCGTCGCCCGGCACCCGTTCGACGGGCAGCGCCGGATCGTTGCGGCCCGCCTCGATGGCGGCCCACCAGCGGTCGAGCTGAGTGCGGCTGGCGCGGCCGGTGAACTCCCGCACCCGCGACAGATCCTGCTTGCTCGCCGGATTGGCCAGCACCGCGGCCACCAGCGATCGATCGGGCACCAGGCGACCGGGCGCGATGTCCTGCTCCCGGGCGTAGTCCTCCCGCGCCTGCCAGAGCGACCGGGCGATCGCCAGCGCCCGGCGGCCGCGGACGGTGTGCAGCCCGCTCAAGCGACGCCACGGCTCTTCGCGCGGCGGCTTGTCGGGGCGCGTGCGCACGGTCTCGAACTCCTGCGCGGCGTACTCCGACTTGCCCTGCTCGGCGAGCTCCCGCACGAGGACCTCGTACACGTCGACGAGGTGGAGGACGTCGAGCGCCGCGTACTCCAGCCACGGTTGGGGCAGGGGGCGGGTGGACCAGTCGGCCGCCGAGTGCGCCTTGGCGAGGGTGATCCCGAGCGCGTCCTCGACCACGGCGCCGAGTCCGACGCGCTCGTGGCCGAGCAGCCGCGCCGCGAGCTCGGTGTCGAAGAACGAGGGCGGCTCGAGGTGGAGCTCCCGCAGTGAGGGAAGGTCCTGGCTCGCCGCGTGCAGGATCCACTCCTCGTCACCGATCGCCGCCTGGAGCGCGCTCATGTCGCCGATCGCCGGCGGGTCGAAGAGGAACACCCCGGCGTCGCGCCGGAAGACCTGCACCAGATAGGCGCGCTGCGAATAGCGGAAGCCGGAGGCGCGCTCCACGTCCACGGCGACCGGTCCGGAGCCCGCGGCGAGAGTACGGGCGGCGTCCTCGAGCCCTTCGATATCCGCGACGACGACGTACTCAGCCACGCGACTTCCTCTGAGCTCCGAACACGGCGATTCCTTCCGACCCCGGCGGCAGTCCCGCCAGCATGCATACCAATTCTGCCCACGCGTCGAGATGGGCGGTGAGCGAGCCCTCGGGGGACCACGACGCGCGCAGCTCTATCTGTGCGCCGTCGCCGTCGCCGGCGAGGCTACCGAAGCCCTTGGAGAGCGTCTTCGTGGCAGTGCCCGACGCGGAGTGGAACGCGGCGCCGCGCGCCTCGAGCGCGTCGAGCAGCCACGACCACGCTACATCGGCGAGGAGCGGATCCGTGCCGATCTCCGGTTCCAGCGGCGCCTGCGCGAAGCACACGATCCGCCACGCGCCGTCCCATGCGTCCGGCTCCGAGGGGTCGTGCAAGAGGATGAGCCGGCCCGTGCCGTAGTCGGACGACGCTCCGTCGGCGTCCGGGCGCACGTCGCCTGCCACGGCGAAGGCTTCCGGCGCCAGGGATCCCGGAGCCGGGATCTCGCGCACCGTGAAATCGGAGCGGAACGTCATCGCGCGCAGCGTATCGGAGACCTCGGCGAACGTCGGGGGTCCGGCCGGGGGACGGGGTGCATCCACGTCGTCAGACTAGGATGTGGGGACGATGAAGGCATCCAGGCGCGCCGCCGTCGGCGACTCACGAATCGGCTCCGCGGCGGTGCTCCGCGCGGTCATCCTGGCGCTCGCGTCCGCCTTGTTCGCCGTCACTGCGGGGTTGGCGATCCTGACCCTCCGCGTCGCGCGCCGTGTCGTCATGCCCGCCGCGCGCGCAGCCGACACCCGCATCCTCGACGTCGATGTCGCGGCCCAGACGATCACTCTCGCGCGGACCCCGGACACGTCGTTGCCCGGTCGGTACGGCCTGTTCACGACGGGGGCGACGGACTACGTCAAGATCGGCTCCGTCCTGTCCAGCGATGCCGTCAGCGTGAAGCGGAAGCTCCTCACCGAGGTCGGCGGCGACATGCACCTGGCGGCGGAGGCGGCCTTCAGCGGCTGGTACTTCCCCCGTCCGGAGGAGCTGCATCTGCCCTTCACCCGTGAGGTCGTGCACGCGGCCATCGGGCCCTGCCCGGCATGGCTGTTCCCCGTCGACCCGGACGCGGCCGCCAGCGGGACGTGGGTCATCCAGATCCACGGGCGCGGCACGACGCGCGCGGAGTGCCTGCGGGCGGTCCCGGTGTTCCACGCGCTCGGGATCACGTCGCTCGTCGTGGCGTACCGCAACGACGGCGACGCCCCGCGGACCCGGACCGGCAGCTACGCCCTCGGCGCCACGGAATGGCGCGATGTGGACGCGGCGATCGGCTGGGCCCTGCGGCACGGCGCGGAGCGCGTCCTGCTGATGGGATGGTCGATGGGCGGCGCGATCGCCCTGCAGGTCGCGCTGGGCTCGGCGCACCGCGAGCGCATCGCAGGCCTCGTCCTCGAGTCGCCGGTCGTCGACTGGCGGACCGTGCTCACCTACCAGGGGCGGGCGCTGGGTCTGCCGGCGCCGGTCACGGGGCTCGCCATCGAGACGCTGCGCGCCGACTGGACGGCACCGGCGACGCGGTCCGGCGGCGGCATCCCGTTCGACCGACTGGATCTCGTGGCGCGCGCGGGGGAGCTGCGCCATCCCGTCCTCATCCTCCACAGCGACGACGACGGCTTCGTGCCGTCCACGGCGTCGCATCGCCTCGCCGAGGCCCGCCCCGACCTCGTCGAGCTGCAGGTGTTCACGACCGCGCGGCACACGAAGCTGTGGAACTACGACCAGGAGCGCTGGACCCACGCGATCCGTGACTGGGTGCGCCGACTCGACCTCGCGCCCGCCGAGGAGGCTGCTCCGTGACATCCGTCGTGCACCTGACCGAGCGCTCCCCGCAGGTCTCCGGGGCGGAGATGGTCGCCGCACTCGTCCCGCCGCCGCAGTTCGACGGAGCGACGTTCGACACGTACCGGGCCGACCCCGCCTATCCCTCGCAGCAGGAGGCGAAGGACTTCCTCATCACCTTCAGCAGGGGAGGGGCGCCCGCTGAGCGCGGCGGCCTGTTCCGCCGGGCGAAGAAGGCGCCGGAGATGAAGCCCGGCGTCTACCTCGACGGCGGGTTCGGCGTCGGAAAGACCCACCTGCTCGCGTCGATCTACCACGCGATGCCCGCACGCCGGAAGTACTTCGGCTCGTTCATCGAGTACACCGCGCTCGTCGGCGCGCTGGGCTATCAGAAGACGGTCGAGCTCTTCCGCGGCGCGGACCTCCTGTGCATCGACGAGTTCGAGCTGGACGACCCGGGCGACACGATGGTCATGACCCGCCTGATCGGTGAGCTCGTGCCGACCGGGACGCGCCTGGCCGCGACCTCCAACACGCCGCCGAACGCGCTCGGCGAAGGCCGGTTCGCGGCTCAGGACTTCCTGCGCGAGATCCACGCGATGGCGGCGAGCTTCCAGACGCTGCGCATCGACGGCACGGACTACCGGCAGCGCGCCATCGACGGTCACGCGATCGCCCTCGACGAGGCGGCGTACGCCGAGGCTCTGACGGATGCCGCGGCGCGCGGGACGACGTCCGATGACGCCTTCGCCGCGCTCATCGCACATCTCGCGGCGGTGCATCCGTCGCGGTACATCCGCCTCATCGACGGCGTGCAGACGATCGGCCTGCGCGATGTCGCCACCCTCGACGACCAGTCCGCCGCGCTGCGCTTCGTCGCGTTCGTCGATCGGGCGTACGACGCGCAGATCCCGGTGCGCGCCACCGGCGCGCCGCTGGACGCCGTGTTCGCGCCCGAGATGCTCGCGGGCGGATATCGCAAGAAGTACCTGCGTGCGATCTCGCGTCTGAACGCGCTGACGCACTCCTGACGGGGCGAGGTGCCCGCGCCGGCCGTCCGCGAAACGTGATGTTCACATACGCGCCGGGTATGTAACGGCCCCGAAACACGACACGCATGTCGCAGGAAACCGCGCGTGGTCACACTGGGGATCGCCCGGACCGCTGCGACCCGAAACGCTGCAGGGGAGGGGTAACTGAGTCACACAACCCTGAATGAGGACCTTCATGGACAGCGGAAACCTCGCGTGGTCTGTCGCCGCGGCAGCCCTCGTACTCTTTATGACGCCGGGCGTGGCGTTCTTCTACGGCGGCCTCGTCAAGGCGAAGAGCGTCGTCAGCATGATGATGCTGAGCTTCGGTGCGATGGGCCTGGTCGGCGTGCTCTGGATCCTGTACGGGTTCAACATGGCCGCGATCGGTGACAGCCCCTCCTTCCTCGCCGGAAACCCCTTCTCCGACTTCGGTCTGGCCGCCGCCGACAGTGACACGCTCGTGTCGGCCACGTACGGCGCGACCTTCGCGATCATCACCGTCGCGCTGATCTCGGGCGCCATCGCCGACCGCGCGAAGTTCGGCTCGTGGATGATCTTCACGGGCATCTGGGCGACCCTCGTCTACTTCCCCGTCGCCGCCTGGGTCTGGGGCGGTGGCTGGATCATGAAGCTCGGCGAGTCGCTCGGCTTCGACGGCGTGTCCGTCATCGACTACGCCGGTGGTACCGCGGTGCACATCAACGCCGGTGCAGCCGCTCTGGCTCTGGCCCTGGTGCTGGGCAAGCGCGTCGGCTTCCAGAAGGGCATCCACAAGCCGCACAACGTGCCGCTGGTGATGCTCGGCGCCGCGATCCTGTGGTTCGGCTGGTTCGGCTTCAACGCCGGCGCCGAGGGCACCGCCGGACTGCTCGGCACTCCCGACTCGCACGTCGGACTCATCATCATCAACACGCTCGGCGCGACGGCTGCGGCCATCATCGGCTGGGTCGTGGTCGAGAAGTTCAAGGACGGCAAGTCGACCTCCGTCGGAGCCGCCTCGGGCGCCGTCGCCGGTCTGGTCGCCATCACGCCGTCCTGCGCGAACCTCGCTCCGGGCTGGGCGCTCCTGCTCGGCGTCATCGCCGGTGCCGTCTGCGCGCTGTCGATCGAGCTCAAGTGGAAGCTCGGCTACGACGACTCGCTCGACGTGGTCGGCGTCCACCTCGTCGGCGGCCTCATCGGAACGCTGTACCTCGGCTTCTTCGCGACCGACACCGGCCTGTTCGTCGGCGGCGGCATCGAGCAGCTCGTGGTTCAGGCGATCGCCGCCTTCGCGGTCCTGATCTTCTCGTTCGTCGTCGCCTACGTCCTCGGTCTGATCATCGAGAAGACGATCGGCTTCCGCGTCAAGAACGAGGACGAGATCGCCGGCATCGACACCGTCGTCCACGGTGAAGAGGGCTACGCGCTCGTCGACTGATCATCGCCATGCGAAGGGCGTCGGGCTCCGGTCCGGCGCCCTTCGCCGTGCGTCCGTCGCGGCCGTGCCCGGTAGGCTGGCGCGATGGCGGCACCCGGACAGCGTGGACGTGTCTACGGCTTCATCAGACGGATCGTCACGGCACTCGCGGGCTCTCCTGCGTCGGTGGAGAAGCGGTCGACGGCGGGACACCGGCAGTCGTCGGCTCCTGCGGGACACACGGACGCCGCGACCCCCGGTCGCTCCGGCGAGACGGCGACGCGCGAGATCGCCGCACCGGGTCGGACCGGCCTGCGCATCGCCTACGCACCGCAGCGGGACGGAGATCCCGACGCGGGCGAGGTCGTGTGGACCTGGGTTCCGTATGCCGAGAACGACGGCCGCGGCAAGGACCGGCCCGTCCTGGTCATCGGGCGGCAGAGCGAGGACCGTGTGTTCGCGGTGCGTCTGACCAGCAAAGCGCACGACGGAGATCGCGACTTCCTCGCGATCGGACCCGGCGCGTGGGATTCACGGGGCAGGCCGTCCTGGATCGACGTCGACCAGCTGTACAGCGTGCATCGCCGAGGGATGCGCCGGGAGGCGGCCGTCCTCGATCGGGCCCGCTTCGTATCGGTGGCCGAGGCGCTGCAGCGCCGGTACGGGTGGGTCAGCGAGCTGTAGGCGGCCCTCGGATCACTCGGAGGCGGCCCGCTGGACGACGGGCGCGAAGATGATGATCGCCGCGCCCGCGAGGGCGACGCCCGATCCCACGTAGTCCCAGAACGTCGCCCGCGGTGACGCGTGGGACTTCGTGTCGTTCGGCGACATCTTCGAGTGACGACGCGCGCGGCCGCGCACGCTCGGATCGATCGGCCGACGACAGGGGCCCGGCATCCGCGATACTCGCGTGATTCCGGGCCTCTCTTGGTGGGCGATACCAGACTCGAACTGATGACCTCTTCCGTGTGAAAGAGGGAAACGGCATCCCACCCCATCCCGGCGAGTCCCCGTCTGCCCCGTGAATACGGGCTCCAGGCGGGGACTCGTCCCGTTCCATCCCGGCCTGTTCCGGGGCCTCCCGCGTGTGGATTCCACACACGAATCCACACACCCGCGAGGATGAGCGCATGCCCTACACCGTCCCGTGCACACAGTGCGACCAGCCCATGAGCCTCAGCGTGAAGCCCGACGACCGCCGCCCGAAGCGCGCGCCCGGATGGGACCGCACCGAGTACGACGAATGGCTGTGCCCGAACGGCCACCACCGCGACCTGACGCCGGGGGAGTCGCGCCTGTTCGACTGAGCGCACGAGAGAGGGGCCGAACGTCAACGACCGCCCGGCCCCTCATTTCCCATCCGCTACCCGAGGGGGTGTGGGCGCGGAGGCTTGCAGATCAGTCGCCCAGGCTGATCTTCTGAATCGCGGCCGCGTGCGGGAACGCGAACGACACGCGCATGGTCGCGCGGATCGCCGTGCGGTCGCTGGTGAAGTACGCGGAGCGGTCCACGGCCAGGTCCACGTCGTTCCGGCGCACCAGGATCGCCCGCACCTTCGGGATGCCCCACACGGTGCCCGGCGTCACGGCCGAGGAGACGAACAGCGGCACGCCCTGAATGAGGCGCTTCGACGGCTGGGTGGGGTCCGGGGTCAGGAGCGGGCGCTGGCTGGTCGTGGACTCCTTCAGAGTCGCGAGGATCAGCGCGTCGGCCGGGTTCGCGACGAACGAATCCACCGCCAGGCCGAAGCCCTCCGCGTTCGCGAGCGCGGCGGCGAACGGGTCGAGGTTCGCCCAGTCCGCACCGGCATCCACGGCCGAGACGCCCACCAGGTCCTCCAGGCCCGCGGGCTGGACCGGGCTGGCACCCTTCGAGCCGAAGAACGCCGAGTCGATCTTGCGGGCGATATCCCGCGAGAGGCCGTCCCCGACGATGCCCGCGGCGGCGGGGCTGGTGTCGGCGGCGAGTTCGTTCGTGATGATCGTCAGGCCCGCGATCTTCGCCGGGGTCACGATCACGTCGTCCAGCGTCGGGTCCGACGCGGTGATTTCCGCGCCCTCCGCGACCCACGCGGCCGAAGGGTCCGCGGTGACCAGCGGAATGTGCGTGCGGGTTGCGTTCGTCGGGATGACGGTGGCGACCTGAGCGGCGACCGACTGACGCTCCACGGGGAGCGTGATGAGGGTCGAGATGGCGTCCGGGCTGATGCCCTTCACGTCGTCGGTGGTGGTGAACAGAGTCACGAGAAAGCCCCTTCCAGAGCAGAGAGAAACGATGAGTTCTCGTCTGCCCGCAAGGGGCGTCAGAACGTGCCGCAAGGGCACGCCACCAGTGTACGGCCGTTCAGACACAAGTGCGACATTGGATGCCGCCCCGGCGCGTCAGAATCGAATCTAAGCGCGTGGCCCGGCAGGACGACCAATCACCCCGCCAGGCCACGAAACCCGCTCAGATCGGCGCACAGCGCCGCCCAGCCCTACCGGAGCACGTCCGACCACGACACGGACTGAGGGACGCCCTGAGCGCCGCCGAACGAATCCGGCCCCGACGCCCCCACACGCTGGAACAGGTGCGGGCGCTCCTGCCGCAGAGCGATCAGCGCCTCCGACACCTTCTCCGCGTCCACCAGGCCCGCGTCGTCCAGCACCGACTCCAGCGGCACCAGCGCGGCCACGTCTTTCACCGCCGACTCCACCACGCGGCCGTCCTTCGCCAGCGCCGCGAACCGGTCACCCTGCCACGCCGTCACCCGCTCCGACAGCGCATCCCGCTCCGTCTCGACCTCACGGAGCCGGGACCGCACCGTGGCCTCCGCGCGCCGCTTCTCGCGGAGCATCTCCGCCAGCCGCTCCGCAGGGAGCGCCGCCAGGTCGTCGTCCTTCACATCGTCAGTCATTACAGTGCCCCCTTCAGAGCATCGGTGTTCTCGACCACTTCCGGCCGAGAGATTGTGTTGTCCTGGAACAGCGCCAGAGACAGCGCCGTCACCAGGTCGCCGTGCCCCTCACCGGCACGCCGTTGAACGTCGAACGAATCCCGCCCGGAGTCGCTGATCTTCTGCCGGAACGACACCAGTTCGCGCTCCAGCACCGGCCCCAGCGCCAGCCCGTCCGCGACCCGCAGAGTGCCCTGCTGGAAGGGAACCTGGATCGCCGCGAGAAGGTCAGATTTCGGGACGTGCATGCCGTTCCGCTTCGCCCCCGCCGTGATCGTCACGCCCAGCGGATACGACGCGCCGAACTCCTCCGCCTGCCACGCCTCCACGAACATGTCGAACACCGCCCGGCCCACGCCTGTCCGGTCGATGAACAGCACCGCGTCCCGCATGGCGTCCGCGCGCATCATCGTCGCCACGTCGTCCACGATCACCGGATACGGGGTCCCCAGTTCCCAGCGCCGCAGATGCCGCACATGCCGCTCCTCCCGGATCGACGGGCCCACCAGTTGCGGTGCCCGCCAGAACGCGCCCACGCTCACCAGCGGCGGCAACACCAGCACCCGCTCCACCACCACCAGGGCAGAGAAGTCCTGCCCCTGCCCGAGGTCCAAACCCACCGTGTACGAACTCACGGCAACTCCAATCGCTTCACCAGCGGCGAGAACGCCGCGCGCACCATCTCGGTGCCGAACAGTTGCGAGTCCGTGTCCCCGAACTCGCATTCGTAATCCGACGCGAACGTGAACGACCCCAGAGCCGCCCGAACCTCCGCGATCCTCGCGGGCGTGTACTGAGCCGACTCATACACCGTCACCTTGTGCCGCTCCCACCCGTTCACCGGGTCCTCATGCAGAGGGAGCCTGACCCGGTTTCCCGGACGGTTCTTGTGTGTTGATCATGCCGCGATTTCTGCGGCGGTGTGAAGGGCTTCATAGTCGGCGGGGCTGAGGTTACCGAGGCTGGTGT